>NZ_VTTK01000022.1:0-112120 GCF_008365135.1 Azospirillum sp. Sh1 | reverse complement strand
CCACGGGGCGAAAACAGGCCCTGGCGGCTGTCTTCAGACGCGAGTCAGCTCAGCAGCGCCTTCGCTTCGTCGAGCGTCAGCACGCCGGCCAGCGTGTCGACCATGTCATCGCCGGAACGGGCGGTCGGCAGGCCGCGCTCCTCGCAGAGCTGGCGCAGGAAGCGCGCACCCTTGGCGTCGCGCACGGCGCAGAGCGCGGTGCGGACCTGCACGGCGCGGGCGACGGCGTCGAGCAGACCCTCTTCGGCCGGCGCATCGGTCGCGGGCGCTTCCGGAGCGGCCGGGGCTTCGGCGCGGGCAGCCGGGAACTCGACGTGATCGGGATAGGGCATGCCGTCGTTCCACTCGCGCGAGGCCATCGGCACGCGGAAGGCGCGGTCCTCGGACAGCGGCGACAGACGGATGCCGGTGCGCACGTCCTCGACCGGCCAGCCGCCGCCGGCGGCGAGTGCCATCACGGTCTGGTAGGAGTGCGGCTCGGTCGAGATGCCGTCCTTGAAGACGATCGACCCCAGGACGCCGGTGAAATCGGTCAGCGCGTCGCTGGCGAGCCGGACGAAGGTCGGGAATAGCACCTCGGGCAGCTCTTCATGGGTGACGACGCCGGAAGCGTCGAAGGTGTCGTCCGGGTTCGGGATGACCGGCCGCTTCACGGCCGGGATCACGACGGTCGGCGTCAGGCCGTCGGCGTCGTCGGGCAGGGTCGGGGCGGGTTCGGTCATAAGGAAATCCTGGGCTGAAAGAAAGAAGGGGCCGGGTGTTCCCCGGCCCCCTGCTGCGATCAGATCGAGCGGATGCCGACGATCTTACCGAGCGACTTGGTGCCCTTCAGGGCGACCGCGCAGTACCAGCGGACGCGGGTGCGCTGGGCGTCCTTGGTCTGGAGCTGCCCGATGTTCTGGATCGAGAAGCCCATGTTGTCGCCGCCGTACAGGCCATGCACGCCGTCGACCTCGTTCATGCGCGCGGCGAAGACGGTCGAGCAGTCGACCGAGGTGCCGACGGTCAGGTCTTCACGCACGAAGTCGTTCAGCAGGATCGGCACGCCGGCATAGCCCAGCACGTCCTTGCCGTTCGACAGGCGGATGTACTCCGGCGACACGCGCGACACGGAGCGCAGCAGGCGCTTGTAGTCGCGGATGGTGCGACGGCCGAACACGAAGGCGTCCGGACCCAGCTTCACCTTGTCGATGAGCTGGTCGAGCAGCTCGAAGGTCAGCGCGCCGCCGTTGGTGCCGGCCGACAGGGTCATCGCCGGGACGGTCAGGCGATCCAGGCCGTCGAACTCGACGTTGGTCGCGGTGCCGGTGCCGCCGAAGTCCGACAGGTTGTAGCTCTTCGAGGCGTCACCGTTGATGAGCGCGTCGGAGAACTTGCGGGCGATGGCCTTGGCCTTGTGGGCGATCTGGACGGCCAACTGGCTGTTGGTGTCCGACATCGTCGAGTTCAGGAAGTTGTCGACGTCCACGTCGCCGATCAGGATCCGCAGCGTGACGGTGACTTCCTGGAAGGTCGTCGCGTCCTCGGGGATCACGCTGGCGTTCGGCACGATCCAGGTCGCGGTCGCCAGAGTGCCCTCGCGGTTGTAGACGTAGGACTTGCCCTCGGTCTTCACGAAGGGCAGGACCGAGAACAGGTTGTCGAAGTCGATGATCTCTTCGACGACGCCGCGGACCAGGTCGTTGTTGGAGAGGTGCTGGGCGTCTTCGATCATCAAAGGCATGGTCGTCTTCCTCGTGCTGATGACTGACTATCGTTCAGCGATGACTGACAACCGGAACCCGTCCATGCCGCGTGCAACCGTGCATGTGGACCCCGGGTCAGGTGTTCATGGACGCAAGCCCCTGCGCGATGCGGGCGACGCCGCGGGCCTGGGGCTTCTGGGTGGCTTCGCCGCCCGTTCCCAGCGCGCCCGAGCCGGCACCCGGCTTGGCCTTGGGACGGAACAGCGAGGTCTTGCCGGGATCGGCGTTGACGATCTCGGCCAGGGCGGCGTCGAAGGGCAGGGGGTTGCCGGCGGAGTCGATCAGCGGCTCGCCCTTGGCGTTGTAGGCCCGCATCACCGGGTTGCCCTCGCCGTCGACTTCCACCTTGAAGTGGTCGCCGTACAGGCGCTCGGCATGCGTCGGGGTGATGACCAGCTCGCCGTTGATGAAGGCGGAGCCGGCAAAAGCGTTCGACACCAACAGCTTGCGAATCTGGCCGTTGGCCTGCTCAAGCTGCTTCTTCAGATCACCGACCTGCTGGTTCAGCGTGCCCTGCAGCTTCTGGATTTCCTTGGTGTGCTCGGACACCAGGCGATCCTTCAGCTTGTCGAACTCGCCGGCGGCGCGCAGACGGGTCTCCTCGTCCTGCCGGATCGCCTCCAGGCGGCCCTGCAGCTCGTCGATTCCCTCGACGCCCAGCAGCTCGGCGACACGCTTTTCGAGTTCCTCCTTCTCCTTCTTGGCCTGCGCAGCACTGTCCTCGGCCTCCTTGGCGCGATTCTTGTGCTTCATCAGATCCTTCAGCAGCTTGGCTTCCTGTTCGCTCAGGGTGCTCTGCTGCTGGCCGTCGGTCTTGGAAGCGGACTCGTTTGCCTTATCCTGGTTCTCTTCGGACTTGGCGCTGGCATCGTCGGTCGCGCCGGAGCCGGCCAGGCCGGTGCCGGAGCCGTTTTCCGGCTCGAAGCGGAAGCGGTGGCCGTAGGGACCGGAGACGACGGAGGCGATACCGAAACCGGCAGTCGCCGGCAGGGCCGGACGCCGGGCAAAGTTGATGTTCATGCGGGATTCCTTTTTGAGCACGGTTGCTTGGCTCGATGAAAAGGTTATGAGTTATATGTAACCGATGACTGATAGTGTGTCAAACCGGGGTCCAGAGACCCCGGTTTCTCGCGTCAGGCGGCAATCCTGGCCTGGTCCTGGGGCTGGGATGCGGCACGCTCGCCCATGGCGATCTGATGCTCGGCGAGCGCGTCCTCGCGCTTGCTGGCGGCCTCGGTGACGGCGATCTTGGCCTCGATCTCGTCCGTCTCGGCCTTGACCAGCTCATCCTCGGCGAGATAGGCCGGCTCCCAACTGCCGATCGCTTTGTTGATGCGCTGAAGCTCCTCCGGACTCATGCGCGGGAACAGCTTTTCGGTCATGCCCTTCATCTGCTCGCGCATCACGGCGACCGGCGCGGACAGGTCGGACAGCGCCTTCGCCACTTCGAGATCCTGCGACAGGCCGCGAATGTCGAACTGCGTCGGGTAGCGCACCCAGCTCGGGTCGATCTCGACGTTGTCCTGGCCCATCCACAGCAGCACCAGCGCCATGATCTGATCCTCGGCGCGCTCCAGCGCCGCGGCCTTGGCGCGCAGGATGTTCTCGATGCCGGCGTGATCGTAGGAGCGCACGACGCCGGAGGCGTATTCCCGGCCCTTCGACATGGCCTGGCTGTTCGCCTCGCCGCCGTCGGTGCCGGTCGCAGCGTAGATCGTGCGGGTCAGCCGGTCGATCGCGTCGATGATGAGCTGGGCCTGGCTGGCGTCCGGGCTAATGTAGCTCGGCCGGTTGTTGCCGTCGCCGCCGGAGAACAGGAAGATGCGCTCCTTGGCCGCGGCGATGATCTGGTTGGCCGGATCGGTGCCGGGCAGGATGCCCTCGGCCGGCATGACGAGCTGGCTGAAGGTCTGCTCGTAGATGATCTCGTCGAGCAGGCAGGCGTAATTGGTCACGGTGCGGTCGAGATAGGCGACGTCGCCGATCAGGGACGGGGCCGAATAGCGCGCCCCCTCTGTCTCGGTGATCGGCACGACCGGCACGACGCCCAGGCCGTGCTCGCCGCTGTCCAGCCGGGTGATCTTCTCGGGGTGATCGGCGTCTTCCGGCCCGAACAGGATCCACTCGCTGCGCGTCCACAGCCGGTAGCGCACCAGCGGCTTGCCGCTGCTCTTCAGGGGGTCGGCGTCGTCGCGATAGTCCTCCGCGACAAGAATCCAACGCAGATGCCCGGCGTCGTCGAAGGCGAGATCGAGCACATGGGTCGGGAAGACGAGGTAGCTGTAGGGCAGGGCCTCGGCATCGCCGGCCACCAGCTTGCCGTCGGCCGCGACCATCGCATCGCCGGGCCGGTCGACGACCGCGTAGACCAGGCCGAAGACCGACAGCCAGATGTCGATCTGCTTGGCGAAGCTGTCCATCGTCATGCCCGACAGCGTCGCCCGGCCCCAGAAGTCGCGCAGGATCGCCGGCGCGTCGGCGGCGCGCTGCGGCCTGGACTTGAACAGGAACTGGTTGACGGCTTCGACGACGCGCTTGGTGTGGTTGGCGCGGTAGGAGCGCTTGACCCGCTCCTCGTATTCCCGCAGGCCTTCGCGGTAGAACTTGAACAGGTTCTTCTGATTGAACCACTCCCGGCCGCCCTCATAGGCGAGCCGGCAGAACTTCCAGTGCTCGATCCACTTCTGGAAATCCGGATGGCGGCGCTGGATCAGCGTCTCGACATCCTTGTCGGAATAGCCGGCTGTCGCCGCGGCGAGGGAGGTGGAGATCACCTGCGGCTGGTTGGGATTCAGATTCGGGGTAGGGCTGGGCATGTCTGGCCTCTCACGGCGACGGTTCTTCCATTATATTCATCGGTTACTGATAGCTCAAATCAGTGGGAATAGCCGATCGCGTGCGAGCGCCGCTTGACCGGGAACTCGTATTCGCACGGATAGCCCAGGGCATCGCCCATGTGCTCGATGTTCAGATCCTTGTCCGGCTCGTTCGTGCCCTCCTTGTAGAGCAGCTTCTCCAGGCTCTCGATCAGGTGCTTGCAGGACGGGTCGATGAAGAGCCGCCGGCGGCCGGAGGCATCGCAGATCAGCCGGTTCACCGCGGCGATGCGGTCGCGCACGCTGGGGTGCTTGCGGCGGAACAGGATGCGGTTGAAGCCCCATTCCCGGAAGATCTGGATGTCGGACTCGCCGCGGGCATGCTGGCGGGTATTGCCGGCCGGGTCGGGATAGACCGTCGCCTTGTCCCGGAAATCCCAGCCGAACTCGCGCACCAGTTCCCGGCAGACGTCCTCGGTCGAGCTGGAGCGCAGGCTCAGCTCGCCCGTCACCCAGACCTCCTCGCCGTGGAGCTGGATCAGCACGGTCGACATCGGGTCGATGTTGAAATCCTGGCCGATCAGCGTCGGCAGCGACGGATCGTAGGGGCAAGGGCGAACATTGTGGTCGCGGCTGAAGTCGTAATAGACCCGGCCGCCCATGGCGAGGAAGTTGGCCTCGTACTCCTGTGAGAAGCTGTGCGGATCGAGGTCGTTGCGGGCGGATTCGATCTCTTCGTCGGGGACGAAGGGGGAATCGGCCGTCTTGAACTGCCAGCTCGCCCAGCCCTTCTTCCGGGGCTTGCCGTCGTCGCGCGCTATACCGTTCTGGTATAGCTCGTAGATGTTCGCGTAGCCCTTCGGCGTGCCGATGGTCAGCAGCCGGCCGTTGGTATCCGACAGGGTCGCGCGCAGCACCTTGGAGTAGGTGTCCGGCTTGAAGTCCTGGAACTCGTCCATCACCAGGAAATGCAGCTTGATGCCGCGCAGGCTGTCGGGGTTGTCCGAGCCGCGCAGCATGATCTTGCTGCCGTTCTTCAGGCGGATTTCGAGGTTCGTCTCGTTCGGCTTCTTGGCGAGCCAGGAATCGGGGATCGACTCCTTCAGCGCGTCCCAGACGATCTGCCGGGCCATCGCGTGTGACGGCGCGACATACATGCAGTTCTGGCGCGGCTTGGCGGCGGCGGCGCAGATCAGCTCGACGACGCATAGGGTCGATTTGCCCCAGCGCCGGCCGGCGACGACGGTGCGGTAGCGCCTGGGCGAACGGAAGACGGTGTTCTGGCCGGGATGCAGCTTGATGGACAGCCCGCCCGAGCTGTCCATCACCCGCCGCACCCTGGGAATGTGCGGGAACAGATTCGTCCTGATCGCCGCGGTCTGCGCCGGCAGGAACAGCATCACTCGTCCCCGCCGTCCTCGTCGTCGTCTTCGCCGAGATCGACCTTGCGCGACTTCAGCTCGGCGACCTCATCGTCGCTCATCACCGACACCCGCAGCTCGGCGATGTCCTGCGACTTGTCGCCCTCGTCCTGGCCGAACGGCTTGCCCTCGCGGTAGTCGAAGCCGCGCGCCCGGGCCTCCATGAGCTGGGCCTCGTTGATCGTTGCGCCGATCTGGCGCAGCAGCGCGGCCGGGATCAGATAGTCGGGGTTGCCGGAGCGGCGCTGGGTGTTGGCGAAGTTGAAGTGCTGGAGGGCCTCGTGCTGGAGCGCCAGCGCCTGCTGGGAGTGCCGGTCGAGCATCGAGCGGAGATTCTCGCCGATCGCCGAGACCATCTCCTCCTGGGCCTTGCGTCGGATCTCCTCGGCCTTGGCTCCCTTGACCCACTCCTCCTTGCCGATGCGCTTGCAGATGCCGGGCTGGCTGATGCCGAAGCCTCGGCTCTTGGCGTAGCGCACCAGATCGGCCTGGGAGTAGTTGCCGCTCTCGTACATCTCGCGCAGCTCGGCCCAGATATGGTCCGGGATCTTCGAGCCGCGGCGCAGCAGCTTCTTCTTCTTCGACCGCGCCCGGCCGGGCGCTGCGGAAGCATTCAGGATGCTCTTGGATGCGTTCTCGCTGTCGTCGCTGTCGCTCGAAGCGCTCTCGTCGTCGTCGCGCTCCAAGTCGTTCACAGCGTCGCTGTCAGCGTCCTCGAAATCGTCGTCGATGTCGTGTGCGTCGTTCATTCAGCGGCTCCGGACGGGCGAACCGCCTTAATGTAACCGCTGAATGACAACTAGGCAAATTGACCAATTCACCCATACAGCAATAGCTCAATGGCAAGTCTGATCTTGACGACCGCCCGGCATTTCGCAGACTAAGCGCACGTTGAAAACCTGATGCAGAAACAACCGATGCGAAAGCTCGTTCTTTTTGCCGCTGCGCTCTCCCTGTGCGGATGCACCTTCATGGTCGCCGGCGAGGATAACTTCCGTAGGGTCGCGGACAGCCAGAGCGGCGTCGTCGACAAGCCGCTCGAAGAGGTATTCCGCTGCTTTGTCACCAAGGGAATCAATCCCGGCTACCAGCAGCTCTACCCGGATTCCGGTACGGCCGTCTGGTCGTTCACGAAGGGCGTCACCTACGGCGCAATGGCCGATTTCACCAAGGTTTCGCCGACGCAGACCAAGGTCACGGTGCTTGGACTGCGGGAGGGCGACTGGACGCTCCATCCCGACGAGATCTGGAACAAGCGCGTCGCTCCCTGCATGTGAGGCCGGCGATGGGAGAGCTTGTTCCGTTCGTCGGCGGCGCACTGGTCATCACGGCGCTGCTCGGCCTGATGTTCCTGCCGACCGTCATCGCCATCAGGCGCGACCATTCCAGCTTCTGGGGAATCGTCGTCGCGAACATCGTCTTCGGCTGGATGCCGCTGTTCTGGATCTTCATCCTGATCTGGTCGCTCAGCGGCAGGCACGAGCCGGAACGCCGCTCCAGCGCGTCGGCCTGATCGGATGCCTGGGCGTTATCGCGCGCCCAGGCCCCGCGTCATGATCGGCACCATCACCCGCTCCGCATGCCGCGCCGCATGCTCCAGCAGCCGGCTCCACTCGCCCTCGGACATCGGCCGGCCGATCGCCACCTCGAACTGCCGCTTGATCTCGTCGACGGCCGATTCCTCATCCGCGCCGGCAGCGCTGGCCGCGGCCTTGTCCCGGGCGCTGATCGCATCGAGCGCCAGATCCATCGAGATCGCCGACCACAGCCGATGCAACGTCCCTTCCGGCCCGTCCAGCAGCCCGCCGATCTCATAGCCGAGATCGCGCGCACCGGCGTCCCAGCCGTCGAGGATCTCTACGCAGCGGGGCGGCTGCTGCATGCGCTTCTGCACCAGCGTCTCGGCATCCTGCCGGAGGCTGTCGAGCAGGCTGGGTGTCATCGGCGCGCCGCAGCGCTCCTCCCAGGCCTTCACCGCGTCGTCGAGCCGCTTCTCCAGGTCCGGGGCGTCGGGCGTCTCGATCCGGGCGGCGAGCGCGTTAACGACGCCCTCCACGACGTCCAGGTTCACGCTCAGCGCATCCTCGACCATCTTCATCGCGCCCAGCGCCGCCGGCCCCTCCGGTCGCTCGATCAGCTCGCGCAGCAGGAACTCGAACGGGTTTTGCGGCTCGCGGGGCATGGGACTGTCCTATGCGGCATGATTGGCCGCATCGTCGCACGGAATGGGTGTCGATGCCATGTGCAAGACGCGCCAAGTCCAGGCTGTAAACCACCCTGCTTCTACAAGGACGCGCGAGTTCTCCTGCGCTCGTAAAAACTGCTGAAGCGGGATGACAGGTTGAAGGCGATTTGCTAGGAAACCACTAGCGGTTAAACTCGTAACGAGGATTGCCGCGCAGGAAGGTGAACCATTACGCTGCATGCAGCGCGGAGCACCGAGTGGGTCAGTCATTGCATACTAATGTATGTAATGCGTCATGGATTGACGGATGCAGAGCGTCCGGTTGTAGGGAGTGAAGATGTTGCTGGCGTTCCGTAATGTACTTGTGGCTTCGGTGGTGCTGCTCGCTGCTGGATGCGTGCAGACCGGAAAGAGCATGTCCGTGGCCCCGACCGGACCAAGCCGGCTCGAACTCGCTGACAAATGCGCCGCCGCCATTCAGAAGCGACTTGACCCAAGCCCCGACAAGCCGAAGGCCAGTGGATGGGTAGTTAGCCAAGACGACCCGAGAGCCAGCGGGAATGACTTCGTTTTGAAGTATGCTGTTCAGAACACTACTGGCGTCATGGGTATCAGATCGAATGAAATCCTCTGCATTGTTCGCGGAGATGAGATCTATGATCTTCAGCCTGTGGATCCCCGTCAGAAATAGCCGGCAAAAGAAACTTCAGATTATCATTGAGGAGAAGCGCTATGAACGTTCCCGGATATACGACGCAGTCTTTGTTGATGATGCATGGCGCTATCGCTAATGCACTGGCGGTCGATGACAACACGCCGGCAGGGCAGGACAAGCCGTTTATGGTCCGCACGTTTCCTGATTGGAAGCTGCAAGCTGATGAAATCGAGGCTGAACTGACCAAGCGCGGTGTGAGTTACACAAAGATCGGTCTTTAAGGATCCATGAAGGGCATGTGAAATGTATGTCGAAATGGGGCGTCCATGATGGACGCCCCATTTCGATGTCAGCCCTTCTTCTTGGTCTTAACGACGAAGAGCTTCTTAGCTGCGATCCGCTGCTGGCGCTCTTCCCTTTGCTTGTTCAGCGCTGCCCTTGCCATTCTCTGAGGCTCAAACATACGATCGGCGGCAGCCTTCATTGCCTGAGCGTGCGGGCTGTCGACATTGGCGAAGAAGTCGCCGCTGCCATAGCCCCTGTTCATCTCATCAATGAATTCTTGGGATTCTGCCGTGCCGAGAAGATTAAATGTTCCTGGAGCTAGATCCCCATTTTCCAGCACGAGAGGGCGGCGAATCAGCGGTGGTTTCTTGTATCCTGAGCCGCAGAACTTTATCATCACCGGCGCAAGCTGCTCATCAGGAAGAGAGTCAGAGAGAATCGTCATAAGCGATGTCTGGAATTGATAGTTGTCAACCTCCAGACGCTCGTCGTTCTTGAGGGCCTGTACCAGTTCATGCCAGCCCGAGAACTTCGGGTTGGCCGCCTGAGCGATTACGTCCAGGCAATCGCTATGCGGTGCCTCGACGCCTATAGCGTCAAGAGCCTTGCCAAGTGCTTTAGCTCGCGCCTTGGCTCCTTTAAGATTGCAGAACATGCCGAACCTCCGGCGTGGCCATGCTTGTGTAATGCGCTGCTCATTACCTTCGGCCACGTTGGGATTGGCGTGGTTAAGGTGTTTCAACCATAACTATTGATGCTACTGGATCTAGCGATCCTTTGAGCAATACGCGGACTGCGCGATAAGCGTCAGGGTGCGTATGGCAGCGACAAGTGCCCGTAGCGAAAGCAAGTATGGCTATGCCACGATCAATCTAAGGAGTCAACAGGCCATTGCAGCGTCACCGTTGATGGTCATCACCAACCCTCCGCCCAGCCTCCGGCCGCTGTCAGCACGTCCTCCCAGCGCACCGCCGCCAGCCGTTCCGTTCCGTCCGTAGTGCTGAATCTCCACCGCGCCGGCCGCCCGCATCTGTACGAACCACTGCCTGACCCTGTCCGCGATCACGTCCATCGGCCACCTCTTGCCAGTCCACACGGGGCAAAGGCCCTGGCTTCACCCCACCAGGCCCCACCCAGCGGTCAGCACCCACCCTGCCACCTTCCACACGGCCACCCTCCCACCTGCCACACTGCGCAGCGAACGGCGGGGTATTGCGCACGGAGTAAAGGCCTTAATTAAATCCGCCGCGCGGGGAAACGACCGCATCCCACTTCGACAGCACCCCCGCTTTTTTTTACCGCTCCCAAGATTACGTGCCGTGTCAACAAGAAAAATCTCTTGACAATCGAGTGGAAAAACTTGAGTTGCGCTTGTGCAACATTGTCTGTGAAGTGAAGCGCGAGACGCTAACTCACGTCTCGCGCTCACTGTCAAGAGATTTTACGCTTTCGCGACAATCTCAATTGCCTTCGGGTCAGTTGCCTGGAAACGAGTGCGGCTCACGTTGACTTTCACAGTGTCACGCTTTGCCAGTCCAAACATGCACAGATCAATGAGCGTTGAACGGACAGCTTCGTTAAACCACTTCAACTTGCTCATGTCCGCGTTCTTCTTAGCCACAGCCTGCATAATTTCACAAGCCAGAAGCGGAGTTTTGGACTTGCTCAGGACTTCCCAAACTTGCGGCGCAACGGGCAGGAGATGGCGATAGCTTTCCAGGGTAACGACAGTGTCGGTATTGCTGATATCAGCATACGGGTTCTTTCCGCTCTTAGCCAACTCCACATTGGGCATGCGACCAATGTAGGAAGACTTTGCCTTGCCACCGACTTGATGATTGTAGAGAAATTCGTCATCAATTTCCGTGCCGTGCGGCAGATATTGCTCGGCAGTGTCAAAGTAGAAGTAAACAGGCTTGGGCAGCTTGTTCATGCGCGGCTGCATGGCAACTTTGGCGCTTTCGACGGCGACCAGCTCGACGGCCTTAAATTCAACGCTCTTGACGTCCGACATAGTGTGCTCCGTTGGAAAGAGTGGATCAGGGAGGGAGTTCCCTGACCGTCAACGCAACGCGCTAACAACGTCTTTATACTAAGCGCTTACTGATAACACAAGAGATTTATTCCAGAGGAATTTCACTAGGGACTGACAATTTTGTCTTGACAGGAAAGCCATGCTATGATCTCGCAAAAGTGATTTGAAAGATGCCTAGTGTTAAAGATTATCTTTGAAACTGACAATTACGAGTGAAACACGTTTTTTCGATAAGAAGAAACATTAGGAAATCAATAGGAAAGTATTCAGGATCCAAGTTCGACAGCTTCACAGATAAGAGCCTCCTGTCAAGAGGAATCGTCGCCGCCGGCGCAGCCACACCCCCTCCTCCCCATAGGCCCGCCGGCGGGCCACCGACAGGACCACGGGCCGGCCGGAGGCCGGGCGGGCAGGGCCGCCGGGGCGAGGGAGCGCCGGGGTGGGGCGGCCGGAGGGCCGTGGGCAGGGGGAGGGCCTCCCGCGGCCCGGCTATTCCCGCGCGCGTCCACCCGCCCGTCTATTCCCAGCCCTCGGGGGCGGGCCAGCTATTCCCGTGCGCAGGCAGGCGGGCCAGCGATTCCCAGCCCCACCACACCGGCCGCTATTCCCGTGTCAGCGCCGGCCAGCGAACAGCGCCAGACAGATGCCGACGAAGACGGAGACGGGATCAGGGACGGTTAGGCCGCGCACGATGCCCATGACGATGCCGAGCGCACAGACGCCGGCCCACAGCTCGATCAGCAAATCCATTACTGGACCAGCTCCAGCGGCATGGTGGCGATCAGCCGGCGCACGGCCTGGTCGAGGCGGCGGCGCAGCATTAGGGCACGGTTCTGCCGGGGCCGGTGATGGGTCTTGGAGGCGAGCCGGAGGCGACGGTCGTTGACGCGGTCGAGGTCGATCAGGATGTCGAGGGGAATGGTCTTCTTCATGCTCCGCTCCGTGAGAGACAGTTGCGGGGCGGACGCCATCACAGCGCCGCCCCGCTCGGATCAGCTACGCGGCCGGAATCAGGTCGGCAGGATGCCGAACTCGTCGCCGAAGTCGATGTCGACGCGCTGCTCGGGTTGCTGGAGGGGCTGCTGCGGCTCGTCGACGACGCGGGTCATCGTCCGGATCGTGATGCCGCCGCCCGTCTTCGCCGCCGCCAGCGCCTGCTTGCGCCCTGCGCCGATCTGCTCCATTACCGCCTGGATGTAGTCGCCGGAGTAGGCGGCGAGCTGGACGCCGTGGCGCTTGGCCAGCTCGGAAGCGTCGCGGCAGCGATCGGCGATCACGCTGGCGAGCTTGTTGGCGAGGCTCGGCTTGGCATGGCGGGCGTTCTCCCAAGCCCGGCCCATCTCGGCGATCTCGGCAAGGGCGATGGCGATCTTGTCGTTGGTCATGATGCTGTGCTCCAGAGTTGAGGTTGCGTGTTGATGTCAGTCACTGCTGACAGATGAAGACTCGCACGACGCGCTGCCGATCGGCGAGAGAAAGCGCGCCGTGCCGGTGTCGATCAGCGCTCCGTCCAGTCGATATGCTCGGCCAGCCCGAGCTGGGTCAGCCGGGCCTTCAGCGTCTCGCGGGCCTCGTCGAAGGCCCGGGCGCGGTGCATCGCGTTCAGGCTGGTGACGATCCGGGCACTCTCGCCCTGGAACGCGGCAAAGGCAGCGAAGACGTCCTCGATGTTGGGCTTGGCGGTCATGGCGATCCTCATGCGGCGCAGGCGTAGGCGCTGGTCAGGTTGCGCTGCTCGATGAACAGGTCGTAGGAGATCAGCTCGCGGCAGTCGGCATGGCCGAGTAGCTCATGCGGGACGGTGCGGCCGTCCGGCTCGGTGATCGTGTAGCGGTAGCTGATGCCCTCGCGGGTCACGCTGAAGCGGCGGCCGGTCGGGCTGGTGATCGTCATCTCGGACATTGCTCTGTGCTCCGGGCTGTCGTTGTCGATGACTCATCATCGCTCGATGACAGCGCACGGAAAAGCAACTTTGTCCATTACCTTCACTGATTACTTGAATCAGGCGAGCCGTCTGCATATGCTCCCACCCGTCCCCCTGGGAGCGAAGCTGGCAGCGCCCTTGGGGACCGAGTTCCCGGTCTTGCCCTAGGCTCGTGTCGGGTTCCGGTAAAAAGCCAGGCCTACCTCTTGCCCCGCGGAGGTGAAATGCGGGGCCGGCGCGGGCATCTTCACCAGACCGGAGGGTCTGGGCTTCCGTGCCTCCCGACGGCCGGGCTGGGCCTGGGGAGTAGGTGGGACTTTGAACCGTGGACGTGGGTGCTCCACCCTGCCGGCGATCCTTGCGAGGACCGGCCAAACGAAGACGGGACGGTGTGGCGAGCCGGTGAAAATCGCATCCCACCGATACGCGCCTGAGACAGCCCCTCCCAGTTCCGCTTCCAATGGCCCGGCCGATGGTTCGGGCCTACGGGGAGATAGCGGAAGGCGGAGCTTTGCCTACACCTCCCCTGCGGCCCAGCGAGTCCCTGCTCGGGGCGGGTATTGCGGTTTCCATTTGAAACCGCAATACGGAGCTGGACGCGGCGATTCTTCCCGACTGGATGGTCGGGAAGACGCTTCTCCCCCTTATTGTAGCGACATTTGGTATAGTGCAGGCACCAACCTTCAAAAAGGAATATGGAAAATGAGCAATAGCAAACAATTTCCGGTCGGCACAATTGTCAAGCTGAAGTCGGGCGGCCCAGAAATGACAGTAAGGACCAAGACGGACGGTGGCTTCCTTTACGCCCAGTGGTTTGCGGGCAAGAAGTTGGAGCAGGGCCATTTTCCGGTCGACTCGTTGGAGGAAATTAAGCCGACGCCCAAGGCCGAATGATGACGCCCGCCACGGTCGCGGCTTGGATGCTTGCGCAGATCGAGCGCGAAGGCTGCATCTACCAGGATGACGTGGTGGACTACCTCGTGAAGGCAAAGAGGGAGGACTTGCTGACCGAAAACGCTGACGGCAATCAGGTTGTCGGCAAGGCGGTTCTTGCTGCCTTTCAGGCGCTGACGCCAACCACGGTGGTTTGGGTTAAGCCCGAGCGGTATTGGCGTTGGCGGGTCGACGAGGATGAACCAGGGCGCACGGCTCGTGGATAGCCTTGGTGTTGGCCACGGCTCGGCAGGAGGCCGAACAGCAGCCTCCTGTCCCAGCGGCTGAGGCCCACCGGCGGCAAGTCCCAGGGCCTCCACCCGCCCGGCTATTCCCTGCTCCGGCCGCCTCAATGAACAGGACCGCAGCCCCCGGGCGAGCGCGGCTCACAAAAAGACGCGATACCCCTCTCGCCTATCGAGTAGTTCCGTCCCCCTGTCGCATCCCTCATATCTCACCTCTCGGGTAGCCTCGTGTCCTCGTATCGCGCCTCCTGGACGACCCTGTGTTTTCTATGTCCCGAGCCTCTATACGAGCCGCTCCCTATGCGCTGTGCCCTCCCCCGCGCTATTCCCGGCAGCTCATAGGCGCGTCGTGGAGATGCCCGGTCGATCATGCTGCTCTCGCGTTGATGCGCTTGCGTTTCCGGGCTTATCCAGCGCGATCCTGCGAGCGCCTTGCACGTATCTGCAAAAGCGTTCTGCGTGTCGTCGAGCGGCTATGCGCTGTGATCTCTCCTGGCGCTCACCGGGCGTCTACATAGACGGAATCGGCTGTCTTCTGCGGGGTGATCCATAGGCGGAATCGACAGATCGGGCTAGGGCGATAGCCTGTTTCTGCGGAGCGTGGGCTAACGCATTGATCCACAATGGGTTTGCGAGGTTGTTTGCCTGGGAGTGATCGGAAATGCCATCACGATAACCGGAAGATGGCCGTCTATGGGGCTGGAAGCGTTGATTTGCCTGGAGTTTGCGGGCTTCCGGGTGGGCAATGAAAAAGGCCGGGAGCGGTTATCGCTCACCGGCCTCGAATGGGGCTTCGGTTAAGGCGACGATCACTTGGCGAGGAGTTGCTCACGCAGGCGGAAGAAGGCTTCGCGGCAGGATGCGTTGACGGCGCTGCGGAGTGGTTCCGGCAGACGGCCATCATGTGCAGCCACGTAGTCCATCAGGCTTTCGCGCTCGCCCGCCTGGGGCTTACGTTGCGCGTTGGCCATGTTCGCCTCCTCGTGTTCAGCAGCCAGCATGACGGCTGCGGTATCATCGCTATGACGATCCGTCATAAGATACATTGGTCAACACGCGAGCGCTAGGGTTGTTCACGAGACTTGCTTGGTTTAGCGGATTTTCTCGCCGATATCAGCAATGCGGGCGTTATGGGAAATCGGGGAATTGGTTGATTCTCAAGCCGATATCAGGGGCACGTGAGGTTGTTGCCTTTGCCAAGTTCCTCGCTGATATCAGGTTGCCATTGCCAAGTTCCTCGCTGATATCAGCAATACGGGCGTTATGGGAAATCAGTGTTATTACGGAAGTTCCTGCCGTTCGCATTCCCAGTGCCAGCGATCCTCTTCGTCTTGATAGAGGAATTGCCGCTTATAGCCCTGGCTCTCCAGGAAGCGGATCGTCTCCTGGAAGCGCGCGGGCAATTCGCCGAGGGGCGTCGGCTCTTCAGTGCGGCAGACGACCTGCTGGGGCTTGTAGCGCTCCAGCAACAGCCGTGTGCCCTCGTGCAGAAGATCGAGCACTGCAGGCTTCACGTCGGGATGATACGCATCCTTTGCCCTTCGCCGGTCGTAGTGCGTCCAGCCGTCATCGAGGTCCACGTCGTAGACGTGAATGCCGTGGAGCAGCTCGCTGGTCCGGGAATCGAGGAGCGCCGCCGCCGAGATGATCTGGTTGAGTTCCAGGTCGATCGAGATGTCCGTCATGCACATGCGGTACGGATCTTTGTCGATGAATCGGAACTCGTAAGGAGGCGGCAGCGGCTGGACCACGGGCGGTTCTCTCGGTTGTGTTTACCCCGATCAACTTACCCCAACAGGAGCGGGGGCGGGAGTGAACAATTGGGTCTCCTCCAAAAGGGCAGCGATACAACCCTGTAATTTCCCCATTATATCAATGCCTTATTTAGTCGACAAAGCAACAATATGTTGATTCTTCCTCTAAATGTGGTCGGCGATCTGCGGCAGATCGTCATGGTGCAACAGCACGACGCCGGTGCTCGCGGCCAGGTCACGGGCTGCTGGGGTGAAGCCGAGCGGGGCGACGACGACGGCATGGGTGGCGCGGTAGTGGGTGCGGGCAGCAGCGGCTTCCTGGACAGCCTTGTTGCCGACCGGGCGCTTGTAGAGCTTGCACTGGACGACCAGCGTCTCGCCGCCGAGCGTGGCGATGACGTCGGCACCCTGGTCGCCGGACGCGCCGGTCACGCTCGTATCCCAGCCGGCCTCGTCCAGCAGGCGGGCGCACAGGCGCTCATACTCGGCCGGGGTGATGTTCTCGATGCTGGCCGCGCCATTCTTCAGTGCGACGACCTCGGCCAGAACGATTTCGTCGAAGGCCTCCAGGAACACGTCCTTCAGCGTCACCCCGTCGGCCCGGTTGAGCAGCTCCAGCTCCTCGTCGGACAGCCGCGGAGACAGCACGCGCGCCACGAAATGATCCTCTTCCTTGAACCAGGCGGAGAAGTCATTCGCCCCATAGGCGTCCACCTTGGTTTTCGTCAGGTACTGCCGGGCGAGCGCCTTGGCATGCGTGCGGACGATCTCGTTGACGTGGGCGATGGCAGCTTCGGTCCTGGCGGCGCGGTCGCGTTCCCACTCCATCCGTTCCCGCATCTCGCGCTCTTTGCGGCGCTGGCGGAGGATTGCCCGGATCACCACGATGACGATCGGCGTCGCGGCACCGATGAGCATTCCGAAAAGCCCGCCCAGGCCGGAGCCGGCCGGATTCTCCTTCCCGCCGCCCATATTCACGCCGATCCCCGTACCGACGACGGCCGAGACGGCGACCACGACAACGAACAGCACCAGCTTCCGCACGAATTTCAGGAAGTCACGCATACCTCGCTCCTCCAAGCGATTTCGAGTTGCTCTACCACCAACGGAACGTGGCAGAAGCCTTCATCCCCGCGGCCTGTCAAGGGCTTCGCTTGCACACATCTGCCAGCGCCTACCAGCCGTCGGCGAAGAAGGCCGCCTCGGCGATCTCCCGGAGGATCATTGCCCGCTCCGGCCGATCCAGATCGCCGAAGCGATAGCTCGACCACGGCCCGCCCTCGGCCATCAAGCGCTGCATCTTCACGGCCGGCGGGAGGGCGACGAAGCCGGCGTCGCTCGCCGCATCGGCAAGCCCAGGCCAGCGCCGGAGCCGCGCCTGGGCGATCGCCCGGAACGCCCGTAGGCGCTCCTCCTGCGGAACGACCGCCATCGGCTCAGCTCGCGAGCACTTTGCCGTCGCCGGCGGCGTCGCCGCGGCGGTTGTCCCATTTCATGCTGTCCCGGCTGACCAGCGGAATGTGCTGCAGGACCATGTCGGTGATCCGGTCGGCCATGTAGGAACGGACGGCGAACTGGCGCTCGTTGAGCGGCTTCTCCGGGTAGAAGGCAGCCTGAACGCGGTCGGCGAGCTGGTCCGGAATCTCAATCAGCGGCATGAAGAGCATCGGTGAACTTCTCCCATTCGCTCCAGAGGTTGTCGATCGGCCGGCCGAGGCCGCGGGCATAGCGCACGCAATTCGCAGTGCCGCCCTGCGAGCCATCCCACAGCGCCAGCAGCCGGTCGCTGTGATCGACCATCCATTCGTTGCGGGTGTTCATCTTCCAGCCCTCGTAGGGGCCGGGGCTGATGACGTGAAACTCGGCGGCGCGGTGCAGCAGGATCCGATAGAAGGCGCGGCTCTCGGCCGGCTAGGTCGCATCCTGGGCGTCGCAGGGGACGGCCGCCACCAGCGGGATGCCGGCGGCGATCGCCGCGATCGCCATTGCCTGATCCCAGCCCAGCGCCATGCCGGAGATGATCTTGTCGGGCCGGCCGTGGGTCTGGATGAAGTGACGGAGCCGGAACGACGCGAAGACGGCGAGCTTGCGGCGTAGCGCCGGCGAGTGGCCGCCCAGCTTCTCGGGTCGGTGCCCGGTGACGGCGAGGATCATGGCGATAGCGGCGTATTCAGGAGGATCGAGAACGGGACGTGAATGCCGCCCCGCAGCGGATACCAGCGGCCCTCGAACTGCACCTTCCAGCCGTTGTCTTCGAGCGGCCGTGGCCGGGCGGTGAAGAACTTCGCGTCAGGCTTCGGCTGGAAGGAGGCGTCCCAGGGCTTGTCGTCCAGGCTCTTCCGGACGTAGCCGGTGATGGCCTTGCCGGGCCAGGGGGCGCGGCTCATGGTCAGTCCACCGCCCAGCCGGCCGCGATCAGCTCGTCGACCGTATCGAAGCGCAGCGGCGCGCGGCCGGGACCGAGGTGGATGAAGAACGGGGCGGTGGAACTGCGGATATCGCCGAACTCCACGATGCAGCCCTCCTCGATGCGCTTCATCGCAAGGACGGTGCCGGGCCAGGTTGTCTTGTCGGGGAGCATGCGACGGACGCGGGCTGCGCGAACAGGATCGAGTGCCATTGCTCTATTGCTCCATTGGCTCATTACGCGAAGACGGCATCGAGCGCCCGGGCGCTGGCCGGGCGGGCGGGAGCCGTGGGTTTGGCGCGCTGGGAGACGAGGACGTCGACATAGGCATCGAGCGCGGCCAGGCACTCCGGGATGCTGCCGCTCGCGACCGCCGTGCAGTCCTCGAAGAGGTCGGCCGCGGGGCGGGTCCAGTGGGTGACGTATGCGCCGGTGCCGGTCAGGGTGAGGTGAAAGTCGTCGCCAGTCAGGCGGATCGCGCGCTGAAGGGCGGCTTGCAGGGCTTCGACGTTCATCGCTCATTCCTCGTCGTTGTCGATCAGCGATGAATGATAGTCGCATGCGGCGCGCTTCCGCGGAAATGAAAGCGCGCCGCTTACGGAGAAGAAATCAGATGCGCTTTGCCAGGAGCCTGCGGCACATGCCCAGCTCTTCGGCGATTTTGCGCAGCGACTTGACTTGTACCTTCTCCACGCAGACCGAATCGAAGTTACGCTCACACTAGAAACGCGCAGTGGGCACTCACAAACAACGCTAGCTGTGAACTGAACCAGAAAGATGGCTTGCGGGCGGCATTCAGCCTAACTAGCCAGAAAGAATATTTTCAATATTATCTTGAGTTGCCAGGAAGCATTCCATAAGCGGAGGTTTCCTGACAACTCAAGATGATGGAGATTTATTTTATAAGCTCGATAAAGGATAGTGATATTGGCCAGCCTTATTTTAGCTTTCTCATTTCATTACCACCGCATCTGCTCCAAAGTCGGTTATCTCTATTATGTTTTTATCACCGCATCCAAGAGTCGAAAACTCGTCTCGCCGTCACGCATGTGAATAATACCTTTCGGCTCGGAGACTAACCAAGCAAATGACCCCCACGCAAGCCCCGCCACCGTCTTCTTGAATCCAGCGGACTCCCGGTCCTGGTAGGCTGTTAAAAAGGCGATCTGGGTGCGCGGAAAGCCGGCTGCATCCGTCAACTCTAGCATAGCTTCCTTTCGCCTTTTGGTCATTGCGCCGTCTGTTGCCACCACTTCGACAAATACAATGAGCGGGTCGGCCGGTCCAAGATCCGCCAGAATCAGATCTGGAAGATTTTTGTCAGCCTCTATCTTCAAACCAATGGCTGCTGCAAGTTTATCGTCTTTAGCAACCACCTTATTTCCGCTTTCGCTCAACCAAAGCACGGCAGGCTTATCAAGGAAGTGCGCGGAAAATACTTCGATAACGTCTTTAGAGATAATTGAGCTTGGCCCCGGAGCCAGCGTTCTTGTCTCCTTGTTGGGAAAGGTGACAAGAACTCCACCCTCTTTCCCAGCAGCTCCAGCAAGAATGATGGATATCCTCGCTAAAGCGCTTTTGCTGAGGTGCGTTGCTTGGAAATTAGCAATGGCCTTCTCCAGACCTTCTCCCTCGAGAGCTGGATCAAAAAGCCCAGCAAAACTTCCCTTGAGTTGATAACGCGGCAACCCGGACGTGGTCGGCAGATCCTCACGGCGCAGAACCGCTCCGACGGCGACCAATCCATCCCTTAGAGTTTCGTCACGGATCGGCTCACGGGTGTTATCGGCGTACCAACGTTCGCCGGGCACACGGAATTTCTTCTTCAGGATTCCTGCTGCGTAAGCCTCGCGGCTCCCCGAATCGGCCAACGCTGCCTGCTGTTCTGTCATCCGATAGACGTGTACCGGCCCAAGATAGCGCGCCGCACCTTCAACTGCTCCTATGTATATAGCAGTAAAGACTGCGCTTGCAGCCAACTCCCGAATACAGTAGGTCCTGTTTGGAGTGCCTTCCGGAAATATCAGCGGGAGGCGTTCAGAAACAATGCTACGCGACACATAAGGAGGTAAACTCATTCACTGTCTTCCGTCTTTCTGTTATAAAGTCGATTGCACTCATCTTCGATGGCCTTTCTTCCGGCCCGACGGCGCACTAGTTCGGCGAGCGATTTGAGCGATGCCGGATCAGGGAGGGGCAAAGCCTCGAGTTCATAGGCTGATACTGCGACGCTGCCGCTGACGCAGCGGAAAGCCTTGTCTGCGGCATCGCTGTTCAGGAAAGCAGCTAGAACAGCAGCCGACACTTTGGGTTTTGCACCCATTGGGCGCAGCATATTGAGGTGGTTCTCAATCACCACGGCTCCGCCGTGCTTTTTCAGAAAGGACGCCGGCAGAGCGGCGGCAATCAACCGCCGGCTCTGTTCTTTTGCAGTCGTACGCTGCAACAAAACGCAAGGCGTGCGCGTAATTAGCCAATCATCTGCCGGCAACGGCTTAAAGTAAGGCTCATGGTTCTTTTTCTCTGCGCGGAAAATGAACTTCCCATCAGCCGTGATTGCTTCGGCCCAGATAAGTGGAAGCTGTCCGGAGCCCTTCGCACTGCAGAGTTGTTCCTTGTGTCGATTCCAGACGAGAGGCCCCGTACTGACACCATAGCCCCAGTCAGCCAGCCGGTGTGGCATGACCTGAAGTTGCTCAACGAGAGGGGCCTGATCTGGAGTTCTCGGCAGCCTCCAGGGCTGAGATTGGTCTTCAGGTAGGGAGAAGCTGCCGGCGCGGATTGCCCGGATTCCCTGCTCCCCATTCGGCATAACCTCGAATACCTCAGCACCAGTGGCCTTCCCGTCCCGGCGATAGGTAGCGAGGAGAGTTTCTTGAAGAACGTCCTCAAATACGCCCTTACGCACGGCGATAAAGTCCACCGTCACAGGTGGAGCATTGGAGCCGAGCAGAGAACGCAAATTCTTGAAGTATTCTCCAGCCAGAAAACTCGTTGGCGTGACATAGGCGATGACGCCTCCAGCCCGCACATGTTGAAGGGCTATGTCGGTGAAAAGCCCGTAAAGATTGGCATGGCCATAAAGGCTGCGCTGGAAGCGGGCGCGCTCGTCTTGAGAGAGCTTCACCCTGCCGTAGGGTGGGTTGCCAATAACTAGGTCGAACCTCTCACGCGGCGGACGGCTTTTAAGGCTGTCGCAAACTGTCACCACCAACGGCATGTGCCGCTTTGCCTGTCGGCACATCGGCAGCATCACGGCGTCAAGAGTGACCTGCGAAAGCCAAGCTCCGAACGGGTCAATCTCATAGCCACGCAACCGGCCTGACACATTTTTAATCGCGATGGCCGGGGTAACGCCTTCAAGCTCTGAGAGCATCCTCCGAGCAACAGGAGCCAGGAACGCCCCTCCACCACAGGCTGGATCCAAGACCCTGCAGCGCGCCCAATCCGTTCCAGCGACAGTCGCCTGCTCGATCAGACGGGCTGTCAATTCCGGCGGCGTATAGTACATGCCGTGACTAGCCCGAAAGGCTTGTGGCAGCATGCCCGTGTAGATGAGGCCGATAGCGTAGGCCGCACGCTCTGGATCGTAAGTCGCCGCTGCCATGCCGATGCTGTCGGCCGACGCGGCGGCAGGCTCTGGAAGATCCGATAGCTCTTCGTGCTCAAACAAAGGGCGAAGCTCAAGGTCATGAGCAGGAGACGTCAGAGCCCTCCACCAAGCCGAGACAAGCCGGTGGCAAAAAGAACGCGCCAGAGATCCCCGATCACTCTCCGGCGTCGCTTCAGAAAGCGCACGCGCCATTACTCGGGCAGCATTCAAACTTTCTGCCGGGCTTGCTGCTTTCGACGCAGATTGACGCTTACTATACTGGATAACTTCCATTTTCATTCCAGACGAGTCCCTGAGGTTGGAGCATAGCTCATTAAAAGGGTTTCTTGAAGGCTCTCCTTCGTCCGCGATCTACTGTTAGGGGCGACAAAGCTCGTTGAAACGCTTGAGGAATTTCCACTCGGCATAGCCCGGCTGCCAGCCCGTCACCTCGACGTCAGCCGGCAGCTCGGCACACTCGTGTGCCCAGGGTGTCGCCGGCCGGATCTCCAGGATCTCCCGGGCCAGCACCGCGTTGTCGGCGCGCTTGACGTCCGGATGCCAGGGGAAGGGCAGGCCGAAGCGCTCGGAGATGACGCGCTCGACGCCCTCCTCGATCGGCGTCCAGACCGCGCGCAGCTCCGGCAGCACCTTCATCGGCCGGACCAAATCGCCAATGTAGGCTTCTGCGGCATCATGGAGCAGGGCCTGCAGCGCGATCTCCTCGTCGACGACCAGCGAGCAGAGGACGCTGTGCTCGGCAACCGAGTAGTGGCCGGCCCTGACATGGCCGTTGTAGCGGCACTGCCGGGCGAGCGAGTGGGCGATGTCGTTGATGCAGATGTCCTCGACGCGCGGGTCGAGCGGGAAGAAGCGGCGGCCGGAGACGGTGGTCACGAAGCTACCGGTGCGGGTGTCGAGTAAGCCGTCCATGGCCGTCACGCCGTGAAGGGGGTGATGACGCAGACGTATTCCCGGCCATCGACCGGGACGGTGCGGAAGGGTTCGCCGGTGCTCTCGAAGTCCTGCAGCGCCTGGAACCGGCTGGAGTGCTCATGCGCCGGGGCCTGGTCGCCGAAGGTCGTGTCGAAGCTCTCGACATCCTCGCCGGCCGAGTCCTCCTCGGCGGCAGCCAGATCGACGACCTGCATCAGCGTGACGTGATGATCGACGCCGTTGATCCGGACATGGCCGATCAACTGGCGGTTCTCCGGGTCGAGCCTGGGCGGCTCGACGACCTCGAAGGTAAGGGGCATCGTGATGGTCATAAACACACCTGCTTTGTGTTTGTCAGCGATGAATGATCTTCGCGCATAAGCTGCCGCCGCGCACGATCATTCATCGCCGGTGGTGTAGATCAACTCTGAGGGGTGATGTTGCAGACGAGAATCAGTTGGCGGGCCAGTTCCGGCAGACCGCCGGGGAAGAGATCCAACGCAATGTGCTCCGCTGTCTCAATGTCGTAGCTCAGACCATGCTCAGCGGCGAACTTCGCCAGGGCCGCGCTGATGTCGTCGGCCGCGGCGCGCGAATCAATGAACACGGAATCAGCCGTCATTTGGATCATGATCTCTCGCTGGGTTGGGTTGGCCGGACTTCTCCAGATTGCTCTCCGGATTAGCCCGGAAGGGAATCGAAGCTAACCTACCAGCTTAGCTAAGCATCTTCAAGGGAAGATGTCAGCGCTTACTAGAAATTGGAAACGTAGCTTCTCCCCTTCTCGGTTGGACGGTAAATCATGCGGCCAAGGCGCTGGGTGCCCTGCAGGTAGCCGGCCTGGTGCAGGGAGGACATGACCTTCCCGATCGAGACGATGGCGTAGCCGCCCTGCATATTGAGCCGGCCGGCGATGTCGGCCGGGCTGGCGGGGAACTGGCGCACGACCTCGCGCAGGACATCCTCCGGGTTGACGACGCTCATGCGGACAGGGCCTCCGGCTGCCGGGCCGGGCGGTTGCGCGTCGCCCACATGGCGAGCTGGGTGCGGTTGGCCGAGCCGGTCTTGCGGTAGAGGTTGTTGAGATGGCACTTCACCGTGCCTTCGGACATGCCGAGCCGGCGGGCCATCGCCTTGCCGCTCAACCCCTCGACCACGCAATCGAGCACCTGCGCCTCGCGCGGGGTCAGGCCGCGTTCGAGGACGCCCGGCGGCGCTTCGACGAACTCGATGGCCGACTTGATCGGCAGATCGTTGATGCGGCCGACGGCCGCGCGCAGCTCGCCCAGGGCGGTGCCGAGGGCATCCTCGGTCAGCGAACGGACGGCGAGGGTGATGATGCGCTCCATTGAGCGAACCTCCTTTACTTCCGGCTCCAGGGCCGGCCCATAATCGTATCGAGCGTGTCCTGGTAGTGGCGCTCGGCAGGGTCGGTGGTGGTGCGGGTATCGACGCGCTCGCGCGGAACCAGCACCTCATACTTCTCACGGCCGCGGGTGTCCTCGATCACGACCCGGCCATCCGGCCGCTCGACGATATGCCCCTGGACGCGGCCTGCGCGGTCCCGGATCGTGGCGCGCTCGTTGGCGACGGCCGGCCAGGCAGCGGCGATCAGGAAGACGATGAGGAACGGGCGCAGCATGGCGATCACGCGGCGATGGGCTTGGTCAGCAGCGTCACGAACTGCGAGCGAAGCATGGCGCGATCGGCCTCGTCTTTGAAGGCGCATTCGACATACGGCTCGACGATGACGGGATCGCCGCCCAGCAGCTTGCCGGAGAAGACCTCGGCGTCGGCCTCGGTGGCGAACATCAGCGAGGCGGTGATGACGACGCCGCGATCGGTCATGCTGGCGTCGCTGCAATGAAAGCCGCGAATCGCCGGGAAAATCGGCTTCAGCCGCTTGGCGAACTCGATGATCGGCTCGTGGCCCTCGGTCAGGAACAGGAAGGGGCCAACCGGGCAGCAGCCCTTGAGGAAATCGGGAATGGTGTCGCTGGTGATCGGGTCGGCGACACGGGCATGCGGAGTGCTCATGTTCTCCTCTTATCGTTAAGCGCTCACTGATAATGCGATAGATGTACTCCGTTTGTCACGAAGAATCTATAGGAAGATAGAAACCTCGACCCTTGCCCAGTCCGGCCTGCGCCAGTTCGTCCAGCGCGCTGCCGGCCCGTCGTTGCGCCACTTCTCGCGCAGCGTGGCCCGGTAGGCGTCGAACACCGGCAGCTCTTTGAAGGGCGTGCAGTTGGCGAAGGGCCGCAACCCGCCGGCCGCCAGCAGCGACTCGGAGCGCTCCAGCTCGGGTATCAGGACTTCTGTCTTATGCCGCCTGCCGGGGAAACGCCACCGGTACTCTTTGCACAAGGCGCGCAGATGATTGAGCGGTCGTCATTTTGCCGCGATGGCTGCGCGGAGAGCCGAACAAAAAGCCTCCGCACAGCCAACCAGTTCTACAGGGTCTATATCTAAGCTTCCGCCACTCGGCGAAAGAGATCACAGCTCCGACTGAACCGTTCCCAGGGGACGCATCGAAGTTGGACACGCGATGGTACTATCAACATCACCGGCGAATGTCTTTCTTTTGGCCTTCGTCCTGGGGAGATGGCCGCTGGAATTGCCCTTGTTACCACCCCACGACTCATAGATCACGGTGTCGTCGGCGCTGTCGCCAGAGCTGCTCTTTTCGATCTTCACCACCCTCCGGTATTGGTCGCCTGGAGTCTTATAGCAAAGCCCTTCTTGCACATCGTTCAGAGGTATGGGCACGGTGTCCTCCCTAGGTTGGCCGATACTGGCCATCACCCCGTCTTGTAGCACGAACAGGCAAAAGTAGTGAAGGGACAGCGGAACGAGCAGGCACAGGCCTCGGCGTCAGCGGAGGTGGCAAAGACGTTCGTTGGCATACACGGGATTTAAGGTTGTCATGGAAAGGCATACGGGAAGATGTTAAAGGAGCCACACCATGACCGATGATGGAAAACCGAAGCGGCGGCGCAGCCGGGCCGTCTGGAGCTGGGCGGACGTCGAGCGCGCCGCCAGAGCAGTCCCGCCTGCAGCGAGCGCACCCCGCCCGGCACCGAAACCGACGCCAGGACGCGCCACCGAGTCAGGGATCGTGCAGAAGACGCCGGCGATCGACCGACGCCGTATCGACTTCGCAGAGCTGCCCTGGGGCGTGAAGGACTTCTAATTACCGCCAGTAGCGGCTATTGCTTCTTCTTCCAGGCACTTTGATCGCAGGCTATATCTGAAGCAGCGAAGATAATAAATGGTCCGGGCTGGTCGTTCTCGTGCTGATAGGCCATAGTATCGCGCACGGCCATCGCAAACTTCGCAACATATTCGTTGCGACTTTGCCACGACAGGCAGGCTGAAGGATCTTTCCCAGTGGCCGAATACAGCATTCCAATAGCGAAGCCTTGAAATTCGGCAGCATGAATTGCGTAAACGACTTTATGTCTGTCCTGTAGCTTATCATAAGCGGGACTATTGAGGACCATATAGTGGTCAACCAGCTCCCGGAGCTTGGCTCCCGAATAATAGGGGCTCTCAACTGAAGCGCCTGTTGGCTTGCCAGCGGCTAACAGCGAAGATGGGATAAAACAGTGGGAGGCGGCAGCGATTGCCACGCAGAGGCCGGTTTTGAATGCGCGTGCCATGGCTGGTTTTCCTGGGCGTATCGTCAGTTAATGCGAGGCGTCGTGGCCGCGCCGGTCTCTTGGGCGCTCACGGCCGAACGGTAGTAGGAGACCGCATAGACGCGCAAGGCCGTCGTCAGCGTGTTGTCGCCCCGGCGCTGATCGAGCCGGCCGGCCAGTTCGTCCAGGCCGATGTTCTGTCGACCGGCAATTTCGTAAAGAGCATCCCAGAACTCGTCCTCCATCTCGATCGTGGTCCGGCGATCTGGAAGTCTAACACTGCGCGCGGTCTTGGTTGTTTTCATCGAAGCCTCCGGGAGCGGTGCCCATCCTTTAGAATGGAGTAAGGGAAAGGGCAACTGCGAAGCCCTTTCTTCCAATCATTATTCTATTATAAGTATATATATTAGTTAGCTTTTAAGGCTTTTGAAAAGCACCGCAAAGACGGGAGAAATTTACCGTTATATCCGTAGGAATATTTCCATAATGGCACTTATGTGCGGCGGCCATCCTCCCGGGCCAGGGTCGCTGACCGGGAGGATTTTGAATTTCAGGAGGGAAAAGCGGCCGGGCGATCACTCGTCGATCGGCTTCCAGCCGGTTATTTGATACCCGATCCGCCGGGCCGCCGCAATGATTCCAGCGAAGGCCAACGCCCGGTCGTGCGCGCTGCTGCTGGCGTCGATCCCGTCGAGCACGCCGGCCGCGACCATGCCGGCCGCCGTCTGCAGGGTTTCGGCATAGACGACGCCGCTGTTCACCGTCACGTCGTCGAGCGTCAGACAGCGAGCATGCAGCGCAGACGCAATAGCGTCTTCAAGCGCTTCTGGAGAGCGCAGGGAGAACTCCAGACGCAGTGCGTCGCGCGTGATGACTGCGCAGTAGAACGTCTGCATCAGGCGCACTCCTGCATGCTCTGGAACTTCGTCGCGTTCGCCGCCCACCAGCGGGCCAGCTCCGTGCGGTTGCGCACGCCGGCCCGGCGGATCAGGATGCGCACGCGGTTCTTCGCCGTCGGCAGCGACACCCTGACTCCCCGGGCGACGGCCTGGTTGGAGCTGCCGGCCGCGACCAGCGCGACGATGTTGCGGTCGGTCTCGTCGTCGATCACCCGGTCGACCGGAACGGCGTTCGCGACCGGATCCGACAGGTCGATGATGTCGCGGCCGGAGCGCGCACGCGGCGGGAACAGGCCGACCAGCTCGGTTCGGCGGTCGATGCCGAGGAGCGCATAGGCGTTCTTCAGGTGGACCTTCACCGTGTGCTCGGTGATGTCCAGATCGCGGGCGATCTCCTTGTTCGATTTGCCCTGGGCGGCAAGCTCGCAGAGCTGGCGCTGCCGGCTGCTCAACACGTCGATGGGATTCATGGTCGTCGCTCGATGATGGAGGGCTGGATCAGGCAGCCTGCAGGACGGGCTGCGCCGGCATCAGCTCGATGCGGTACTTCGTCACCTGCCCCACCGTGATCGCCTTGATCCGGCGGTCCAGGCCGTCTTCCTGCATCATCCGGCTCGCGGCCCGGTGGGCGTCCAGGATGTTGTAGAACTCAAGCGGGGAGGTCAGCCGCGGGGACGGCATCGAAGTCTCCTGTCATTGAATGGGCTGGGGCGGCAAGGCTGCGGCGCGCTATCTGTCAGCGCTTAGTGATAATACATGAGGATATGATGGGCTGTCACTCTTTTTCGTCGCCTCACCAGTCGCCGTCGAGCTGCTCGATCTCGCCGTCGGCGAGCGCGCGGCAGCCCGCCTTGAACTCGTCCGTCGTCAATTGCTCCATTGAGCCATCGGGCAATTGGGCAATGAGCGGGCGCTCGCCGAAGTCAGCGCCGACCAGCTTCGCCACCCTGCCCTTCCAGGCGAAGCGCCGGCCGAGATCCTCGCGGTCCAGGCCGAGCTGACGGTGGGTGCCGAGGAAGACGCCGGCCATGCCGTCGAGCTTCGGCTCGGTGAGATGCGCCTTCATCGTCAGGGTCAGCGTCGCGCCGCGGCTGGGCGCGATCGGCTTCATCGTGACGTGAATGCCGTGCCGCTCGGCGACCTTGCGGACAGCCTCATGCGCTTCGTCGGCAAAGTCGCGGGCATGCTCTGACCAACTCCGGATCATTCGGGAACCTGCACCCAATGCCGGCCATTGACCTCGACCGTCCTGATCGCCTTCCCGCCGCCGGCCTCGGCCAGCTTCAACAGGTCGCGAAGCAGGTCGGGATGGTCGAGCAGACGCTCGGGGATGGTGAAGGCCAGATCGCCGGTGTCCTTGCAGATTTCCAGCGCTCCGAAGCCTGGGATCTTCTCGATCTTCATTCCTGGGGAATCCATTGTCGTGTCGTCGGCGGGCATTATGCCTGGAAGGGGCGACACCATAGAACGGCCGAAAAACTACGCTAAACGCGGCCAGGAGCCTCCGCCATGAATCTTTGACGGATTGACTATAATTTTATAAGATCAATCCGATAGAAGTATTCCCGAGGAATAATCATGTTTAACTGGATTATAAACAAGGTTTCTGAGATCACTTCGGAATTTGGAGATGCGCTGAGGGAGGAAAGACTTAAATCTATCAAAGGGTTTAAGGAAATAAAGAACGGCGTTAAATGCTTTGCAGATGAGTCTGCCCTGATCGCCCATGTTCCTGTCAAGTGGCTATTTGAGGATCATTTTACAGAACATGCCATAACAAGAGCGGCTGTTCATAGCAGGGTGCGCAGTGCTGTCATTGCTGATTCTAATGCAAACAATCCAATAGCAAAATACAAAAGCGTGTATGGATTGTTATACAAAAATATTGACGGCGTATATTTTTTGTGCGTCCAGAACTACAAAGGCGAAGAAAATGAAACCCATGATGTAATAAAGAGGGGTTCATTATTTGCAACCAGGAAATGGGTTCCTCACACTTTTTATTCGGCCGAAGAATTTCGTTCATGGTGCGAAGATCATTTGTCCGTCG
The DNA here is from genome assembly GCF_008365135.1 of Azospirillum sp. Sh1. Taxonomy (NCBI): domain Bacteria; kingdom Pseudomonadati; phylum Pseudomonadota; class Alphaproteobacteria; order Rhodospirillales; family Azospirillaceae; genus Azospirillum; species Azospirillum sp. Sh1. The sequence continues at coordinate 82,597 of NZ_VTTK01000022.1, read as the reverse complement.
ATGAGTATGTGAAGATATTTGGCTGACAGGGGATGACGCACAAAGGGCTGCGGCCTGCTCACCTCGTCGATGAGCAGGCCGCACCAAGCCGTTGATATTGCGGGGAGGCTCACTCCTCGGCGATGCGGAAGATGCGGGTGCGGCCCTCCAGGAACTGCACCGCATAGCCGCAGCAGGCGAGATCGCGCAGGGCGTCGACGACGGAGGCCTCGGCGTATTTGGTGTCCTGCGGCAGGCCGGCGCGCTTCAGCACCTCGCCGATGAACTTGCCGTCGCGCGCCTTCACCTCGGTCTGCTCCTTCAGCAGCTCGAAGACCGCGTGCCCGATCTTCACGTATTTCGCCCAGTCGCCGAAGGTGACGATCGTCGGGTGCGCCGGGTCGTTCGGGTACGGGTTGCCGGTGTCGTCCATCAGCAGGGCGTTAGGCATCACCGGCATGCAGCTCGCGGCGCGCGACGGGTCGATCTGGTGCCCCTTGCGCTTGGTGATCTTCGCCGGGTCGGCGTCGAGATACAGCCAGGTCGGCAGCACCACCTTCGCCGTGCGCTCTTCCGGCAGCGCCACGTTGGCCAGCGCTACCTTGAAGACCTCGGCCGCGACACGCTCCGGCTGCTTCTTCTCCTTCGGTTGCTTCTGGGCCTTCTCGCCGGCCTGCTTCTTCTGCTTGACCGGCTTACCGGAGAACAGGCCGGTCGTGATGGCGATGGCGCGCTCGAAAAAGGGCGCGAAGGCCAGCGCCTGCTCGTCGTCGTCCGGCACGACGAAGCTGCGGCCGGTGCCCTGGTTGAAGAAGGCGATCGCCTTCTTGAAGCTGCCGGCCGTCCAGCTCGCCGGCGGATTCTGCATCGTCGGGTGCTCGGTGTAGCTGGCGATGCTGCCGGCGTCGATCATCTTCTTGATCGCGCCGTGCAGGAACTCGCCGAGCGCCGTGACGTCGTCGTCGCTCATCAGCGGGGCCGGCTCGGCGCTGCCGGAGGCCTGCTCGTCGGCCTTGATCTCGTTCGTGATCGCCTCGATCAGGCTCTGCCCATCCTGGGCCGGCTGTTCGGCCGGGGTTTCGGCGACGGGCTGCTCGGCCACCGGCTCGGCCGGCTGCGACGCTGCATCGGCGATCGGCTGTGGGACAGGCTCGGGCGCTGGGGCCGGTTCGGCGACGGGCGCACCCAGGATTTCGCGCAGCTCCGCTTCGATCGAGGTGACTTCGTCGGACGCGGCGGGCTGCGGGGTGGCCTCGCCCGGCTCCGGCGCGCGGAAGGCCGACAGATCGGCACTGGCGGGCTGCACGGGGCTGGAGGTCTCGGTCGCGGCGTTGATGACCTGCTCGATCTCGTCGAGGCTCATGGCGGCAGCGGGAATAGCGTTCATCGGACACCCACACAATCGCTATTGGAACGACGTTCAGCATCATCGCTGACTGACAAGACAATAGACGAGTTGATGCCCACCATCGAGCAAATGCGTCCCTTGCGAATATGCGACGGCGCATAAAGCATAAGCGTTATATGCTTGTAAAACGCAAACCGGAACGGCACCATACAGCCAGCGAGAAGATCTTATCTTCTTCGCTCTTTCGGCCCAAATTTCCAGGGCAACGAGGTCGATTTTGTGGAGCATGGAATCGTCGGCCGCACTGGCCCTGAATAAGGAGGCTTAAAGGCAACATGCCTAAAGGTCGCGAGTATACATTCAGGATCAGTGCATATACTCCTGACACCATCCCTATGTCTCGGCTCGCCGAGTATATGACTGACCTTGCCACGTTTCTTGGCGAGAACGGGAGCGTGCATTTCGTGCGCCTGGAAGAGGGCAGCACCAAACTAGCTTACGTTATCGAAGATGAAGCTGTTCCCAAAGTTGATGAGCGGATCGACCGCGTTCGCACGGGTGATGGCCCGACCGATGCGCTGAAGGCATTTGGTGCGATCAATCGCCGCCTCGCCGAGGACAACGGCGTTGCAGAAATTACTGAGTTGGGGCGTGGCGCTCAAATTATTCAGTTTCCTGGTAAGGCGGCCATCGAAGAGAAGGGGTATTCGCACGTCACCCAGGAAGGAAGTCTGGATGGCGAAGTGATTATGGTAGGAGGGCCTAAGGATCTCGTTCCAGTTCACTTGCAGGCTGGCGCGAACCGATATAATTGCGTGGCCGCCAGACCAACAGCGAAAGCCTTGGCCGAATATCTGTTCACGGGGCAGGTGAGAGTGTTCGGTACTGGAAAGTGGATTCGCGGCGAAACTGGTACATGGAGCCTTGATCGTTTCCAAATTCGTCGTTTCGAGCCTTTGGACGACCGGCCACTTAGCCAGGTTCTGGAAGAACTGAGGGCCATGCCTGACACCGAGTGGCATACGTCCGAAGACATTTGGGCTGAATTGGATATACTCCGCAACGGACCGAGCGAGCTACACTGATGGTCGTATTTGATGCAACCATGATGATGTTGGCCCTCTGGCCTGACGCCCCCACGCCCAAAGATCCTGTAACTCAGCAACCAATTGACTTCGCCTCAGAGCGCGTTCAGTTAGTTGTTGCGTCTCTTGAGAAGAACAAGACAAAAATTATTATACCAGCCCCTGCGCTGAGTGAAGTTCTAGTTAGAGCTGGTAAGGCTGGCCCTAAGATTGTCTCTGCAATACAGAGGTCAAGCGCCTTCAGGATCGAGGATTTTGGCGCTGCCGCTGCTGTTGAGGTTGCAATTATGACACGATATGCGCTGGACTCCGGCAGCAAGCGCGATGGTGACGGGACTTGGGCCAAGATCAAGTATGATCGGCAGATCGCGGCGATAGCCAAGGTATCAGGTGCAAAGGTAATCTATAGTGATGATAAAAATGTGAGAAGCTTTTGTGAGCGGGCGGACATTTCAGTAATTGGGCTGGCAAGCTGCCCTCTTCCAGAAAAGCCGCCTATGCCTCCTCTTTTACGTTTGCTTGAGGCAAAGAGCGACGAAAACACCCCGGCCGAATAGGCATGTTCATATAGGTTAGGATGCTTGGCATCTCGCATATATGTTTGGACGTAAGCCAAACAGGGAATTTAAGGGGCAGATGCAAAAAAGGCCGGGACGGTGCCCGGCCTTCTCCTTCTGTTACAGCTTTTTCTTGAACGCCCCTGCCAGAGCGATGTTGACCCGTGTCGACGGGCCGCGCTCGATGTAATCTTCCTTGGGCGGGACGTAGTATTTTCGGCTCTGGTAATCGCGGATCGTCATCTTCATGAAACCGCGAAGGTCGATCTCCTCGCCGTTCGCCAAGCGGCTGGCGCAGGCATCGTAGAGCGCGGTCAAGACCTTGCCGATCTCTCCGCGCTCAATGCCTGTCGCCTTGTGGATGTCCTCGATGATCTCTCGGGTCTGGACGACCGGGCGCTCAGTGGAAGTGCCGGTCTGCTCCTGCTCCTGTGAGACGGTCGACGATGACACGGTTGGCCTCCTTATCGAATCCCTCATCGACAAGGCCGGTCGCCGCCTCAAGCCTGCTCTCCAGCTCATCCGGTTCGAGGACAGCGTGCGGGATCGCGTGCTCCGCGAGGAAGCCGGCGATCAGCATGTGGATATGCAGGCCATAGGCAACATTGGCGGCGCTCGCCTTGTCGCGTCCTCGATCTTCTATCACGGCCGGCAGGGGTTTGCACAGAATGATTTGACCTACATCATCGGTTAACGATAGGCATAGACGAACATATTGAGCCGCAACCCGGCTCGCCTGCTCGCTCATCTCCCGATTTACGTCGGCCAGCATATAGGCGGCGAAGTCGACCGGGCAGCGGTCGAAGACGCCGCCGGTGTGCTCGGCCTGCTCCCGGTCGCTGCGCCACGCCTCCAGGATCGCTTCCTGGATGGCGAGGCGCAGGTTGATGTCGATCTGCTCGTCTGCGTGAACGCCGTAGAGGCGATGAATCTCGCCGGCGCGGCTGCCAAAGAACGGCAGGCCCAGGCGCTGCGCCAGCTCGCGGGCGACGGTCGTCTTGCCCGACCCCTGGGTGCCCGTGAAGAGGATGACGGGGCGACGGGTCATCACAGCGCTCCTGCGATCAGGCCGGTGGCGGCACAGGCACAGCCCAGCGCCAACAGGACGCCAGCGCCGCCGACATGGCGGGAGAACATGGCCGCAGCCGGCACCAGCCAGATGCCGAGGATGGCGATTCCGGATCCAATGCTCATCAGTTGCCTCCACGGGTGGCCGAGACGCCGGTGGCGACCGCACAGGCGACCGATCCGATCACGCCGACGAAGCCGGCAGCAGTGGCCGCGCCTTCGACGGCGGCCTGTGCTGCCGCGCTCAGCGCGATCACCGACGCCGCGACAGAAATCCATCCAACGATGCAGGGGAGTGCGTATCGCATCACAGGGCCTCGAACTCTTCGCGGGTGACAACGCGGCCGGTCGGATTGTCATCGGCCAGCTCGATGCGCATGCCGTCGGCGTTGTGGGTGAATTTGAAGCCGCTCTTCTTCATTGCCGCGGCCAGCACCTCCGGGTTCTGTTCCTGCAGCGCCATGACGCGCTTCTCCAGGTCGGCCAGCGGCAGCGTCTTCAGCTCCGAACGGAACTTCTCGGCGGCGCTGGGATCGAGGAAGCGAGCGGCGGGATGCTGCATGCAGAGCTTCCAGACCTCGATCAGCGTCTCGATCAGCGAGCGCCGGTAGGCCGCGGGATCGACAGCGCCGATTGCCGCCAACTCCGGCGCAGCGCCTTCGCGGATTTCGTCGAGGGTGGGCTTCGTTAGGTTCATTGTCGTCGTCTCTCAGCGATGAATGATAGCACCGACCGGGCCGAAATCGTCCTTGCCGGCGGCTTGGGTGACGGGCTGCCGCTTGGTGCGGCTGCCGGGCAGAATGGAGAGGTGCTCGCTGCCGTCGGCGATGACGGTGCGTAGCGTATCGGCCGCCGGCGCTGCGGCCTGGGCGGCGTAGAGGATGGGCGCGGTGCCGGCGCAGGCGTACCCGGCCGGCGTCAGCACGCTCAGCAGCACGACGAAGATCGCGGGATTCATGCGGTCTCCTTCAGGTAGAGTTCGTAGCGGAACTGGATGCCGTTCTCGATCAGCCAGCCGCTTTCCAGCGTCTGCTTGAAGCCGGGCATCCAGGGGGAGATTGGGAAGGTCGCATCGCCCTCCGGGTGAAGGCTGACGCGGGTCAGATGGACGCGGTCGGCAAGCGGCAGGGCCTGCTTGTAGATCTCGCCGCCGCCGATGATGCAGGCCTCCCCCTCCCCTGCCCTGCGCACCAGATCGAGCGCCGCTTCGAGCGACGGCATGACGAAATCGGGGGCGGGTATGAAGGCGGCTCGGTGTGCCTGGCTGCTGACCACGATGTTGGTGCGGAACGGGAGCCGGCCATCGGGCAGGCTCTCCCAGGTCTTGCGCCCCATGATGATTGGCTTCCCGATCGTCAGCTCGCGGAAGCGCTTGAGATCGGACGGCAAATGCCAGGGCAGCTTGCCCTTACTGCCGATCACGCCGTTGAGCGCCACGGCAGCGATGATGGAGACGATCATCAGACGGCCACCGGAGCTTTGATCGCCGGATGCGGATCGTAGCCGACCAGCTCGATGTCGCCGATCTTGAACTGGCCGATCTCCCGAACCTCCGGGTTCAGCCGCAGGGCCGGGAGGGGGCGAGGCTCGCGCCGGAGCTGCTCGCGCACCTGCTCGAAATGGTTCTGATAGATATGGACGTCGCCGCCGGTCCAGACGACTTCGCCCGGCGCGTGGCCGGTGATCTGGGCGACCATGTGGGTCAGCAGCGCATAGGACGCGATGTTAAAGGGCAGCCCCAGGAAGACGTCGACCGACCGCATGTAGAATTGGAGGTCGAGGGCGCGCTTAGGAACGCCGATCTCGTCCATATAGGCGTCGACCCTGCCGCCGGAGACCCAATCGTCGGGGTCGACCCAGCCTCGGATTTTGGCGTGGGTGGTCGAGAAGTCGGCGTTCATCCGCTCGGCGGCGAAGCGCAGACGGCGACCAAAATCGAGCGGCCGGCTGTTGAACTGAAACATCATGTGGCAGGGCGGCAGCGCGGCGGCCTCAACCTCGGCGGCGTTCCAGGCGTTGACGATAATGCGCCGGCTGTCGGGTTTGGTGCGCAGCGTCTCGATCGCCTCGGCCAGCTGATCGACGCCGTCGCCACCCAGCTCCTCGCCGAAGTTGCGCCACTGATGACCGTAGACCGGCCCAAGCTCGCCCCACTGCCGGGCAAACCCGTCGTCGGCGAGGATCTTCGCTTCAAACTCGCTGCGCGTCATCATCTGACCGACCGGGCACCGCTTGTTGTAGTCGGCCAGCGGCCAGTCGGTCCAGATCGAGACGCCCTGCTCCACCAGCGGCTTGATGTTGGTATCGCCGGAGATGAACCAGAGCAGCTCGGCCGCGACGCCCTTGAAGAACACCTTCTTGGTGGTCATCAGCGGGAAGCCGTCGGCCAGGTTGAAGCGCATCTGCCGGCCGAACACCGAGCGCGTGCCGACGCCGGTACGGTCGGCCTTGTCGGTGCCGGTGTTGATGATGTCCTGGAGAAGGTCGAGGTACTGTCTCATCAAAACACCCCAAACATTTTGAGGAGGCCGGCGACGAGGCCGGCCGTCAGGAGCCACTGGATCGCGGCCAGACGATGCTCGACGCGCAACAGCGTCGCGTTGATGACCACTTGGCTGCCGATCAGGTTTGCCGTCGCCGTCTCGACCGTGTTGAGCTTACGGCCGGCCGACCGGCGCGTGCCCTCGACCATCATGTTGGCCACGGTGCCCATTTCGCCGGCCGATGCGCTCATGGACGGCGTGTTGCGCGTCGCGACCATCATGCCGCCTCGGCGTTGCCTTCGAGCGCCGCGCGCTCGGCGTCCAGGTTGCGCACCAGCGCCCGGTCCTCCGAGAACTTGTCGCCGTAGCGCTTGACCAGCTTGGCGATCACCCGGGCGCGGGCGTCGTCGACGGCGATGCCGGTGCCGCGCGCCAGCAGCTCCTGATACCAGTCGATGTCGCCGGTCTCCTCGGCGGCGTTGACCAGATCGAGCGGCTGCTTGCCGAGAACCGCCTTCAGCCACGCCTCGGCCAGCTCGCCGGCTTCGGTGACGATGCCGAGAATGGCGTGGGTGACGTCGGCCGGGACGGCATCGAGGTTGATACGGTCCTCGTCCTCTTCGGTGAAGGGGGCGGTATCCTCGTTGACAACCTCATAGAGGGCGTTCGCGAAGCCGTCGGCGTCGATGTCCTTGCCGTAGACCAAGCCCTTCTTCAGTAGATCGAGGGCGCGGGCCAGCCCAATGATGCCGGCCATGCCGGCACACAGCTTGGTCAGCTCGATCTTCTCGGGATGCAGGTTCGAGGCTGCGGTACGCATTGTCAGTCGATGGAACTCAGCTCCGGTGAAGGGAGTGCTCATATGCTCACCTCGTTGTGTTCTATGACGCGACTATACGATATTATCAGTGAGTGGTGAATATAAAAGAGCGCCGCAGGAAAGCCCCGGTGCAAGCCGGGGCTGGGTGCTCACTTCTGGGCAGGCGTGTCGTACTTGTCAAAGTGGTTGGGCGGAGGCACCTCGACTCCAACGCATCCTCTCGTGACGCCGTCCTTGCCAGAGAGAATGTAGCAGGCATTAAGCTCGCCTGTCGTTGTGTCGAGACGCCAAACTCCCGTCTCGCCGTTCTTCATCATCTGGAAGCGGCCGATCGCGCTATCGCGCGGCTTTGGCATCTGGGCGATGTAGACGGCCCCGCCGGTCACGATGGCGGCTGCAACGGCCGCGGCGATCACGTTCTGCACGACTGGCTCCCTGGTAGCTCGGGCGCGGACACTAGGGCCAGCACCCGAGAAGATCCAGCGCAGGTTGGCAGCCGCGCATAGGGCAATAGCTACATGGCTCCATGTAGCTATTGCGCCATTGCTCAAGCGACTTCTGGCGACAGCAGCGCGTGCGTCTCCGTGAAGCCACCGATCAGCGTCTCGCCGCCGACCGCGTCCAGCTCGTAGATCTTCGGCACCGAGCGCTCGCGGCCCTGGAAGCCGCGCTCGTCGTAGAAGGCCTGGCGCTCGGCGTCGTCGCTCAGATCGACGATCTCCAGCGCATGCCCCTGCCCTGCCAGGAAATCCTTTGCCCGGCGGCAGAACGGGCAGCCGTCCTTGCTGTAGACGCGGAAGCGCCGCGGCGGCGCGAAGCTCCAGTCGCCGCTCAGCGAGCCGACCTCGTAATCGGCAACCTTGTTCTCGAAGAAGTTGGTCAGGTCCGGGGCGTTCAGCACCACGTCCACCCACGGCAGCGGATTCTTGCCGCCCACCGAGAAGTTCGGCTTCAGCCCGAGCTGGACGAGCCGCCGGTCGGTGATGAAGCGGATGTAAGCCTTCACCTCCTCCGGTGCGAGGCCCTCGACCGCGCCCTGCGCATAGGCCAAGTCGATGAAGCGATCCTCCAGCTCGACCGCCTGCCGGGCCATGCTGTAGATCGCGCGCTTGAAGGCGTCGGTGACGATCCGGGGATGCTCGTCGCAGAGCGCCCGGAACAGCCGGGCAATGCCTTCGACGTGCTTGCTCTCGTCCTTCGTGCTCCACTCCACAACCTTGCCCATGCCCTTCATCAGGCCGCGGCGCTGGAAGTTCAGGAGCATGACGAAGCTGGCGAACAGCGAGACGCCTTCATTGAACACCGACTTCGCCAGCGTCAGCCCCAGGCCGCCGTGGCTGCTGGGGTCGGCGTCGAGCATGAAGTCCGACTTGTCGGCCATCTCCCGGATTTCCATGAAGGCGGTGTAGTCGCTCTCCGGGAAGCCCAGTGTGTCGTTCAGCAGTGCATAGGCGCGCTGATGGGTGCCCTCGCGTGCCGCGAACGAGGCCAGCATGTTGCGGATCTCGTTGTTCTTGAAGCGCGGCACGAGGTAGTCGAGGTAGAAGCGGCCGACGTTCACGTCGCTCTGGGTGAACATCCGCAGAATCTGGCTGATGAAGTTCTTCTCGGCCGGCGTCAGGCGGCCCGGCGTCTTCCAGTCCGCGACATCGTCGGCAAGATCGACCTCCTCCTCCGTCCAGTGCATGCGCTCGTGCTCGACCGCCAGCTCGACGGCCCAGGGAAAGAGGAACGGCTTGTAGGCGGTGCTGTACTCGAACAGGCTCATCGGTGGATCACCCCTGGCAGGAGATGCAGTCGTCGCCGGCGACGGCGTCCTTCAGCGCGACGCGCTCGATGGACTTGGAGACGGTGTCGGCTTTGTTGCGGGCCTCCGTGCGGTAGTAGTAGAGGCCCTTGCAGCCGAGCGCCCAGGCGGCAATGTGGACGTTCGCGACGTGCTTGCGGTCGGTGCCGGGCGCGAAGAACAGGTTCAGCGACTGGCCCTGGCAGATATGCTTCTGGCGGGCTGCCGCGTGCTGCACCACCCACATCTGATCCAACTCGATCGCCGTCTTGAACACGGCCCGGTCCCGCTCGGTCAGGAAGTCCAGATGCTGCACCGATCCCCGGTTCAGCATGATGTCTTGCCAAACCTCGTCGGTGTTGCGGCCGAGCTGCTCAAGCCGGGCTTCCAGGTGCCGGTTCTTGACGAGGTGGGTGCCGACGCGCGTCCGGTGGGCGAAGGCGTTCGCCTTCCACGGGTCGATGCCCGGGCTGGTGCCGACGATGGAGGCATTGTTCGCGGTCGGCGCGATGGAAAGCAGATGCGAGTTGCGCCGGCCGGTGCCGACCATGTCCGGGGCCTCGCCGCGCTCAGCGCCCAGCTCCAGCGAGCGCTTCTCGGCCGCGGCCTTGATCTCGGCATGGATGCGCTCATCCAGCTCGACCGCTTCCCAGCTCTCCCACGGGATGCCCTTGGATTGCAGGTAGGCGTGAATGCCCATCGTGCCCAGGCCCAGCGCACGCTCGCGCATGGCGCTGTAGCGGGCGGTGGCGATGGTGTCGGGCGCGTGCTCGATGAAATACTCGATGATGTTGTCGAGGGCGGTGATGAGGTCGCCGACGAACTGCCAGATCACCGGCAGCCATTCGTCGCGCTTCTCGATGTTCAGGCTCGACAGGCAACAGACGAGCGTTCGCATCTTGCCGAAGATGTCGCGCCCGGTCGCCAGATGAATCTCGTCGCAGAGGTTCGAGCCGAGAATCTTCAGGCCCAGCTTCTTCTGCGCCTCTGGCAGATGCCGGTTGGCCGTGTCGATGAAGTTCAGATACGGCTCGCCGGTGCGCGCACGGGTTTCGAGGATCTGGGCGAACAGCTCGGCGGCATCGACAGTCTCACGCACGTCGCCGTGATGCGGGTCGATCAGATCCCAGCTCTTGCCCTCGATCACCGCGCGCATGAAGTCGTCGGTGATGTTGACGGCATGGTGGAAGCCGGTGGACAGGCACTTGCGGTTGCTGTCGCCGGCGGCCGCCGGCAGGCGCAGGCCGATGAACTCACGGATGTCGGGATGGCTGACCGACAGGTAGGCCGCATAGCTGCCGCGCCGGATCGCACCCTGCTTGTAGGCGCGCACCGTCGCATCGGCCGTCACGATGAACGGAATCGGGCCGGGAGCCTTGCGGTCGACCGAGCGCACGAGATCCCAGTGCCCGCCGACGCCGCCACCCATGATCGACAGCCACTTCAGCTCGTTGTCGTGGGCGACCAGGCTCTCCAGCGTGTCTTCCACCGCGCCGGCGAAGCACGAGATCGGCAGAGCCTTGGTCGGCTTGCCGGCGCGCGGGGCGTTCGACAGTGGCGGCGAGGCCCAGCCGAACCAGCCCTTGCTGGCATAGTCGTAGAGGCGCTGGGCGAGCGCCCAATCGGTGACGCCGCGGAAGGTGGCCCAGGCGATCGCCGCCGCGGCAAAGCCGTCCTGCGGGCGCTCGCCGGGGTGCAGGTAATGCTCGGCCAGGAGCTTCAGGGACTGCTCGCTCAGCAGAGCGTCCCGGCTATAGTCGATCTGGATCATAGGGAGGGTCTCCGGTGAAGAGTCCCGCTCGATGTCGGGAGGTATATTCTAGTCATCGGTTACTGATACCGCAAACCAAGGCAAGGCTCACGCCGCCCGCGCCATGCCGAAGGCCAGCGCGACGGCCTGCTGAAACTGCGCCGTCTCGATGCCGGCATGCACGACGGCGACGGCGTCGGCCATATGCTCGTTGTCGGCGGTCAGCTTGTGCGGATGCTTCGACGCGCGATGCGTCAGCCAGGGCAGGTCCGGGAACTTGTCGTAGGCCCAGTCGATGATCTGCTGCTTGGTCGCGGTCTTCGAGCCGACCGATGCCAGCTTCGTCTCGTTCGGCTGCACCTGGATCAGCGGCACGCGGAGCAGCTTCAGCGACGCCAGCGTCGCGACCGCCATGCCGAGCATCCAGGCCGCACGCGCCGACTGCGCGCCGGTCGGCACTTCGGAGATGGCGAAGGCGACCTTGTGCTTCACGATCCGGGCCTCGATCTGCGTGATGATCTCCTCGGCCCGGCGCAGATCGTCCGAGTTCTGCCGCACGTCCTTGCCCGAGCGCTTCTCCGTGTCGATCAGCGCCAGGTCGTCGATGATGATGCGGCGCTGCGGCAGGATCAGCCGGCCGACGCAGATGCCGGTGTGGCGGATCGACGGGTCGAGGCCCATCACCGTGATTTCGCTCATGTTTCGGTCCTTGCTGTATTGGGCTATGACCCAATAGGTCAATTGCGCTATTGCCGTATTACCCAATGGGCCGGCACTACTTCACGCCCATCTGCTGGAGCTTCGCGCTCAGCCGGCCGGCGACGCGCGCATAGGCATCGGCATAAACCTGGTTCGGATCGTCGCCCGGCTCCAGCTCGACGACCTCCGCATCGTCGAAGCGGATCGAGCCGTAGTTGGGCAGCCCAACCGTGCGACCGACAGACACATGGATTTCCTTGACGCGGGCCATAATTCCTCGCTTCGTGTCAGTACTTACTGATAATAATACAACATCTATGCACGGCAAGGCGAAATCTGCCTTGTCCAGCTCAAGATGTTGTGATACCAAAATGGCGTCCGGTATCCCGGGCGCGGGACGTGAGGCCGTGCTACTGTGCTATGCGCCGCCTGCCGTTGAGCCTCACGTTCTCACGGGATCAGACCCAACCTCCTCCATTCTCGCCGGTCATGCGGCCAGCCAGACCTTCGCCGGGTTTCCCGACGTGGTCGGCCGCGTGAATCCGGCCGCCCTCACCTTCCCCATGTCGTACAGCTCGCGGGTGCGGGTGCGCACGGACTGCGGCTTGTACTGGCCGGCGAAGACCTGCTCCAGCTCCTCCTGGGTCGCCCCCTGCTCGCCGCAGAGGGTGAGGTGCTCCAGAATCTTCTCCTGAAGGATCGTCGTGGTGGCCCGCCCCGGCCGGGCGGCTGCGCTGGTCGCGGCAGCGCCGGTGAAGGCAGGGTGGGACCAGGGCGTGCGGGTGCGCGGCATCTCACCACCCTCCCGTGATCGCGCCGTCGATGATCTGCGAGCCGGCCGCCGTCTTCTGCACCGTGACGATGTCCGGGATCAGGTCGCGCATGTCGGCGTGGCTGATGCAGAGGATCGTGCCGCGCTCCTTGGCCTTGTCCTGCAGCAGCCCGACGACGCGCTCCACCGCGGTCGGATCCAGGCTCTCGGCGATCTCGTCGGCGACGAACAGGTCGATCGGTTTGGACGCACGGGCGGCGACGAGATCGGACATGGCGAGCGCGATGGCGAGGTCGATCTTGCGGCTCTCGCCGGACGACTGGCCGTGATAGGCCCCTGCCCCTTCGTCATTCTCGACATTCACCGAGAAGCGCTCGGCCAGCGTGCCGTCCTTGAGCCGGGTGACGGTCGCGAACTCGATCTTCACCTTGCCGTCGGCCAGGCGCTGGGCATAGTCGTTGGCGCGGTCGTTCAGCACCGGCGTCACCGTCTCCAGGATATGCGCCTTCAGCCCCGTCCGGCCGTAGGCGTCGTCGAGCACCTTGAGCTGGCCGATCTCCTTCTCGTAGCCGGCCGCCCGCTCCTCCAGCCCGGTCATCTGCGCTGCCAGCTCGTCCATGCGCGTCTTCCAACGGCCGGCATCCTCGACATAGGGGTTGGGCTTGGCGCGCACGTCTGCGATCCGGGCGCGCAGGGCTTCGATGGATGCGTTCGCGCGCTCTGCTGCGTGTCGCTCGTCAGCGAGACGAGAACGCGCTCCTGAAAGCTCCGCGAGCACCCGCTGCATGTCCGTGCGCAGCGTCGCGAAGCTGTCGAGCTTCGCTTTCGTCTCGCCCAGCGCCGTAAGCCGGGCGTTCGCCGCCCCCAGCTCGCCCTCGGCCGTCGCGATCCGCGCGGCGATGGCCTGGCGCTGGGTCTGCTCGTCGGCGGCGATCCGGGCATCGACGTCGGCCAGCTTCGGCTTCAGGTCGGCGTGCTGGCGGCCAAGATCGTTCAGCCTGCCCTTCTGCGCCGCGACGAAGCCCTCGACGTCGCCCTGCTCCACCGGCTTGCCGCATTCCGAACAGGCCGTCCCTACCCTGCCCTCGGCATGCTGGATGTCATGCTGCACCCGGCCGATCTCGCGCGCCAGCCGGTCCATCTCGCCGGCGATCTGCTGGCGCTCCATCAGCAGCGCCGTCGGCGGCACCGGGTTCTGGGCGCGCAGATGATTGAGCGTCGCCGCGGCCGTCGCCCGGCTGCTCTGTGCGGCGGCATGGTCATTGCTCCATTGAGCAATAGCGTCATCGAGGCGCTGGAGCTTGCCGAGCTTCGCATGCGCCTCGGCCTCCCGAGCGGCCAGCGCGTCGTCATCGGCCTGGATCGCGGCGGCATCGCGCTGACTGGTGCCGGCCAGCGTGGCGATCTCCCGCTCGGCCTGCTCGACCTCCGCGGCGCGCTCGGCCTCGAACGTCGCCTGCCGCCCCTCGGCGACCTGCTGCTCGACCAGCGCGGTGGAGTGCTGGGCCTGCGCGAGGCGCAGATCGTTCTGGACGCCGGACAGGTTGGCATTGGCGAGGCGCAGCTTGTCCTTCACGACCTGGGCGACCTTCGACAGATCGTCCAGCCCCAGGACGCGCTCGAAGACGTCCTTGATCTCCTTGTCGGTCAGGGTTGGGAACGGGACGATCTTCGAGCCGTCGAAATAGACCGAGCGCACGAACGCATTGAAGTCCAGTCCGAGCAGCTCCTCGATCAGCCGGTCGGTCTCCTTCATCGTGCCGCGGGTCATGTCGTTGCCGTCGACCGACACCATCACGACGTTCTTGAGGGCCTTGTCTTTGCGGGTGCGCAGGATCTCGACCTTCCGGCCGTCGATGTCCCAGGTGCAGGTCACGCGGCAGTTCTTCCCCGGCGTCGGGCCGAAGCGGTTGTTGACGTACTCGTCGCCGGTCGGCTTGCCGCGCAGGTCGTAGCGCATCGTGCGGCCGAAGTTGGCCCACAAGATCGCCTCCAGCAGCGACGACTTGCCCGAGCCGTTGCTGTCGGCCGAGCTGGAGAGCTGGTTGTCGCCCTGCACCAGCAGCAGGCCGCGGTCGTCGAGACGAAGGCCGGCTTCGACGAAGGGGCCGAAATTCTCGGCCTTCACAGACACAAGTTTCATCATGCACCTATTGGTCTATCGTTCAATGACTCGATGGCTCAATCGCTCTATCGGCCTACCAGCCGTCCGCCCATTGCAGCGCCTCCCAGCACGCGGCGTCCGGATAGACCCAGTCGCCGTTCGGAAGATGGTCGACCCGCAGAGCGCCGGCGGCGATCAGCTCCAGGGCGGCGCGATGGAGGTCGTAGTCGCGCTGATAGAGCAGCTCCCTGCGAAGCTCCCCGTCCGGCCCCGGCCGCGTCGTGTACCGGCGCTCCGCCGGAAGATCGAGGCCAAGGCCCACGTCATGCCAGCGCCAGATCATCCGGCCGCGCGAGAGCGGCGACTGCATGGCCGAGAGCGTGCGCCAGACCTCGACATACCGGCCCATGTGGTCGGCATTCAGCAATGCAGCCATGGGGCAATGCTTCAATGGAGCTATCGGGTTGGCGGGTCGGTCACGACATGCAGGGAGGAGTCGGTGGGCGACTGGAGGATGACGTCGCCCCAGTCGATGTCCCAGAGCTTGCCGTCGCTGTGGACGCGGATGACCCTGCCGCGCCGGCTCAGCAGATCGTTCATGCCGGCCGTGGTCATGCTCGTTTCACAGAACTCCTGGGTTTAGCGCACCCAGTCGCTTTCTTTCAGGATCGCCATCGGCCACCTGCTGAGGGCTAGAGAGCTATTGCTCAATGGAGCTATTGGGGCATTGCTGTATGCGGCAAGCATCCGGCTGCGGCCAGATCGCGGGCGTACATCAGGATCTTGCCGAGATTGTTCTCGCCGACCCCGCCGCAGACGCCCCAGAAGCGATCGCCCCAGGTGTTGCCTTCGATCAGGGTAGCCGGCGCGGTAGCGACGAGCCGGCGCTGCAGGTCGACATGGGTGCAGAATTTCAGCAGGACGAGCGTGGTCATCACGGCCACGCGCACCTCGCTCCAGTTCGACCGCAGCGCCAGCCCGCGGCCAGCGCGCTTCGCCAGCCCCGGCGTCGGCAGCATAGCGATTTTCTCCCAGTCGCTCCGGCTCGTCGATTTGAGCGCCTGGAAGGCGTGCTCAACGGTCGGAAAGCGGATGCCCACGGCGACGATCGGGGAGGGCGCGAAGTTGCTGAGAAAGCGGTATCGGCCGCTGAAGGTGTCGATCACCATCCCTGGCTCCATGCCCGGTTCCAGGCGAGCGGCATGAAGCGCATGTGCTCGCCGGCGAAGCGGAACCGGCCGCTGCTGACGGCCGCCTCGCAGAACGCTGCGCGCGACATCCGCGTTCGCAGCAAGTCGCCCTCCAGCACCAGCTCGACCTCGTCGCCGTCCTCGGTGACGACCAGATCGCAGGCCGAGCGGTCGGCCCGGCGGACAAGATCCTCGACCGTGTCCTCGGCCTGCGCCAGGATACCGAAGACGGCGCGGGCCGCCTCGATGTCCTCGGCGCTGAGCGAAACCAGATCGACCATCACCAGCCCTCGGTGAGCTGGAGTTGCCGCGACCACTCTGCCTCCCGCAGGATCGTCGCCTGATGCGCCTTGATCTCATCGGGCAGCTTCTCGGGATCGAGCATGTCGACCGCGTCGCCGACCAGCTCGAACTTCGCGATCACGTCGGCCGGGACGAGGCCGAACACGGTGCCCTGCGCGTAGCCCTCGCCGACGATATGGATGAGGTCTTCGAGCGGCCGGCCGCCCTTGCCTTTGCGGCCCGTCTCGATCTTGGTGATCGTGTAGGTGTCGCGCTTGGAGCCGGGGAGGTCTTCCCACTTCCGGCCGCTGGGGGCGGCCGGGTTGACGGTGAAGCTCGGCAGCAGCCAGTTGCCGAGCTTGTTGCCCTTGTTCTTCAGGAAGGGCGTGGCGAACGGAACGTCGTCGCCCTTGTAGCGCAGCGCCATGCCGACACGGAGCTGGTCGGCCGTGAAGGTCGTCGCCATCTGATCCACTCCTATGGGCTTTAGTTCTGTCATCGTTGAATGATACGACAGAACGAGCCTTCACGCGACCCCGGCTTCTACCAGGCAGGCATCGTTCAGTGCTGCCAGCGCTGCCGCATCCTGCCCGGCGTATTGACCGGCCTTCATCTGGCCGTCGAGCCAGGTGCGGAACAGGTCGCTCGTCTTCATCTTCAGCGAGACGCTGGTCCGGGTGATCTGCGCCATCGAGCGCACCAGCTCGTCCTGCACCGCGAGCGCCCCGGCATCCTCGGCGATCTTGCGCATACGGGCGAGCGCGTCCTTGTCGTCGGCGCGGACCCGGACGAAGTTGCCGGCGGCGTCACGGGGCATCGCGTCGCCGGCGTCCCAGGTTACGAACTTCGGCACGCCCGGCACTTCGACCAGCTCCAGCGCCGGCGGCCGGCCCGGCACCAGCTCGATCACCGAGTAGCCGCGCGTCTGGCCGGCGTCGCCGAATGTGTGCTGGAGCGGAGCGCCGAGCATCCAGGCGTTCGGGGCGAGCTGCTTGTGGGTATGGTAGTCGCCGCACAGCACCAGGTCGAAGTCGGCGGTCGGCAGATGCTGCGGGCCGAAGCCCATGTCCGGAATGCCGGCCATCGAGCCGTCGACGCCGTGATGGATCAGGCAGATCGTGTGGGTCGGCTGGCGGGCGTGGGTGCGCCGCTTGGCGGCGACCTGATCGACACGGCGGATCAGCTCGGGCACGTCCGGGGCGTATTGAATCCAGCCCAGGCCGACGGACAGGCCGGCAACGCGGTTGAGATCCAGCACCTCGTAGCCGAAGCCCTCGAAGATCGAGATGCCGGGGATCGGCTTCAGCGCATCGAGGGCGTGCTCGCCGTCGGCGCGGCCCTCCATGTCGTGATTGCCCGGAATCATCCAGTCGATCAGATCATAGCCGGGTGCCCAATTCTCGCTATGGACGCCCCGGAAATGCTCCAAGACTGGGTTCAGCTCGGTCGGGCGCAGATGGCCCCGGACATGGAACAGGTCGCCGCAGAAGACGCGCAGATCGGCATAGTGGCATGCGGCGGCCTTGGCCGTCACGTCGAGCACGTCCAGGCAGTGCTGGAGGCGCGAGTGCCGGCCGGTCTTCGCATCGACGCTCGCGCCGAAGCGGTGCCGATGCACATGCAGATCGGAGAAGGCGATCAGTTTCATCGGCCGCGCCCTCAATGGACAGTTGCGGCCGCCGGCCGGCTTGCGCCGGCGGCCATGGCAGCGACCGTCTCGCGCATCGTCTGGGCGGTGAAGTAGACGCTCAGGAATCGGCTCAGCATCGCGAAGGCCAGGTTGTTGCTCAGCACCAGCTCTTCGCCCGGCACCACGGTCACGAGCGGCAGGAAGTCTTCCGGCCCCTGATCCTCCTTAAAGTGCAGCAGCGTCATCGTGCGGTCGGCGTAGCGTAGACCAACGTCGATCCGATCGCCGGCCTCATTGGCGAGGGCCTGCGCCTCCGGGATCAGCTTGCTCAGCTTCTCGGTCAGCTCGGGGCCGAAGGTGTCGCGGTCGAGTGCGATGGTCTGGGAAGCGGTGGACATCTAACACACCTCGTTGTTTGCTATGTCGTTAGTTTATGTCATCGCTTACTGATAGCGCAAGAAAAAGACGACTTTACTCAGCAGCAATCGAAAACGGCATGATGACGGGTTTCAGGGCCGCGGCCGGCTGCACATACGGCACGGCGTCGATAAGGAGGCCGGCCGGCACACGGGACAGGTCGACATCGTAGATCGGAGCGCCATTGCGAGGCGAGCCGGTAAAGGGGCGGGGCAGGGAATCGCGCCAGGCGTTCCAGCCCGCCAGCATGCCACTGATGACCGCCTGTCGGGTATGGTGGCCGCCCGCGGTGAGGTTATGGCGAATGCGCGCCTCCCGCGTCTCCTGCTCGTACATTGAGCGGCGGGCGTGCTTGTTCAGCACGTTCTCCCAGAAGCGCGTCGCCTCGACCTTGATCGAGGACGGCAGCAGGGTCGGCATCATGACGGCCAGCACCGATGCAATCTCCCAATTCTTCGCCTCGCTGCCGGCCGCGGCGCGGATGAGCTTGAACGCTTCCTGTCCGGCAGCGCTCCAGTTCTCGAACATGCCCGACAGCAGCTCGGGGTCCAGCTTGCCCTTGCTGGCGCTGACGTTGAAATTTCGGTAGATGATCCGGCCCGCACCCAGCACCAGCTTCGTCTCGGACGGCGTCAGGCCAGCGCCGGACATCTGGGCCGGGGAGACGGCATCGGTGGCAGACGGCGTCGACCCGCGATAGAACTCTAGGAAGGCTTTGCGGGCTGTCGCTTCGTCCGGCATTTCCATGACCACAAAGAAAACCTCGACCACGACCCCGGCATTGGCGATGGCGCTCATGCGGTGCTGGCCGTCGACCAGCAGCAGCCGGTTTATGCCGCGGATCTTGAAGAAAACGAACGGCACGACGCCCATGTAGGTGCCGGCCTTGATTGTCTTCTCGATGTCCTTGGCCTTGCTCGGCTTGAAGATGCGCTGAACGAAGTGCCGGTCGACATGGTTGTCGTACAGCTCGCGGGCGTCATTCGGGGACAGCATGCGCTTCTGCATCGGCAAAGCAATGATAGAGGAAACGAGAGAAGACATCTGGCATTCTCCACTGATGCAACACAAATCAGCGTCGCTGTGTCGCGACACGAGAAATATACTTCAGCAATTAATGACAGGAGAAATGAAAGAAGCCCGCGGAGTTTTCCGCGGGCTTCATTTTGCAGTCAGTCGTTTTCGATTTACGAGAAGGCGTTGGACAGGTCGACGCTGCCAGCGCCGCCCGGTGCCGGCGTGCTCTCGTCATCGGACTGGACCGGGCCGTCCTCGACCGGGTTGATCGACGACATGACGTGGTCGGTCAGGCGCTTGGCGAGGTCTGGGTCTTTGCGGCAGGCTTCGTCGAAGTCGTTCACGTTCCAGCGCTTCTTGCCCTCGAACTCGACCGTGACGCCGCCGACCGGGCCGAGCACGCCGGCCTCCTTGCCGAGCAGGATCATCGTGCCGATCGGGTCCAGGCCGACCGGATCCACGGTGCGGAAGACGTACTTGGTCTTCTTGAAGGGCCGGAAGACCTTGTTCTTGCGGGTATACAACTCCACGACGTCGCCGATCACCTCGGACGTCTTGTCGTCGTAGTTCCGATACCACTTGTCGACCCGGCGCAGGCGCAGCATTACCGACGCATAGAATTTCGGCGCGTTGCCGCCCGGCTCCGTCGAGTTGTCGCCGAACATGACGCCGGGGTTGGTGCGGAGCTGGTTCAGCAGGATCATGGTCGCGCCGGTGACGTCGGCGTCGCGCGCCAGCCGCTTCAGTTCGATGCTGAGCAGGGCAGCGTGCTCCATGTTCTTGGTCTTCATGTTCTGCTTGGTGTAGTCGACGTCCTGCGCCTCCGGGATCATCGAGGCGATGGAGTCCATGCCCAGCACCATTGGCACCAGCTTCGACAGATCGACGCCGCGCATCGCGTCATAGAGGGCCTCGGCCGACGCCCGCGGCTTCTTGTCGGTGTCCTTCGGCAGCGTGAAGCCCAGCTCCACCGACCGGACGTACCGCATGATCTTGTAGACGCGGGCGAAGCCCTCCTCCGCCGTCGCCGGCTTGCGGTAGTACCAGTTCTTATCGGTGTCGTCGCAGGCCAGCCCCAGGCGCTTGGCATGGACATGGGCGAAGGCGTGCTCGAAATCCTCCAGTGCCGAGAAGCCGCCCATGCGCTGCGCCTTCGTCATCAGCTCGGTCATCAGCGCGGTCTTGCCGCAGCTTTCCGGGCCGGCGATGGTGATGATGCGCCCACCGGGGAAGCCGAGGTTCGGATCGCCGGAGATCGCCATGTTGACGTTGGGCAGGCTGGTAGGCAGCCAGTAGGGCACGGAGCCGGAGAAGCTGTCGCGGCTGCCGACGGCGTCCGCCAGCCCTTCCATGATCTTGTCGAAGTCCATTGAGCTATTCCTCTATTGATGCAGCGCCCTGTCAGGAGACGGCAGCCAGCTTGAAGGGGACAATCCAGGTCGGAAGGTCGTTGTAGATGCTGTCGAAGGAGTGGGTCATGCAGACATCGACGAAGGCGCTCTCGTCGAACGCGCCGCGCTCCAGCGTCACCGCCTCGGCCGGGATCTGCATGTCGCGCAGATCGACCAGTTTGAGCGAGCGCTCGTAGCCCATTGGATCATTGAGCCATTGAACAATGGCTTGCTCCTTGGCCGTCTGCGTGCCGTCCTTCTTCTTCGCCAGCTCGCCCAGGATATACTTGCCGGCCGTCTTGGTGCCGATACCCGGTGCGCCCGGCACGTCGTCGCCGTCATCGCCGGCGATCGCCTTCATGCGCACATACTGGTCGGGGTTGGTCAGGGGCACGCCGTAGCGGGCCTGGACGATGTCGGCGAAGTTGAGCGGGGTGACGAGCTGGGCCTTGCTGACGATCCAGCACGACACGGTCGGGCTGACGAGCTGGAGCCAGTCATAGTCGCCGCTCATCAGCACGAAACGGGTCTGCGGCCAGCGCCGGGTCAGCCAGCCGGCCAGATCGTCGGCCTCGAAGCGCTCGGCTCGGATTTGCGTGATGCCGAGGCAGGGCAGGATTTGGCGGATGCGCTTCACCTGATCGCCGAAGTCGGCCAGCCTCGCCAGATCCTCCGGCGTCTTCTCGGTGTCGCGGCTCGCCTTGTAGTCGGGGTATACGTCGCGCCGCCACAGGCTCTCGCGGCTGCTGTCCCAGGCGATCATCACCTTGACCGTGTCGCCGGTCAGCTCGGATATCTGGTCGGCCGCCGCGCGCACCATGCGCAGAAAGCCGAAGATCGCGCCGGTCGGCCGGCCAAGATGGTCGATCAGCGTCTCGCCGACATAGAACGCCGCCCAGGCGATGTTGCTGCCGTCGACCAGCAGAGTCGTTGTCATGGGGTTGCTCCCGATAAAAGGAGAGGGGCGCGAAGGCCCCTCTCATTCGTCAGCGATCGCAGGCGATCACAGGCCGCCCAGGATGCTGTCCAGCTCGGCGGCCAGCGCTTCGGCCGAGGTGGCGGCCGGCTGGACCGGGGCGGGCTGGGCAGCGGCCGGCTGCACGGCGGCGGGAGCTGCCGCCGGCTGCGGGGCAGGGGAGGGCGCGACCGGCTGGGCCGGCACGTCGATCACGGTCGGCTGCGGAGCAGCGGCCGGCTGGGGCTGCGCGACGGCCGCGGCCGGAGCTGCACCCGGGAAGCCAGCCGGAGCGACGGCCGGGGCAGCAGCGCCGGGGAAGGCGGGAGCGGCCGGCGAAGCGGCGGCACCCGGGAAGCCGGGCATCGCCTGGGCCGGCTGCTGGACCGACTGCATGAACTGCGCACCGGCAGCGTAGCCCGGCGTCGCAGCGCCCGGGAAGCCGGCCGGAGCAGCCGACGGCGGGGGCAGGGCACCGGGGAAGCCGTTCGGCGCACCGACGGCCGCGAAGCCACCGGCGGAGCGCTGCCCGGGCTGCTGGGCGAGCGGACGCAGCAGATCGCCGGTGAAGGACGCGACCGCGGCGTTCTTCTCGATGATGTCGGCCCGGACGATCTCTTCCAGGTCGAGCAGATCGTCGTCGGTGATGCCGGTGTCGAACGGCGAGGCGTCGGAGACGGCGATCTCCATACCCTGGCCCTGCGAGCGCGGCGTCGCGACGACCTTGAAGACGTAGCCGCCCTGCAGCGCGAAGAACGTCTTCGACACCAGCAGCAGACCCTTGATCTTCTCGAACTGGGTCTTCGCCAGCTCGATCGGCACGACCGGGTTGAAGGTGCGGGTGACGGGGTCGAAGAACTGACCGCTCACCAGATACCGGCGCGACGCATACGCCTCGTCGGCGATCTCGGCCACCATCGGGTTATTCTTGCCGGTGGCGACGGCGGCGCACAGCGGGCAGGCCTGGCCGTAGGTGTGATGCAGACAGCCGAACCAGACCTTCTTCTCATACCCCGGCGGCTTGAAGGCGTGGGTGCCAAAGCTGTGGAACCAGCGGGTGTTCCAGGTGCCGTCGGGCTTCTGCGTGCCGAAACCCTTCGACGGAACAAGGCGCAGGTAGTATTCCCCGGCGTCCTTGAAGCGGAAGCGGTCGGCGCTCTTGGAAGCCGCGGCCTTGGCGTCGGCATCGACGTCGGCCATCAGGGCGGCGGTGAACGGGTCGAGCTGACCAAACGGCATCGGGGCGGCAGCGGCAGCGGTCGGAGCGAGAGCGTTCATGGAAAAACCTCAGTTTCTATCAGGAATGAATGATAACTGTGGAACGATGCACTACGGCGTTGGACGTTCATCACGTCACGAGATACAAACTAGCTTTGTTTCTGTCATCGGTCAATGATAGTTGCCCACGCAAAGGTGTGATTCTCACCTCGTCGATCAGCCGAACGGCGTCTGCGGCTGATTGCGGATGGCGAAGCTCTGCTGGCGCTCGGCCCGGATGTTCGTCGCGAGCGTGACCAGCATGTCCTTCTTCTGGGCGAACGCCCTGACCAGGCCCTCCAACTGCGACACCGCGGCCTCGAGCTCGTTGACGCGCTGCACGCGCACCTTCCAGTCCGGATGCAGCATGACCTGCATTTCGACCTGCTTCTCGGTCAGCTTCTGGCCGCGAGCCAGCGCCTGGTCGCGGAGCTGCTTGTCCAGCGCGGCCGTGAAGACGTCCCGCTCCAGCTTGGCCTGACGCAGCCGGCCCTCGGCCTCGGCATGGGCAGAGACGTAGTAGGCGTACAGGCCGGCCTGCCGGATGATGGCGTCGTCCATGTTGGTCGGGTTGATCTGCAGGTCCATCGCAAGATCTTCCGGGCGGATGCTGAAGGCCCGTGCGATGCCGTCGGTGGGGATCATGGAAAGGCGGTCTCCGTGATGATGGGTGGGTTCTGATCGGTCGGCCAGAGCTTCATGCGGGGATCGAGCCGATCGGTGAAGCTGCCGGAGCAGCTAAGAAAGGTGGCCGTGCCGTTCGCGTTCGGCCTGACCCACCACCCGCACTCATCGACGTACCAGCGGCCGGGAAGGGAGCGGGAGGCGGGCCTGGGACGGTTGCTGCGCCGGCGGGGAATCTTGGGGCAGCGCAATTCGGTCACTCCCAGCCGGAGGCGATGCCCCGCGTCTTGCTGGCGACGGGGAAGTGGGCCTCCTCGGTCATGCGGATGATGCCGTCGGCGATCTTGAGCGCGCGGGCGAGGCGCGGATGTCCCTTTTCCGCCCGGTCGATCAGCTCCTCGTCGGTCCCCTCGAACTCGTGACCGCTCGTCTCGCGCATCACGAGCCGCGCGGCCTTGGCGCGGATGCTGATCGCCTCGAACAGGCCGATGTCGCGCATCAGACGGTCTCCCTCTGCTGCGCGCCGACGGCCTCCAGGGCGGCCCGGACCTGGCGCATGTTGCTCTCGATGGCCGAGACATGGGCGAGGGTGCTCGCCACGAACTCGGCGACCCTCTCCTCGCGCAGGGCCGCGACGTTGCTGTCGCACCAGCGCGCGATCGCCTCGCGAACGTCCGCCATGCCGTTGAGGTGCGCGCGGGCGGCGTCGGTGAGCTGCTTGCCGTTGGCAAGCCCGAACCACCAGAGCTTCCACTCGCCGGCGCGGAAATCCGTCTCGGCCGTCAGCGCATAGCGCACGCGGTTGATCGACAGCGGGGCGATGATGGCGATCTTGATGCCCGAGCTGGCGCGGATCGCCGCGGCCTTCTCCGCGATCTCCTCGGCCAACCGCTCGCCCCGGAAGGTGCTGACGATGCGATGGTCGAAGTTGACGCTCTCATGCCGCGTGAGCTGGGCGTTCGCCATCCCGAGCGTCGGAAGCATCAGCTCCATCGTCAGGCCTCCCCGCCCTCGGCGACGGGCGCAGAGCGCTCGATCGCCAGTTCGTTCTCGACCCACTCCCAGTAGCCGAGGTTCGTGTCGCCGTTCTCGACCTGATAGCGCCAGTCGGCACGCGGGTAGCCGGGGTGCTCGCCCCAAACGCCGCGGTCGCCGCCGAACTCTTCGATCAGCGCCCCGATCGGATCCGGCCCCTCCTGCTCGACATTCAGGCGCTCGCACAGGGCGTCGATGCCGGCGTCGTCCAGGCTGATGCCGTCGCCGCCGTTAGTGGCGATGTCGTGGATGTCGTCGGGACGGTTGAAGGGATCGCCCATGCCCTTGCTCTGGTAGAAGCGCAGCGCGGCGAGGATGGTGTCGCGCTCCTGGTTGGTGATCTTCACTGCTCGTCCTCCTCGATCATCTGGCGCACCGCCTCGAAGCCTTCGACGGCGATCAGATAGGCGATCTGATCCTCGACGCCGCCGTTGTTGATCTGCGAGGCTTCGGCGAACTTGGCGTCATGGACATGGCCATCCAGGAAGTCGTCCGGGCGGCCCTTCTCGCCGAAGAGGTCGACCAGCTCGCGGACCATCTGCTGCTCTGCGGCTTTTCTGAAGTCGCTCACGGTGCCGCCGTGACCGCAGGCACCGCAGCAGCAGCGGCTGTCATCGTCCCATTCATGGCTGCCGTCGAAGCTCAAATCGGCGTCACTGCCGCTACCCGTCAGGCGAACATGAACAAGCGCGGCAACGTCGATGCAGTCATCCTGGCCGCACTTCGGGCAGAGCATGCCGTGGGCGTCGCGAACAATCGTCATCGCTCACGCCCTCCCGGCCTGCTCGCCGAGCATCGCGGCGCTGATCTCGCGGGCGCGGGGGTGCTGAAGCACCGCCCGCCCGAAGTCAGTCAGGAGCGCCGCGCCCCGATCGTCCTTCACGGCCATGCCGAGTTCGACCAGCGTCGCGAGCGAGCGCTCGACCAGGCCCTTCGTCAGCTCCTCGTTCGCGACGATGCCGGCCATCGGCCCCAGCTCCTCAAGATGCCGGGTGTTCGCGGCGATCAGCGCCTTTACGGCGTCCTCGACTTGCTGTTCAGAAACAGACACATTCATATCATCACCTTTATATTTGTAATTAGTGACTGATAGAGAAGTTAGACAAGAAGCTCAGAGATGGCGAGCGAAACTTGCCGGAGATCGTCCGGGCCAACACCGTCCAGCATCGGCGACTTGCAGAACACCACCGGGAAGTCCTTGAAGCGCTCGGTCTTGGCGTGCAGGCGCATGACGCTGGCATCCTCGCCCATCAGCGCCTTGGTGACGTCCGAGCCGATGGCGATGATGAGTGGCGGCTTCACGATGTCAATCTCATGGTGCAATAGCTCAATTGACCTATCGCGCCATTGGTCAAAGCCGAGCGGCGGCTTGCGGAAGCGGTACAGGCTGGTGAAGTAGAAGTCGGACGGCTTGAGCGACAGCTCCGGCCGCAGCACGTCGAGCAGCTTCTCGAAGGCGGGGTTCTGGCCCATCGTGCCGGCCTTCTCCTCCTGCCAGCCCGGCGCACCCAGGATCGCCATGATGCGCGCCGACTTGCCGGTCATGCCGGGGTAGACCGCCTTCATCTTCGTCTCCTGCTCGAACACGGGCAGGACCGTAAAGATGCGCTGCAACGCCGCCACCGTCGAGTTGTCGATCAGCAGCGTTGCCCCGGTGTCGACCGTCAGCACGTCGACCGCGAGATCCTTCATCAGTTCGCGTCGCTTCGCTGTCAGCACGTCGTCATGCGGACGTGCCCAAGGGAACGCTCCAACGCTCTGTAGGGCGTCTGTCACGCGCTTGTTGACGACACGCGCATAGATGCGATTGGCGAAATCCTGGGCGCTTGTAAACGCTCCTGCGACTGTCCGGCTCGCGTCGAATTGCACGATGCCCTTCTTCTCTTGCCGAGCTTCGCCGCGGGCCAGGCCCTGGTTGTCGATGCGCCCTTCGCGAGCGCCGGCGATCAGCTCGGCCGCCTTCTCGCCGACGCCGTGGATCGCGGTCAGCGGCGCTGCGATCATCACGTCGGAGATCGGTACGAAGCGCGTGGCGTGGGAGGTGTTAACGTTCGGCCAGTCGATCTGCATGCCGGCCTTCACCACGTCCTTCATCGCCAGCTTCAGCTTCTCGGACGATTCGGTGCAGGACAGATGCGCTGCCCAGAACTCGGCCGGGAAGTTGGCCTTCATGTAGGCCGTCCAATAGGCGATGGTGGCGTAGGCGTAGGCGTGGGACTTGTTGAACGAGTAGATGCCGAACTCGGCCATCGTCGCGAAGATCGCCTCGGCCTCCTGCTCGGTCAGCCCGTTCCGCTTCGCGCCCTCGATGAAGGGCGGTGCATGCTTGGCGAACTCGGCCGGCCCCAGCTTCTTGCCGCAGATTTTGCGCATCTTGTCGGCTTCAGTGAAGTCGAAGCCGCCGACCTGCACGAACACCTCCATCATCTGCTCCTGATAGATCAGGGTGCCGAAGGTCGGCTCCAGGATCGGCTGCAGGAGCGGGTGCATGTAGGTCGCCGGAATCTGCCCGGTCTGGACCTGCTGGTATTTCGGGATCTCCTTCATCGGACCGGGCCGGTAGAGCGAGATCACGTCGGCGATGATCGAGAAGCGGTCGACCTTGCAGCCCTTGAAGACCTCGCGCATGCCGTGGCTCTCGCACTGGAACACGCCGGTCGTATCGCCCTTGTCGAACAGCTCCAGGGTGCGGGGATCGTCGAGGGACAGGTCTTCGTAGACGATGCGGCGGCCGGTGCGCTGGAGCACATACTCGGCGGCGTGGCGCAGGATCGTCATCGTGCGCAGGCCGAGAATGTCGAGCTTCATCTGCCCCATGTTCTCGATCTGCCACTTGTCCCAGCACGACACGCGCCGGCCGTCCTTGCCGCGCAGCAGCGCGCACAGGTCGGCGACGGGCACGCCGGAGATCACGACGCCGGCGGCATGCTGGCCGGTGCCGCGCATCCAGCCGGTCAGCGCGCGGACATGCGGCTCGACGACCGGGTACTTGCGGAAGAAGCCGGCGACGGCGGGGTCGGCGAAGATCTCCTCGGCATGCGCCTTCTCGGCCTCCGGATCGTCGACCTGGATGTCGGGCACCTTGATCGCGCCCGTGACCTGGTTGATCTCGACGTGGTTGATCTCGAAGACGCGGCCGACGTCCTTCATCGCGCCGCGGGGCTTGAGCATGGTGTAGCTCGCCACGCCGCAGACATGGTCCTTGCCGTATTTGCGCTCGATGTAGTCGAGCACCTCGTCGCGGCGCTCGTCCTCGAAATCGGTGTCGATGTCGGGCAGGTCGAGGCGGCCGGGACGGAAGAAGCGCTCGAAGATCAGGCCGTGCCGGATCGGGTCGATCGTGGTGATGCCGATCAGATAGCACAGCAGCGAGCCGCCGGCCGAGCCGCGGCCGGGGCCGACCGCGATGCCGTTGCGCTTCGCCCAGGCGATGATGTCGGCCAGGATCAGGAAATAGTCGAGGAAGCCGGCCTCGGTCAGCACGTTCATCTCATGGACGAGGCGCTTCACATAGCGCTCGTCGCCGGCCAGCCCCTTGCGCTTGAGCGCCTCGCCGGCCATCACCAGCAGCGTCTTGCGGCTGTCGTCGGACATCTTCGGCAGGGAGATCGCGCGGTTGGTCAGCTCGAAGCCGAGCCGGTCGGCGATGATCGCCGTGCTCTCGAACGCCTCCAGCACATGCGCCTTGTCGAGCGCGCCCGACTTGATCCAGGGCGCGAAGGCCTGGAGCATCTCGGTGCCGGACTTCACATAGAGGTCGTCGACCGGGTAGCGCCAGCGCTCCGGGTTCGACCAGACGTCCTGGCTACCGACGGCCAGCAGCACCTCATGGCCGACATTGTCGCCGGGGTTGGCGTAGTGGAAATCCTGGGTGGCAACGAGGCGCAGGCCGAGCTGGTCGCGCAGATGCACCGCCCGCGCGTTGACCAGGCGCTGGCCCTCGTCCTGATGGGGCTGGATCTCCAGGTAGACGCGCTCCGGCCCGACGGCCGCCACCAGCTCGCGCAGCACGCAGTCGGCGTCGCCGCGCTTGAGCACGCCGCCGGCGCAGGCAGTGGTGAAGATCAGGTTCTTCGTCTCATAGAGGTCGGCGAAGGCATTGCGCGGCTTGCCGTAGAAGTTCGGTTCGCCGGAGGCCTTCGACAGCAGCCGGCACAGCTCGGTGAAGCCATCCTGGTTCTGCGCGAGCGCGACGACATGGCTGTAGTCGCGCCGGCCCTCCTCCTTGCTGGCCGGCCGCCATGCGGGGTCGGTCGTGCAGTAAAGCTCGGATCCGACGATGCCCTTCAGCCCGTGCTTCTTTGCCGCCTTCAGCAGCGCCGGCACGCCGGCGATCGACGCATGATCGGTCACGCAGATCGAGGACAGACCGACGCTGGCCGCGCGCTTGGCGAGGTCGTCCGGAGACGAGAGCGCGTCAGGCTGCAGGAGATTGCTGAAAAAGCTGTGGCCGTGCAGGTGGTGAAAGGGAATGCTCATCTCGCCCTCACAAAACAGCGTCTGCGTATACTTCACTAATTACTGACATATGGTCAAACGAATAGTGCCGGGGCTTCCCACCTTCACCATGGTCTACATCAACGACGTCGATTGCGGGGAACACATGGTCGGCGCTCGCGCGCAGGATAGGCTTGGAAGAGCCGGCGCTTGAAGTCGCCTGCCCCGGCAGTGGCTCTTGGAGCACAGTCCCGCTCTGTGACTGGCGGGAGATTATCACCTCTCGATGATAAAAACCAGATGTCCGTTGTCGATGCGCCGGCAGCGGCGCAGGATTCCGAACAGCGCCATGTCGCGCAGGGCGTCGCGCACGCAGGCCTTGTTGTAGGCCGTCCCGCGCATGCCCGACGCCGACAGCACCCGGTCGGTGATGTCCTGCGGCGCGACCGGCACCGTCTCGGCCATGCCGCCGGCAATCTCCCAGGTCCAGTAGGCGATCGAGCCGCCAATGACGTGGCTCTGACCGGCATAGGGGTTGCCGAGATTGGCGAACTGGTCGAGGTCGGGCATCACGGCGACGCAGCTTCCCGCGCGATACCAGTCGATCTGGTGGCGCTTGTCGCGGTCTTCGGTGGCCGGGCAGGTGATGCGGTAATCCCTGCCGCTTTCCATGCAGAACAGCTCGGGCCAGGGGACGTCCTTCGCGCGCTGCTGGAAATCGCCGGAGACGGTGAGCTGGGTCTTCGTCACCAGCGTCTCGCCGTCCGGCCGCAGCATGACGCCGCGGAAGTCGAAGGCCTCCGGGCGGGGGCGGGCGGCAGGGCGGCGCTCGCGCTGCGGGGCCGGCGTCGCTTCGACCGCCAGCTCGTCGAACACCTCGGGCCAGGAGGTAGCCGGCGCGGGCCGGGCGGCCAGCAGATAGGCGTAATGCTCGGCGATCACGTCGAGCGAGGCCGCAGCCTCGCTGCGCAGCGCCACGCAGTCGTCATGAACCAGGCACAGCGCGCAGCGCGCGACCGGCTGAGCCAGCGTGCCGTAGCAGGGACGGCTGCGGAATGCCTGAAGCTCGGCCTCGACGAGCGAGGCCTCGAAGATCACGTCGTCCATGTCACTGCGCTCCACAAAAATAACTCGTGAAATGACTATAGCGCTGACAGACAGAGCGGGGAAAAGCTACTGTCCGTCAGCGGTGACATATAGACGACGGCGCGCTTAATCCTCGTCGATGCTCTTGGCGTAAACGCGCTGGTACAGCTCGCCGACGACCTTCGCGTCGGTTTCGTTGAGCTGGTTGACGAAGGCGAGGCGGAAGGAGCGGCCGGACTCGCCGGTGCTCATATCCCAGTCCGCCCAGTTGAGCACCTGGCGCGTGGAGAGCGGGCAGCTCACCTTGCCGCCGATGTAACCGTCGCGCACCAGCTTTGCGACCTTCGCGATGTTCTTCACCCGGCCCTCGGGGAGCTTCGGGAAGACGCGCTTGATGACCTCGCGCTCCTTCTCCTCCGGCATGTAGTCGATCTTCACGAACATGCGGAAGCGGTTCATGGTGGCAAAGGACTGCACGCTGGTCGAGGCATACAGGCCGGTGTCGTCGCCCATGCCGTTGGTGTTGCCGGTGGCGACCATGATGCACTCCGGATGCGGCCAGATCTTCTCGCCGCCCTTGTTGCCCAGGATCAGCGGCTTGCCCTCCAACAGGGCG
Source organism: Azospirillum sp. Sh1 (assembly GCF_008365135.1). Classification (NCBI taxonomy): domain Bacteria; kingdom Pseudomonadati; phylum Pseudomonadota; class Alphaproteobacteria; order Rhodospirillales; family Azospirillaceae; genus Azospirillum; species Azospirillum sp. Sh1. The sequence continues at coordinate 52,209 of NZ_VTTK01000022.1, read as the reverse complement.
TTGCACATGGCCGTGACGACCGCGTTGCCGCTGTCGTATTCGTCAAAGCAGATGATCGACGGCTGCTGGAGCGCCTTCACCAAGCCCGAGTACATATACTCCATCGCGCCGCGGTCATTGACGACCCACAGGCCGGTCAGCTCGACCGGCTCCTTTTCGCGGAACATCTGCTCGCGCCAGAACGGGCGGCCGGTGCGGGCAGCGAACTGCTCGAACCAGGTGGTGTTATGCGTCACCGTGAAGTCGCCGAGCAGGAACAGGCGATCCGGTCCTTCGATCTGGAAGCCGTAGTAGTCGCCCTCGCCCAACGGCTCCAGCGTGATGCCGACGTTCAGCACATTCTTTACCTGCTGTCGCGGCGTCGCCTTCTTGCGCTCGACGCGGCACGGGATCTGGTCAATGTCGCCGCTGATCCAGCAGCGATAATAGATATCCTCGACGCCGTTGTTCGCGCAGGTCTTCTTGGCTTCCGCCTTGTATGCGGCAAAGCCGAGCGAACGCGCCACGAAAACCACGTCATCCAGCAGGCGCTCGGACTTCAGCGTCAGATCATAGCCGCCGACACCGAGGCAGCCGTCGGTGTCGATGATGCCGGCCAGAAGCTCCAGGCGCTCGGAACGCGATGCCGTCTTATAGGCATGCGGAACATGCTTGTTGTCGATCAGGCCGTGCAGGCGAAGCGCCTGGCGCAAAACGTGGGTATGCTTCTTACCTCCGGGCTTCGAGATCGAGTAGGTGACGAGATCGACGGACGACGCCGAGCGGTCCTCGCGGCACACCATTCCAAGGCGACGGGCGTAGTCGTGAAGATACGCGCCGATCTCGGGTTCCGTCGACCAGATGTTCGAGTTCGCCGAATTGCCGTCACCCAGCCAAAGACCAAGAAAATACGGCTCAAGCGGCAGCGGCTCGGCCAGGGGGAGAAAATCGACACCAGCGCGCCAGCCCTTCGCACAATGCTTGAAGGTCGATGTCTTCTGAAGGTAGTCGCGCACCTCGATGTTGACGATTGAGCCATCCTCAATGCCGCACGAGCGCTTTGATCCGTTCGTCATGCGCAGCGACAGAATATGGCTCTCGTTGACGACGTAGGCATCGCCCTTGGTCGGCACGACGCGATAAAGCGGCTCGCGCCCGCTGCCGATCGCCACAACGCGGCGCGGAAAGCTATCAGGCCCCATCAGCAGATCGCCGACCCGCACATCCTCGACAGGCCGAATCGTGCCGTTGAACATCATCACCGGCGTGCCCTTGCCGAGGCACTTGCCGGAGCCGGTCGGGCCGTGGGCATAGACGCGCCCGCCCTTCTCCATGCCCATGATGAGGTCGCGGCTGACGGCCTCGGGGAAGTAGTAGTTCGGATCGACGTCCGGGACGCCGTGCTCCTTGGTGAAGCCGGCATAGGTACGCACCGGCATCTGCTTGGTGTAGCCGGTCGCCTTGCCGAAGCCGATGGCGAACAGGTCGATCGACGATTTCGGCTCGCTGGTGTAGCGTACCTCGGCCTGGGCCGAGAAATGCGCCTTCATCACCTCATTGCCGAGCGGCGACAGCAGCTCGGCCCCGGGATGCTTGGCGATGTAGTCCTCGGCGCTCAGGCCATGGGCGTCCTGGATATGCTTGTAGAGGGAATGCCCCTCGAACCCGCATTCCCGGCACTTCACCTTGGCCTCGATGTCGATTGCGGGTTTACGCATCGCGATCACCTGTGCGGACATAACACAAACCCCTTATTGGTTTATTATCATCGCTGACTGATAGAACATCGCACGCGCGAGCGCCAGAGGGCAATTGAAGACGTGCCCGCGCGTTCACGCATGGAGTCATTGCCGAATAGAGCTATTGCTGCATTGAGCTATGCGGACAGCGCCTCCAACTTGGCGAGCGCCGATCTGGAATCAGCGATCTGCTCGGACCATGACTCCCTCTCGTAGGGGAGGGCGTGCCGAAGGCCGCACAGCGCCTCCAGGCGCTCGATTTCATTGCGCAGCGCGGTCTTCAAGGCCGCGCGCTCGGGGCCCGTCAATTGAACCATTGAGCTATTCCTCTATTACCCCATCAGGGCGTGTTTGAGTTCGTTCATCGCCACGGCCGGCAGATCGGCGACGTTGTTGATGACGGCGCAGCGCGGGTAGTAGTGCTTCACCGCGTCCGACATGATGCCGATTCCGACCAGCTCCAGGCCCGGCGTCCGGGCGAGCAGCTTGGCGACATGGGCCATGTAGCGCTCGGCCGCGTCGCCCTCGATGTTCTTGCCCTGGCGCGCGGCCGGGAAGCCGTCCGACATGACGATGATGACCTTGCGGCTTTCCCGCCGGCGGGAGACGCGCTTGGCGATCTTGTAGATGCTGTCGCCGTCGGCGTTGGCCCCCATCATCTGCCCGGGCATCAGCGCGAGCTTGGTCTTCATCTGGGCGAACGGGATTTCGGGCGTCTTGTAGCGGAACTCGACGATCGGGTCGATCCGCTCGAAGTCGGCCAGATCGGGATTGGCAAACGCGCCATAGACGTAATCGCGGGCGCGTCGCCACAGATCTTTGTCCTGTGCCTCGTGCTCTTCGCAGCCAAGTCCGGTCGTGAAGCCGGAGATGCCGAACGGGATGCCGATCTTCGCCAGGCTCTCGGCAAGCGCGATGCAGGTCTGCATCGCCGTCTCGATCTTGCTTCCGTCCATCGAGCCGCTGTGATCGACGACCAGCTCGACGTAAGTGTCGAGCTTCGCGCCCTCCTGGCGGGTCTGGAAGACGTTCGACTGGCCGGCGCGGAGCTGGCTGATCGCATTCAAGCTGACCGCGCCCGAGTGCCGGCCGCGCAGCGTGGTCGCGGTGGTGCGCGACAGCAGAACACGGGTCAGCACGCCGGCAATGACGTTGACGTAGGGCTTCACCGCGTCGTAGGCCCGGCTGTAGCTCTCCAGCGTCGCCTCGCCGACCGGCTCGATGATCTGATCGAACTCTTCGGTGTAGGCGCGATGGCCGGTGACGGCACGGCTGTCGACCTCGATCTCGCTCTGCATGACGGCGTGCAGGGTCGACGACTTTTCGAGCGCCTCGCGCTTCTGCTCGCCGCACAGCGCATCGAGCACGCCGCGCATGCCGCTCGGTCCGCCCTCGGCGACGTCATCGGTGCCGCGGCCGTCGCTGGCCTCCTGGCTGTCCTCTACCGGCTCGTCGTCAGCCTCCTCGCCCTCTCCATCGCCTCCCGGATCGTCGCCGTTGCTGTCGCCGGCGGCATCGCCATCTTCATCGCCGGCACCGTCATCGCCAGGGGCCGGGGCGTCGCCCTCATCGTCCTCGCCGTCTGCGCCATCTTCGCCGGCATCGCCTCCAGCGCCGCCCGCATCGCTTTCGCTGTCGTCTCCAGCGTCCGCAGCGTCGTCATCATCTGCGTCGCCATCGCCTCCAGCGCCGTTCGCGTCTGCGCCGGTGTCGGCGTCCTCGCCATCAGCATCGCCGCCAGCAGAGCCGTCGTCCCCGTCATCGGCGTCGTCGCCAGCAGCCTCGTCTTCGTCGCCTTCGGAAGCGGCCGGGCCGGCAGCATCGCCATCGCCCTGATCGTCGTCAGCTCCTTCATCAGCGCCGTCGCCGCCGGCTCTACCATCGCCGCCCTGATCGCCATCGTCAGCATCGTCCTGATCGGATCCGCCGGCCGATTGCTCGTCATCCTGCTCCCCCTCGCCCTGGTCGCCGTCGGCGTCATCGACCCCGGACGCCTCGTCGTGTTCGGCCTCTTCGTCGCTGTCGCTGCCGGCGCTGCCCTCGCTGTTGCCGCCGTCATCGTCCTGCTCGACAGGCTCATCGGGATCGGCGTTCGACGAGCACTCCTCGTTCTCGGTTTCGCCGCTGCTGTCGCGCTCGTCCTGCTGGCCCTGGCCGCCACCCTCACCCGTCTCTTCGTTGGGCTGCTGGGAAGGCGGGGGCGGGGGAGGAGGGGGCATCGGCGGCTGCTTGGCCTGCTGGTTGAGCTTGTCCAGCTCGGCCAGGATCGCCTTGGCCTCGTCATAGGCCGCGGCCGTCGAGGGCAGGGTGTGCCACTTCTCGATGCGCGCCGCGAAGTGCTTGACGACCTTCAGCGTCTCGCCGCCGCAGTCGTCGAGAAATTGCTGGGCTTCCGGCAGGCCACCGACCTTTGCCCGCCACCAGCAGATTGCAAGAACGAGAAACCGGCTGAAGGCCGGGTAGGCGTCGTCGTTCTGCCAGTTCTCCCGGATCTTGGAGATCGACCAGATCGCCGAGCGGTCGAGGTTAAGACCCATGCCGCGGTAGAGATTGGCGGTCTGGAACTCCTGCCGCACGTCCTCGACCGCATTGGTCATGAACTGGGCGCGCTTATCCTTTTCACGGAACGGCCGCTTCTCGTTCGGATCGGTGAATAGGATATGGCCGATCTCATGGTCGACATAGCCGGTGATCGCGTCGACCAGATCGTCGGGCGCGTTGTCAGGCAGGCTTGGCACGACGATGCGCTTGAAGTCGGTGTAGGCGCGGTTGCCGGCGAACACGACCTGGATGCCGAAATTGCCGGAGATGATCGCGGCAGTCCGGCGCAGCGCCTCCATCTTGCTCTCGCGCTTGAGCGGCGGCAGCTCGGGGAGCGGCTCAGCCGGCCGGGCAGACAGCTTTTTCAGCGGGCGTGGCACTCGTTCCTCCTACATACACACGATATGTCATCGCTGACTGATAAACGATAGCGAAAGAAAAGCCCAGCACGAAGCGAAAGCGAGCTGGGCCTTTTTAAAATGGACAAACGAATAGGAAGGCCGCCCGGTCAGGCGGCCTCCTTCTGCTCGGCCTCATCGAGGAGGCGACGCAGGCTGGCGGCGGAGAACAACTCTTCGGAGACTTGTGGATAATGATCGCCGAGCACGCGCTTAAGGAACCATATGCGGTCCATCTCAAGAATATCGGCAAGCTCGAAGCACCGCTCGATCGGGACGCGGCTGCTGTTGCTTTCCATCATCGAGACGAAGTTGGGGTTGCGGTAGCCCATTTTCTTCGCCACTTCGGTTTGGGTCATGTGCAGCTCCTTGCGACGCTGCGCCACGATTTCACCGGGGAGCACTAAATCGAGGTACGATGCCATTGATTTCACCCAAATCTGATTCACCAGGCCGATGACCTCACCATAGGTAGTTTGCTACCTACAGTCATAACTTACTGTCTTCAGTCTTTGATGAATGATAAGCGCGATAACTGCCGCTTTCAACAGGCAAACAAGCCTAATGCGGGTTAGTGAAAACCCTACTAGGTTAGTTTCATGACTCAATTGACCAATAGGCTTATCGTATGACCAAAGCCGTCTCGTTCATCGCCTCCAAAGGCGGTGCCGGGAAAACCACACTCGCCTGGGAATTGGCGATTCAGATGGTTTCTCGCGGACTTAAAGTGCTCCTGGTCGACATCGACCCACAGGGCACGCTCGCAGGTTTATACCGGGAGCGCGAGAACAAGACGGGCATGGAGCTGCACGCTCTTGATGTTTCGCGGCTGGAAGGGCGGATCGCCAAGGAGATCCAGTCGAAGGAGTGGGACTTCATTCTTATCGACACCCCCGGTAAGAAAGCCGAGATCAAGCCGGCGGTCACGGTCGCCGATCTGGTCGTTTTCCCCCTTCAGCCGACCGGCCCGGACTATCTCGCGTTCGGCCGCACCTTCGAGGTGGTCGACAAGGCCGGCAAGATTCCGCTCGTCGCGCCCAACCGCATCAAAACCGAAAAGCAGGAATCCGAGGTGCCGATCGTGGTGTCGGGGCTGAGCGGCGGCAAGGCGATCGTTGCCGACCCGATCCGCGACCGTGTCGGCTTCGGAGCCTACGGAATGGAGGGCCTGGGTCTGTCGGACGTCGATCCGAAGAACCCAGGCGCTGCCGAGATCACCCGTCTGCTGGATCGCATCCTGGAGATCACGAAGAATGGCTAAGCCCCGAATGACCCCGGAAGAGATGGCCTCCCGCGCCCGCGCTGCCGCCGCGGCGTCGACGCAGGAAGCGATCCCGGAATCCGAGGAAGTCCGCCGGCGTCATCGCACGAAGCGTCCTGGGCTGCTCGCCGAGGACACGGTTAACGTCTGCTTCCGGCTGGAGCGCTCGCGAGCCTTGAAACTGAAGGCCGATCTGGTCAGCCAGGGCAAGGAAATCGGCGAGTTCTTCGACGACCTGCTGCGCGCACAGGGCTTCTAAGGTGAGAAACCGGGCGGGCGCTGATTGCTCCCGCCCTAACTTCTAATTTCCTATTTCATACTTTGGCTCTGGCAAGCCATTGAATCGCAATCCTGATTCACCGCTTCAGGTGAGAAATCTGGCCGATTCTGGTGAGAAATGGGGCCGATTCTGGTGAGTTATTGGGCCTGCAAAGGTGAGAAATCGGGCGGGCAACTTATCCCCAGGGTGAGAAATCTGGCTGCCGGCAAAGGTGAGAAATGGGGCGGAGTCGCGGTTTGCGCCGTCTCCGGCCGCTTGTCGGCGAGCCGTGCCGAAAGGTGAGAAATCGGGCGGCCGAAGGGTGAGAAATGGGGCCGGGGCAAAGGTGAGAGATTGGGCGGGCCAAAGGTGAGGAATCGGGCCGGGGCCGGCGATTCCCAGGATTCTGCCCACGCTGAAGGGTGAGGGATTGGGCTGGCGCTCGCTTCGCGCTGCGCGGCCATGTAATGTCCGGCCCCATGGGATCACGGACAGTCAACCAGCCGATCGTCGGCCAACCGCTTCTAGCCTACGAAGGCGGCGATGGCAGCTTCCCCAAGCCGGGGGAGCTGATTGAGATTCGCGGCGGCGAAGCCCTGACCCAATATGACCGCACCGTCTTCAACCTGCTGATCGTCAACGCCTGGGAGACGATCACGGAGAAGAAGGAACATGTCATCGCCAAGCGCCTGCTGCGCGGCAACCACGACAGCACCGACCGGATCAATGAGACGATCGACCGGCTGCGCTCGGTACAGATCGAGATGCGGCAGACGCGCGACGGCAAGCCGGGCTGGTACAGGGACTACATCCTCGGCCCGCGCTTCACCCACGACGACCCGGACGGCAACCTCTACTACCGCTTCACCGACACCGTGATCGAGATCATCACGAAGTCGGACCATTGGGGTCGGTTGCAGGCGCAGGTCATGCTGGCGATGACCTCGAAATACAGCCAAGCGCTCTACGAGATCGTCCAGAAGCGGGCGGGCCTGCGCGGGCGCTTCACCGAGACGTTCGAGCTGGAGGCGCTGCGCGCGGCGCTGGGCGTGCCGAAGGGCAAGATGGAGCGCTGGCAGGACTTCCGGCGCTTCTGCCTGGAGCCGGCCGTCGCCGAGGTCGACGCGCTGTCGAGCTGTCATGTCCAGGTGTCGCCGGTGAAGAAGGGGCGGGCGATCACCCATGTCGAGCTGCGCTGGTTCCCGAAGGAGGAGGACGCGCTCAAGGAGGCCGCGGCCGAGGTGAAGCGGCACAAGGTCGGGCGGAAGGCCAGGATCGCCAAGAAGGTCGACGCGGTGCAGCTCGACCTCCTTGGAGACGAGAAGAAGACCTAGCCTTTAAAATCCTTGTGATGGGCGTTGTCTACCGCAAGCTGCCCAAGAAGTTCGGCCGGTATCCTATCGAGAATATCCGAATACCTTTGATCTTTGTCGAGTCTCCTAAGACTCTCCAGAATTGATGCTCCAACAAAATGGACGCCTTGTGGCAGCTCTCGAAAGACTATTGACCCGATAATGGTCTCATCGAGAGACTTCTGCAAAGTATAGATATATTCGTTGTCTATTCCATTCAGCCCAACCCACTTTATGTACGGCTGCATTGGGAGACTGCCATAGTAATATTCTTTTCCGTCAGAGGTTTTGATGTGATGGGTTTTTTCCACCAAATATAGCTCGGTAACTTTTGTCATTTCCTTATCTTCCCATCGTGGCATTCGCTCAGCACACCTACACCGGACTATCCCGTATAACCAGCCCGCCGCGCCATCATGACGCAAGCGAGACGTCCGACAGCATCAGCCACTCCCGATGCCCGGCGGGCGTCTCGACCTCGACCAGCGCATTGCGGCGCTCGGCGAACGGCACATAGTCGATGTTGGTGATCCGTGCCCGCACGCCGACCAGAAGCGGCATCTGCGGGCAGTTGCGGATGACGACAAAGCGGTCGGCGCTCATTCCTGGAGCTGCTGGTTGATGAGCGATCCCAGGTCGATGCCGGCCGGCGCTGGCGAGGGCTTGCGCGTGGCCTGGGCGCGGCGCTCGGCAATGCCCGGCCGGCCGCCGGTGCTGCAATACTGGCCGGGCCGGCGCTTGTCGTAATGCGCGTCCTCTGCGATGGCCGAGACGAAGGCCTGCGGGAAGTCCCGCCTCCACGTCTCGACCAGCGCCGGCGGCAGGCCGCTGATCGTCTGCGTCACCGATTCCTCGACCAGCGTGCCGTCGGCCAGATAGCGCAGCCGGACGCGGCGGATGGTGATGGTGTAGAGTTGGGACATCAGGCGGCCACTCCCTCCAGCTCCTGGTTGATGAGCGATCCCAGGTCGATGCCGGCGAACGGATCGACGTCGCGCTTGGGAGCCGGGGCGGGCGCGTCCTTTTTGCTTCCCGAGCGCTTCGAGCGGGCCTCGACGGCGGCGCTCATGGCCTCGGAAATCTGCCGCTGGCGGGCGAGCGCCTCGATCTGCTTGGCCGTCAGTTCGACGGGCTTGTAAGGCTGCTGGCCCTGCTGGCGGAGCAGCTCGTGATGCTCGGCGACCTCGCGCTCGCTGCGGGCGGGCATGCCCAGCTCGGCGCGCTTGACGATGCCGGGGCCGCAGTCGTCGCGGTCGCGGTAGAAGATCGTCGCCCAGTGCGCGACTTCCTTCTCGAACATCGCCTTGGCCGGGCACTGGCCGCGGCCGAGCGCGCCGACGCATTCCGGCCAGCGACCGCGGTCCTCGCGCGCCTCAATCTTGGCGATCCGGTACTGGCAGCCGCCGTAGAAATGGCGCTGGCCGGACATCTGGCACTGGAACTGGAAGAAGTTGTTTCCGGCTTCGGCATCGACGTTCATGTCAAGACCTCGCAAACACTCATTGATGAATGATAGTCGCATGCTGAAACGCCGCGCGGCGAGCGCAAGCGTTACCACCCTTCGCATGCCTCATACGCCGCGCGCTGTTCGAGCAGCGGTGCCGCCAATTCCTCCAGGCGGGCCGACAGGCGCTCAAGGAGCGGCAGATGGCGCTGGAGGGCCTGCAGCTCCTCGACGGCGCTCCGATGCTCCTCGTGCCGCCTGATCCGCGCCATCGTCGCCCTGATCGTCTCCAGCACGCCTTTCTCGCTGCGCAGATCGCGCGTGACCCGCGCCACCATGTCCGCGACAACCTGGTCGGCGTGGTGAAAGATGCCGTGGACGATGTCCATCTCGAAGAGCTGAAGCGCCTTCTTGCGGATCTCGGCGAGATCCTCCGGGCGGTCGGGATCGAGCTGGCGCTTCATCGCCCAGACCAGCAGCTCGTCGGCCATCAGGATGAAGTCGGCCTCAAGCGTTCCCAGCGCCGGCATCACCAGCCCTCGGCCCATGGCGCGTCGTCGAGCACGACATCGGCCGGCGCGGATGGAGCGGGCGTCTCCGCGATCTCGCCGAGATCGAGCTTCAGCCACAGCCCGCCCGCGCCATCCATCTCCGTTGTGACGCTTGCCACGGCCGGCCCCAGCGTGCTGCCGAGCAGCTCCTTGGTCTTGCGGATCAGCGCCTCGGCGAGCGTGCGGCCCCAGGCCGAGCCGAACTCGAACGTTGCCCTGTCGTAGCCTTTCCGCGCCGACTGCTTCTGGCGCAGCTTGGCGCTCATGTCGCGTACCGTCGTCGCGGTCAGCGACTGGATCGAGCCGATCGGGCCATGACCGACCAGCGCCCGCTCCTCGCCGTCGGCGATCGCCTCGGACAGGTCGACGCCGACATACCACTTGTTCGAGTGGCCGGTGCGGCACTCCAGATAGGTGACGCGAATCTTGATGGTCGACATCACCAGCCCTCCGACCATTCACCGGCCACAACCGGCGCAGCCGGTGCCGTCTGCCAGGGCAGCACCGTCGACGTCGGCGGTGCGATTATCGGTGTCGCGGCAGCGGGTTGCCAGCGGGCCTTCACCTCGGCGAGCACCGCGCTCGACCAGGACGGATTGATGTCCGGCGCGTTGTTGCCATTCCGCTTTAACTTGTTCGCCTTTCGGGCGAGGTAGAACAGGTAGTCCTCTGTTAATTCAGCGGAATTGTCGAACTTGAAGGTGTCGTCCTTGGCGCTGCGGTACTCGCGCAGCTTGAGGTCGATGTATTTCGTGTTGCCGCTCAGCATCAGGCTGTGCAACTCGCCGGCGGCGTCGGCGGCCTTCACGAAGATCCGCATGCCGCGCCCGCCCTTGCTGCTGTCGAGCAGCAGGATCGCGGCGTCGAGAACGACGGCCGGGCCGACCTGAACGAAATGCTGCGCCGCCCGGCTGACGATCTCGGCCAGCTCGACGATGCGGGGCTTGCTGTCGGGCGTCGTGTCCGTTGTCACCGCGGCGTAGCCTTCCTGCACCAGCTTGGCCCAGGCGGGGTCGAGGGAATCCAGGGACATAGCGAACTCCACAAACAAACGATAAGATGATGTTAAGCGATGACTGATAATGCGGCAAGAACTAGCGCGCCATGTTGGCGAGCGCGAGGGCAGTCTTCATGCGCACGCCCAGCTCCGGGGTGTACGGCTCGATCCCGCGCAGCAGGCCGGCCAGCTCGGCATCGTCCAGCTCGTCATGGTCGCGTCCGGACGGGTGGGCGTGCATGACATGGACGCGCTTGCGGCCGACCAGCAGCTTCGCGATCTTGTCGATCTCAGGGGCGGCGTCGAGATCCCAGGCCAGGACGACGTCGGTGATCTGCGGCCGGGCGATCAGCAGGTCGATCTGTGCGGCAGTCAGGCTCTTGCCGAAGCTGGCGACGGCCATCCGGTCATAGCCGCAGCCGTAGCGCAGCCCGAAGCGATCCCAGGCCCACTTGTGGAACACGCCTTCGGTGATGATGATCGTCGCGCCCTCATGGGCGTCGAGGTTGTAGAGCCATTCGCGCGACATGTCGCCGGCGGGGAACAGGTACTTGCGCTTGGAGCTGTCGGTGAGGTCGCGGGCCTGCCAGCCGATGACGTCGGCACCGCGACGGATCGGGATCACCAGCCGGTAGTCGAGATCCTTGCGGCGCTGCGGCCGGCCGCGGTCGTCCTTGCCGTAGACCGTGCCGATGTAGGTCAGCCCCAGCCCGTGCCGGTCGATGATGTAGCGGTCGGCCCCGCGCCAGGCGAGCGTGCGCTGCTCGCCCTTCACGAAGATCGGATAGTCGGGAACGGCCGGGTAGAGCGGCTGCGGCAAGTCAGGGAGCGGGCGCTGCTCGACGGCCGGCTCGGCTTCGCGCAGGACCGGGATGATGCGCGTCTCCTCGCCCTCCAGCCGCTCGATCAGGAAATCGACCGCCTCCTCGCGCGTGAAGCCCTCGACCAGCCCGATCAGCGTCAGCAGGCCGCCGGAGTGATGACAGCAGTAGGCTGTGAAGCTGCCGTTGTGCCGGTCGCCATTGGCGCGGGCGTAGAACTTCGCGTTCTTCTTGCCGCAGATCGGGCACTCGTTCGCCGAGATGTTGGTCGGGCCGGACTTGTGGACACGCACGCGCTCGGACAGCCAATCGCGCACGTCGAAGGCCTGGACGGCCCGCTGCAGGAGATCAACCGCCATTGGGGTTCCCTAGAAACGCCGCGGGCCGGGCGACAGCGCCCGGCCCATTGGTCAATAGAGCAATGAGACGATAGGGCAATGACCCCATCGGCTCGGCCGTCAGGCGGCCCGGCAGGCACCCGGCCGGGTCTTGCGCACGACGCCGTCGTCGCACTTCACGGCCAGGAACACGGACGCGCCGCGGCCGGTCGTGGTCGGCAGGATGACCTGCTCGACAACGCCGGTGACGAAAGTCTTGGAGCGGCCGGGACGGAAGGTGACGCGGCTGCCGACGGCGAAGGTGCTGGTGCTCATGGTCTTTCCTATTGCTGAGCGGTGGGTGAGAGATCAGGCGGCGCGGGGAACGCCGCGCATCGGCGGGCCGCCGGTGGGCTTCTCGGACTTGGGCGGCTCGATGGCGGGCTTCTCGTCGATGGCGGTCAGACGCACGCTGCTCACCCATTCCGCGTCGTTCTCGCGCAGGAGCCGGCGGCGCGGCGTAACCAGGAAGCTGACGCAGCCGTTCATGTAGGTCGCCTGCATCGTGGCGACGCCGGTCAGGCCGGTGATCGTGTCCTTTACCTTCTGGCCGACGCGGATCGGCGTGCGGGCGGGCTTGCTGGCGGTGTCGCTGATGCCGGCATCGACGACTTCGAGCTGCTGGATGTCGAAGCTGACGGCCTCGGGCAGGGTCGTCGCGCCTTCCGGTGCCTTCGGCTGGAGGCTGTACTGGACGTTGCCGTTGAGGAAGTCGAAGCGCGAGACGGCGATTCCGGTGAAGCCGGAGGCGCGGTCACGCATGGTCTGGCCGAGCTTGAATTGGGTCATCGGGGCACCTCGGGATCAGCCGTGAGCGGTGGCGAGCTTTCGGGAGGCACGCGGGGCACGCGGGGCACGTTCGGCCGGCTGGCGGAACGGGAAGACGTTGATGCGCTCGTAGCGGATCAGGCCGCGGTCGCCGGCCCCGGCGAAGATGTCGTCGATGGTGCGGGCGAAGAACTGGCCGGTAACGGCCAGCTTGCCGTCCTCGCCGACGGTCAGCGTGTGGACGCGGTAGAAGTCGTTGACCAGCGCGGTCGTCTCGAACTCGGCGGTTTCAGCCGGCGGAAGTTCGCGCCCTTCAGCGGCTGCCTTGCTGGCTTCGGCGAACGCATCATGGGCGTCGCGAAAGGCCTTGGACCCGACGACGGAAAACTTCATGGTTGGCTTTGCCTCTCCAAAAACACTCGATTAGCTGAGTTGCTTATATGTCAGCGCTTAGTGAAATTCAAGAAGAAACTACCAACCCTCGCTCCATTCGGGTGCCACTTTGGAGGTAGAATCCTCCTCCCGCGGAAACCAGCGCCGCTCGATGATCCGCGTGGCGGCCCGTGCCATGCTCGCGTTCGCCTGAACCGCCTCCCACTGCGCCGTGGGCCAGCCGATGGCCGATGGGACGCCGCGGGAATAGGCCTGCCAGTCCATGTCGAAGAAACGCTCCTCGAACTCGCGTGCCGCCGGGACGACTCCGGGGTCGATCCAGAGCAGATCGGACGCCTTGTCGGCCAGCAGCACGGCCACCTCGTAGGAACTCTTCATCCAGAAGGCCCAAGGGATCTCGGGATACTCGTGGGCCTGGGCCGGGGCGCGGGAAACCAGGAGGTCGACGCCGGTCAGGCGGTCGGTGCAGATGCGCCGCTCGCCATCCGGCCGCGTGGTGATGAAGTCGAGCGGGAAGGCGGCGACGGCCCGGGCACAGGCCCGGTCGACGCGCCGCGACAGCCGGCTGCTGCTCGACACGCCGACGAACACCGCGCGCTGGTTGCGTGCCATCGCCGCCTGGGCAAACTCCTCGCAGATCAGCGGAATCCCGTCCGCGCCCGGGACGAACGGCTCCTTAGTCGTAGGTGACATCGAGCACGTCCTCCACGATGCGCATCACCTCCATGTTCGACTTCACCTTCATCGTGAAGCCGCCGGTGTTGCGCGAGGCCGCGACGGTGAGCCGACGGACGCCGGCGGCGATTTCCTGGTCGGTCGCGTTCAGTGCCAGCAACAGGTCGCAGTCCTGGACGATCGCGAAGCTCTCGCCGACCTTGTCCATGCCGGCATTGGCCTTGCCGACGCCGTCGCGGTTGGTCTGGATCGGCGACAGCATGGCGACGTCGTATTTGCCGGCGATGCGGCGCAGCTCCTTGGTCGCGTTGCCCAGGCCGATGTAGCGGTCGTCGGCCGGCGTGACGCGCATGATGCCGAGATAGTCGACCACGACGCCGTCCAGCTTGATGCCGCGGTCGAAATAGCGGCCGACCAGCGCGTCGGTGGCGTCGGTCGTCAGGGTGTTGGCCGGATAGCGCTCGACGAAGAACTTGCCGAGCTTGGTCAGGCCGTTGACCTGGCTGGCGATGGCGTCGCGGCTGGCGAGCAGATCGGTCATCTTGACGCCGGTCAGCATCGCGTCGGTGCGGTCTTCAATGATCTCGTCCGACACCTCCAGCGAGACGTAAAGCCAGTTCTGGCCGTGAAGCTGGGCCGACAGCAGGGCGCTCTGCGCGCAGAATGTCGTCTTGCCCATCTTCGCCCGGCCCATGATGCCGGTGAACGCACCGCGCTCCCAACCGCGGTGATAGAGCAGGTCGTCGAGATTGTAGCGCGGCGACGCGATGCCGGTCGGCACGCCGAGCCGGCCCTTGCCGGTCGCGGTGGCGTCGCGGCGCTCGCGGCGGCGCTCGATCTCGGCGGCGTCGAAGAGGTTGCGGAAATTCGCGCCCAGCCCCTCGCCGATGGTCATCGTGCGGTGCAGCTCGTCGCGGATCTTGCCGAAATCGGCGTGCGGCTTCGACAGCAGGGTCGGGATTTCGCTCGCCAGCATGATGAGGGCCTGGCGCTTGCAGAAGTCGACGGCCTGGTCGCGAATCCATGCCCGGTTGGGCATGGCCTGGTTGAGCGTGTGCAGCTCGACCAGCCGGCGGGCATAAAGCGGTTTCTCGGCGGCCGGCACGTCGGGATGCGCCTTCACCACCTCGGCCAGCGCCTTGATGTCGCCCGGGAGCTGGCTGTAGGTGCGCACATAGGCCAGGATGATCTTGGCGAGGTTCTGGTCGACCGGCCCGACGAAATGGCCGGGCTTCAGGTAGCTCGCGGCCTCACGGGCATAGCGGTCGTCGAGCGCCAGCAGCGCCAGCACCTTCGAGCCGAACTCCGGGTCGGTGAAGGGCGTCGCCTCGGGCGGCGGGGGAGGGGTGAAGGCGGCCGGCGCGGCAGCGGCGCTGGCGGCTCCCGTGGCGGGGTTGACGGTCGCCGTGACGCCGGCGAAGGCGGTGGGGATGGTAACGGGGCTATTCGACATACACACGATCTCCAGGCGTGCTCAGTGGGCGCTGGCGTATTCCCAGAACTCCAGCTCGATCTTGTTGAAGACCCGGACGCGGCCGGTCGCAACCTCGACGGCGATGCAGTTCAAATCCGACCAGACGATCCGGCCGATCAGCTCGGTCTGCCCCTTCGGCTTGACCGTGATGGCCGCTCCCTTGGTCTTCAGATCGGCCAGCACGCCCACCTCATTGACCGTCGGCCGCGAGACGGGGTAGCGGCGCTCCGGCGTGAACGCGGCAACATTCATAACTTGTCACCTTCTGTCATCGTTTACTGAAAAACACGATACTGTGATAGCGCGTCTGCGAACGATAGGGAAGACGTGATCTTCCCATCGCGCTGATAGCGTGCCCACAGATCGGCAGCCCGGTCGCCGGTCGTCGAGCGCAGCGTTCCGGCGATGTAGGCGAGATACTCGACCTGCAGCGGCTCTCCGCGGTAATGCTGGGCCTGGAAGTAGGGGGCGTCGCAGAAGCGCACCTTGTCCCGGTACAGGTCGCGATAATACCAGGGGATCGTCGCTTCCTCGAAGCCGTCGGCGCGGCCGAGCAGCTTGTCGCTGGTGAGCTGGCCGGGCGAGGGCATGTAGGGCCAGTTGCGCTTCTGGGCGGCGTGCAGCGCCCCGGCGACATAGTCGGCATAGCTCATGAACCAGGCGTCGGCCTGCCGGCGGGCCTTCATGTAGCCGAGCCAGCGCCGGGAGAGCTGCGGCACGCCGTCCTTCACCGACAACCATGGCGATTCCTTCTCGGCCTTCTTCAGGACCGACACCTTGCCCCGGCCGGTCAGCGAGAAGTTGCCGGCATTCTGGCTGACCAGATGCGCCGACATCACCGCGTCGTAGACGAAGACGAACAGGCAGGTCCGCTCGAAGGCCGGCATGCGCCGGTAGGGGAACCAGCAGCTCTTGTCGAGGGCCTCCTCCTCCGGGCCGGCATGCTGCTCCAGCGCCTTCAGCCGGATGCTCTCCGGCGTGGGCTTCGGCTTGGCGGCCCGGCGAGGCTTTTCGCCGCTCTCGACATACTCTTGAAGGGAAGACAGATCCACTTCGATCATCACAAAAACCGTTTCTTCAAGAGAAGAGAACAGAAAGAAGAGTATATTATATATGTAAATATACTCTATAGAGAGAAATGACGGTCAAGCCGCCCGCCGGTATCTGTCCTCGTACATGCGGATCGCCTCGACTATCCAGCCGTCCTCTTCCCGGACTGCCTTGAACCGCAAGGCCGAGTGCTTCTTCAGGTGCGGACTGCCGGTGTCGATGTAGTCGATGATCCGGGCGGTGTTGCCGAGCTTGCGCAGCTCCTCGCCGGTCTTCTTGCGCACCGACCGGCCGACGCGCTGGAACAGGCTGATCTTCGACTTGCCGCCGCCGGCCAGCACGATGCCGGAGATGCACGGCTCGTCGATGCCTTCGTCGAGGATCGTCGACGCGACCATCACGTCGATCTCGCCCTCCCGCAGCGCCCGTTTGACGTCTTCGCGCACGTCGATGTCGTCTTCCCCGTAGAGCAGCCGACAGCGCATCCCTGCAGCGAGGAGCATGTCGTAAATGCGCTTGCCGTGATCTTGCTGCTGAAACAGCACGACCGTCTTGCGGCCCTCGGCAACCAACTCCTGCGTGTCCTCCACGACCATGCGATTGCGCACGTCGTTCTCAACGATTCCCATCCGGTAGGCCGCCTGGAAGATGGCGCTGGCCTGGACCTTTTTGCCGGACTTCACGATCTCCCGGCGCACCTCACGCTCGTTGAAGCCGAAGGCCGGCACCTCGTTGAAGCGGAAGTAGGGCGTCGCCAGGATGCCGCGGCGGATCAGCTCGCCGTTCGTGATGCGGCAGATGATGCGGCCGGACGTGGCAATCAGGCGCAGGTCATCCTCGCGCTTGCCCTTCATCAGCGGCGTCGCCGTGAGGCTCGCGCGGAAATAGGCGTTCGGGCAGTTGCTGATGATCGTGAAGAAGCCATTCCCAGAGCTTCTGTGGGCTTCATCGACGATCAGAAGCTCGATGGTGCGCAAGAACTCGATGACGCGGTTGATCGGCTCGTCGACCAGCGTCAGCGACAGCACCTCCTCGACATGCTCGATCCCGCGCGCCGTCTCCAGCGCCATCTCCTGGGTCAGGCCGCGCACGCGCTTCTCGACCACCTCGGTCAGCGGCCGGGGCTTCTTCGACGGGGCCGTCGCCGGGTCGATGACGTAGCAGTGGCCGCGGCGCTTGATCTCGGCCTCGGCGCGGTCGGCCGCCGCCTTCAGCTCCGCGGTCTTGCGCTTGGCCTGCTTGTAGGCCTTGATCGGGCCGACCAGCGTCTGGTCGACGACGCGCACGCGCAACCGGCCCGACCAGATGCGGGTCCAGTGCGCCATGATCGTCTGCACGGTGGCGACGGTGACTTCGCCCGGCAGCCATTCGCCTTCCGAGATCATGCCGGCGTTGATGCCGAGCCGCTTCTTGAAGCGCAGCCGGGTCTGGCCGACCAGATCGAGCTTGTGGGTGAGAAACAGGGCGGGGCGGGCGACGCGCTTGATGATGGCCGCGGCGCACTCGGTCTTGCCGGCTCCCGTCGCGGCCTGGATGATGCCGCGCTTTTCCAGCACGAAGGTCTCGACGACGTTGGCCTGGTAGTCGCGCAGCTCGATGCCGTCGAGATAGCCGCCATAGAGCGGGTACTGCTTGCCGTCGTCGCAGGTTTCCCAACCTGTCGGGTTCTGCAGGTCGATGGCCGGACCCTGGCAGTCGAGGGCGTTGCGCTGGTCATGGATGGCGACGGCATAGCCGGCCTCGGCCAGCGCCTGTTGGATCACCGGGACGAAGCCGGCCTCGCAGATCAGCTCCGGGAACCGCAGGAAGGTGCGCTTGGAGTTGAGCTGGCCGAAGATGCCGCTCCGGCGCTTGGCGGACTCGTCGTCATACGACAGCGCGTCGGAAACGATGGCGATCGCGCGCTCGTCCGCGCCCAGCAGCTTCGCTCCGACATTGTTCATCGCGATGATCGGCATCGCAGCATCACCTCTCAAGCGCTTGATTCGACTGTCACATTATCATCGCGCAACGTACATAGGGCAATTGAGCAATTAAGCAATTGCTCCAGCGTTTCCGCTTGACCCCTAAAGGCCCCAAATTATAAGTTAGCGGTGAATATAAGGCAACCATCTGGTTGCGCTTCCTCATGAGGAACCTATGAGCGACCCCGTCATCGAAGCCGGCATCACCATCCCCGACGACCTCGCCGACAAGCTGGTCGACATCTCGTCCCTGACGCCGAACACCTGGAACCCCAACCGCATGGACAGCTTCATGCGGGACAAGCTGCGCAAGGCGCTGGAGAAGGACGGCTTCATCGTGCCGGTCCTGGTGCGTCCGCTGCCGCCGGCGCGCAAGGGCACGACCGAGGCGCTGTGGGAGATCGTCGACGGCGAGCACCGCTACAAGGAGGCCCTCGACATCGGGATGAAGCGCATCCCGATCATCAATCTCGGCCCGATCACCGACGAGCACGCGAAGCTCATCACGGTGAAGGCGAACACGCTGCGCGGCGAGTTCGACGCGGTCAAGCTGGCCGAGATGGTCGCCGACCTGTCGAACGAGCTTGGCGTGACCGCCGTTGTCGAAAGCCTGCCCTACACGCCCGAGCGCGTGCAGGCGATGATCGACCTCATCAACGTCGACACCAGCCAGCTCACGCTGAGCACCGGCGACGACAAGCCGAGCAATGCTCCGGCCAGCGCCGAAGACGATGAAGACGACGAGAGCGAAGCCCAGGAACCGGACAGATTCAAGACCCTCGATCCGAGCGGCCTGACCTTCGCGCACGTCTGCCCGCGCTGCAAGTTCGGCTTCAACGACTGACAGGGTGGCCGGCCATGCCTCTCTACATCACCCATCCGATTCTCTTTCATCTCTACATGACTTCAAGGAATCGCGAGCTGTTGCTCGATGGCCTGATGATCGGCATGGCCCGCCTGCTCGGTGTGCCGCTATGAAGCCCATCGACTCCCTCTACGACCGGCTGCGCCACGAATATCTGGCGATGACGGCCACCTCGAACCCCACGAAGATCGCCGTCGACCTGGAGCGCGACGGCGACATGCTCGGCGTCTACGGCAACGTGATGCCCGCGATGACGACCGACGGCCTGTTCGGTACGAAGATCATCCGGGTCGACGAACGCACGGGCGGCATGACGGCGCGGACGATCGTGTTCGACCGGGACGGCTCTGTGGTCGCCAACGTCGACAGCGTCCAGCTCACGCGCGAGCGCTGCGGTCTGATGGCTGCGCTGGCCGTCGACCTGTTCTTCGGCCGAAAGGTGGCCGGAGGGCTGCGCTACGGCCTGGTCGGCACCGGGCGCACGAACCTCGCGACCGCGCGCATCCTGCAGTCGCTGTTCGGCGTGTCGGGCGAGCAGTTCTCGCTGAAGGCAAGCCCGCGCAACCCAACGAAGAACGCGCATCTGTTTCCGGCCGGCGCTGTGCTGGTCGAACGCGCCCGGGCGCTGGCCGACTGCGATGTCGTCATCGAATGCACGACGATCCGCGACCGGGCCGAGGTGCTGGAGATCGACGACTTCGTCGGCGAGGGCGGGGACGCGCCGCTGCTGTTTGTCGCCCAGGACGGCGGCTGGCAGCTCGGTGCGAGCTTTCGCTCGGCGCTGCCGAGCTTCTGCGACCATCTCGGCCAGATGAACGCCCATCCGACCGGCGACTACGACTGGCCGTGGGACAGCGAGCCGGTCGTGATCGGCCGCGACATGCGCTCGCCCGACTTCCGCGATGCCGCCCAGCCCGGCGGGGCCGCCGTCTACCTGTCCGGCATCGCCATTGCCGACATCGTCATCGCGGCCGGCAGCGCCGCCGGCCGCTCCATCTGTGAGAACGCCTGATGACGTCCATCCCCATCCCCAATTCCGAACTGAAGGTCTATCGCCAGCTCCTGATCGAGCGCATCGAGCGCGAAGACCCGAACCGCACCGCCGAACTGGCCCTGTCCGGCGGCATCGACAGCGCGACCCTGCTGTTTGCGATGCTGGAGAGCGGCCGGCGGCCAACCTGCTTCACCTTCTACATCGACAAAAGCCCGTCAGAAGATCTGATCGCCAGCCGGGCGCTGTGCCAGCATTTCGGCCTGACCCTGCGCGAGGTGGCGATCCCCTGGGACATGGATCAGCTCGTGCGCGATCTGCGCCGGATCATCCCGGCCGCGCACAACCCGCGCAAGCCGACCATCGTGCAGTGCATGCACCCCTGGCTCTATCTCTACCCGGCGATGCAGAGCGATCTGGCATTCTGCGGCCTGGGCGCGGAAGACCAGTTCGGCACCCAGGGCAAGCTCCAGAAGTTCATCAACATGACCGTCGCCGCGGCCAAGCGTGACGGCAAGACGCCGGCCGAGGCCCGGGAGGTCGCCGACAAGGCGGTGTGGGACCAGGGCTGGCGGGGCCGGAGCTGGGAAGGCGATCTCGACCATTCGACGGCCAACATCATCCGGCTCGGCAGGAGCTACGGCAAAACGCTGATCGACCTCTACAGCGGCGACCGGCGGCTGATCGAGTGGTTCGGCAAATGGTCGGTGTTCGACCTGCAGAAGCCGTTCCCGAAGGCGGCCAGCGTCTATGCCTTCGAGGACTACTACCGGCAGGGCGCGTTCCTGCGCAAGCCGTCGAACTACCAGATCAACTCGAAGCTGAAGGACATGCACGAGGCCCTGTGCAACGAGCCGCGCTACAACAAGCGCGGCGCGAAGGCGGTCGTCAGCATCTACATGGACATCGCAAAGGGGCTGTTGTGATGCGCGTCCTGATCCTCTATGGCGGGCGGACGTCGGAATACGCCCCTTCCTTCGACAACGGCTCCTACGTCCATTCGCTGCTCTGCCTGGAGCCTGACCTGGGCCTGATGACGCTCGACCCTGCCAAGGTGGCCGAGGGCGGGCTGGTGGAAGCGATCCGCTCGCACCGGCCCGACGTCGTGTTCAACGCGACGATCGGCGGCGAGGGCGAGAACGGCACGGTGCAAGCCGCGCTGGACGCCGCCGGGGTGCCCTACACCCACTCGCCGGCGCTGCCGTCGCGCATCGCCTTCGACAAGGTGCGCGCGAAGGGCGTGGCGCTCGATCATGACATCGACGTGCTGCCGACGCTCTATGTCGGCTCGCGGGAGGAGCTGCTGGCGCACCGGACGACGTTGCCGTTCCCCTGCGTCGTCAAGCCGGTCTACAGCGGGTCGAGCCTGGGCGTGCTGATCTGTCACGCGCCCGACGATCTCGACCGCGACGCCCTGCTCGCCGCCGGCCCGGCAGACGAGATCGTCATGGTCGAAGCGATGGCCGACACGCCGCGCAACTTCACGGTCGCGGTGCTGGAGGACCGGGCGATGGCCGTCTCGGAAAGCGAGCTGGCCGAGGGCCACAGCTTCTACAGCTACGAGTGCAAGCTGGACTGGTACGGCAGCTTCACCCGCGTCCCGGCCGACCTGCCGGCGGAACTGGCGCTGGCGATGCGCGCGGCGGCGCTGCGCATGCACCGGGCGATCGGGTGCCGCGACATCTCGCGCAGCGACTTCATGGTCAGCGGCGGCCGGGCGCGCTTCCTAGAGATCAACACCCAGCCCGTACTGAACGACCGCTCCCTCTACACCGACGAGACCGGCAAGACCCTCCATGAGCCGCAGGGCTTCGTGCGCCGGCTTCTCGATCTTGCCGTTCGGAGATCCTGATGTTCGAGTTCATCCCCGAAATCACTCCCCTGCTGATCCTGGCCGCGGCGTTCGTCGTCGCGCTGCTACTGGCGGCCGTCGGCTGGCTGCGCGCGATCTTCTGGCGCGACGAGGCGAAGCTGCTGGAGGACGTGCTGGCGCTCTACAAGGGCCGCATCGAGGAGGAGAACAACAAGTACCTGCGCGAGCGCAAAGCGCGCCAGGCAGCCGAATCCCGCGCCGTCGCCGCGCAGGTCAAGGCCGCTATGCAGGGCGGTACGAAGGAGCGCGCACAGTGATCCGCGTGCCGTCCATCGACGTCATCAACAACGAGCTGGCAGGCTCGGCCGGGCTGAAGGTCATCTCGACCTTCGCCGGCGGCGGGGGCAGCTCGACCGGCTACAAGATGGCGGGCTACAAGGTGCCGGTGGCGCTGGAGTTCGTCGACAAGGCCGCGGCGACCTACCGCGCCAACGCCCCCTCGACGACCGTCATTGAGCGCGACATCCGCACCGTGCAGCCGCAAGAGCTGCTGGAGCTGGCCGGCGTCGACGTGGGCGAGCTGGACGTGCTGGACGGCTCGCCGCCTTGCCAGACCTTCTCCACCTCCGGCCTGCGCGAGAAGGCCTGGGGCGAGGAGGTCCACTATTCCGGTTCCTATCACCAGCGCTCCGACGACCTGTTCTTCGAGTTCACCCGCATGCTGGGCGGGCTTCAGCCGAAGACCTTCGTCGCCGAGAACGTGTCGGGCCTATTCAAGGGCGTGGCGAAGGGCTACTTCGCCGAGATTCACCGGGCGCTGGAAGCGGCCGGGCCGGGCTACCGGGTCGTGGCGCAGATGGTGCAGGCGCATCGCCTGGGCGTGCCGCAGAAGCGCGAGCGCGTGATCTTCATCGGCGTGCGTAAGGATCTGCTGCGCGACCCGGTGTTTCCCCGTCCGCTGCCGGCCAGCGAGATTGTCAGCGTCGCCGAAGCCATCGCCGACATTCCCTCGCCGCCCCCAGGGAGTAAGGACTGCGACTGGCTGAAGGAAGGCTCGCGGACGCGCATGGCCTGGGAACATGCAAGCGTTCTGGAAGAGCAGGGCTGCTTCACCTACGCCTACCGCAAGCTGGGCTGGTCGCAGCCGGGCAAGGAGGCGCGCTTCAACTGGTTCAAGCTGCCGCCCCATCAGCCCTGCCCGACGATCACCGGCAAGGTGCCGTGCCTGTGCCACTGGGCCGAGCCGCGCACCCTGTCTATCCAGGAGGCTGTGCGCCTGCAGAGCTTCCCTGACGATTTCCGCTTCGCCGACGACAACAAGTTCAAGCACCGCTGGGAGCGCGTCGGCCGCTCCGTGCCGCCCCTGATGATGGCCGCCATCGCCGGCACCATCCGCGACGAGATTCTGAAGCCCCGGCCCCGCGCGACCGCCCGGTTCGCCGGCGGCATCTGGCAGGAGACGATCTGATGCCCGAGCATGACCTGACCAACGACGTGTTCATCGAGAACGCCACCCGGCTCCAGGCCGACGAGACGCCGGCGGCCTGGTCCTTCAAGTCCGACGCCGTCGCCGACAAGTTCGAGCAGCATGTGCGCGAGCAGCTCCCCTGGTACGACGCCCTGTCGCGCTACGTCTGCGACCTCGTCGTGAGCTTCCTGCCACAGCGCGGCGTGGTCTACGACATCGGCGCGTCGACCGGCAACATCACCAAACTGCTGTGCGACACCCGCGAGGCCAAGGGCGCGACGTTCGTGTCGATCGAACCATCGCACCAGATGACGAAGAACTGGGCCGGCACCGGCGAGCTGTGGACGATCGACGCGGAGACGGTCGACTATTCCCGCAAGCGCCCTGACGTCGCCGTGCTGTTCCTGACGCTGATGTTCATGCGGCCGGGCGAGCGCGAGCAGTTCCTCGCCAAGCTGTTCGAGGCGGTCGTGCCGGGCGGCGCGGTGATCCTGGTCGACAAGGGCTATCTCGGCGTGCCGGCCGTCGCCACCGCGGCCAAGACCGCCCTGCTGGCGTCCAAGCTGCGCTCCGGCTCGCCGGCCGACGCCTACGTGTCGAAGGAGCTGTCGCTGCGCGGCGAGCAGCGGCCGACGGATCAGGGTGCGGTGCTGGAACTGGCGCGCCTGCACGACTTCGACGGCGAGCGGATTTTCCAGTTCGGTGAGTTTTATGGCCTGGCGCTCGTGAAGCGGGCGCTTTAATATCAGTCAGCGATGAATATTAAATAGGACGCCATGAGCACCTCCACGATCACCCGCGCGATCTTCGAGCATCCGGCCGTCGCCCATGCCCGCGCCTTCGGCTTCGGGGCGGCGATTCCGCTGCACCCGTTCCTGCAGGCTAAGGCCAGCCTGACCAACGACAAGACGCTGCGCGAGCGGCTGTCGCTGATGAGCACCCGCGGCAAGGGTCTGATCCCCAACACGCCGGCTTGGTGCGAAGCGCTCGGCACGGATCCGGTGATCGTCGTCGACCGCCACCCGTGCCATCGCCGGCTGCTGGGCGAGGGCGATGTCATTCCCGGCGACGACGATGCGGCCAACGACCAGCCGGCGGGAGGAGACGTTGCCTGAGATCGCGATCAAGCCCAGCGCCGCCGGTGTGTTCGCGGTCGTCGACGGCGTCGTGTACCTCAAGCATATGACCGCGGCCGGCCTGCGCGAGCTGTCCGAGGATTTCACCAGGGCGGCCAAGGAGCGGGAGTGGCACGACCGCTGCCAGCGGGCCGACGACGACGGAGCGTTCGATGTCGTCTGATCTGGTGCTCATCAACGCGCTGCGCGTGCGCGGGGATTTCGCGAACCGCCGGATCGTGCTCGCCGACCCCGACGACCCGCGCACCTATCAGGTCTACGAGGATCTCGATTGGGACGACGACCGGCAGACCCGGCTCGCCCTCATCACCCTGTTCCCCGAACGCTCGAAAGCCCAGGCCCGCGGCGACGACGAATCCGGCATGGTCGTGACGACCCACCACGCCGCGCTGGAGGACATGGCGCGGATGGTTGAGCGGTACGGCTATCGCATCCAGCGCATCGCCAGGGACATCCGCTGATGGCTTTCCCGATCGCCGTTCCGGCCCTGCCGGTCCTCGCCGCCAGCGCTCCGCGTCTCACCGTCGTCGCCCGCCGCGACGGCCGCATGCAGACGACGCCGGCGGGCAGGACCGTCTCCCGGCATGTGTTCGCCGTCCGCTGCACCGAGAGCGGTCGCCGCTACGAGGTGCGGGTGCTCTATGACTGGGATGCCGAGGATTGGGATCTCGACAGCACCGCGATCTCGCCGGCGATGCCCTGGAGCCGCCTCTATCTGCTCGGCGCGCTGCTGGCCCGGCAGTCACCATTCAGCGATGGATGATAACGGCGCATCTTCTATTGCCTCTTCTCTCACGAGCGATATAGTCAGCGATGAATGAAGTTTTTTGTGAGAGAACCTTATGCCGATGTCATCCTTCGCTGACATGCTGGCGCGCTGTTCCGCGACCAGCTCCAAGAACGAGAAGCAGGCGATCGTCGCCGAAGCGCTGGCCGGCGAACATGCCGAGCACACTGCCCGCCTGCTGAGCTACGCGCTGTCGCCGTTCCATCGCTTCTACATCCAGCGCCTGCCCGACCCCGAGCCGCATCCGGCCTCCTCCGCGATCGACATCGCCCTGATCTTCAATGCGCTCGACGCGCTGTCGACCCGCAAGCTGACCGGGCAGGCGGCGCGTGGCATGATCGCCAAGCTGCTCGCCTATGTGCCGCACGACCCGGCCGCGGCCGTCAGCCTGCGCACCGCGCTCCAGCGCATCATCCTCAAGGATCTGCGGGCCGGCATCGACGCGAGCACGGTGAACAAGGTCAGGCCCGGCCTGATCCCGACCTTCCCCTACATGCGCTGCTCGCTGCCAAAGGACGTGAAGCTCGGCGAGTGGGACTGGGCGGCCGGCGTCGTCAGCCAGGAGAAGGCGGACGGCATGTTCGCCAACCTCGACATCAGCGCCGACGGCGCGGTGACGCTGTCGAGCCGGCAGGGCACCGAGTTCCCAATAGAGCCGTTCGCCGAGCTGGCCGCCGAGGCGCTGCGCCGGCTGAAGCCCGGCACCCAGAATCACGGCGAGCTGCTGGTCATGCGCGACGGCATCATCCTGGCGCGCGAGATCGGCAACGGCATCCTGAACTCGGTCGCCAAGGGTGGCGAGTTCGGCCCCGGCGAGCAGCCGATCTACATGGCCTGGGACCAAATCCCGCTCGACGCGGTGAAGGCCAAGGGCAAGCACGCCGTCGGCTATGCCGAGCGTCTGGCCGGCATCAACGCACAGCTCGCCGCGACCCTTCCCAACCGCGAGGCCCTGATCCGGCTGATCGACACCCGCATCGTTCACTCCCTCGACGATGCCTATGCCCATTACCGCGAGCTTTTGGGACAGGGTAAGGAGGGCACGATCATCAAGCGCCACAGCGCGATCTGGCGCGACGGCACCTCGAAGGAACAGGTGAAGCTGAAGCTGGAGGTCGACGTCGACCTGGAGATCGCCGGCTTCGTGCCGGGCAACGGCAAGAACGCCGGCACCTTCGGCTCGATCACCTGCCGCACCTCCTGCGGCCAGCTCGTCGTCGACGTGTCCGGCTTCACCGACGCCAAGCGCGCCGAGCTGCACGCCAACCGGAACGACGTGATCGGCCGCATCATGACGGTGCGCGCGAACTCGATCATGCTGCCCAGCGAGAGCAACAACCTGCACTCGCTGTTCCTGCCGCGCTATGTCGAGATCCGCTCCGACAAGGCCCAGGCCGACAGCCTGGAGCGCGTGAAGGCGCAGTTCGCTTCGGCAATCGCCGCCTGAACAGGTGTGCCAAGCTTTCCAAAGCCCGGCATCAGCGGTACGTGATTCGCGGTTCAGTAGATCGCTATCAAAAGTTTGAACTAAAGTCTGGATATCTGTAACCCTTTTGCCTTCCTTGCCGATGGCCGACTGCGACCACGGCGAGCAAGCTGTTCGGCTGGGGGCAAAAAGATGGACGTGCAGGAGCGGTTTTACGGCGAGGCGATGCGGGAGATCGAGCAAGGCCTCCGGCGTGAAGATCTATGGGTCAAAGCTATGGCCCGCTCTGAGGGAGATCTGCAAAAGGCAAAAGCTCTGTATGTCGAACTGCTTGCCCGTCTCCTATCAGACGCCCACAGCAACGCCAGGATGAAGGAAATGAAAGGAGCGTCGGTCGCGCTAGCGAAGAGTACCGGCCGAAAGATGTTTTACATCACGCGCCTTGTGGTTGTCATGCTGGTGTTTTTTGGGTTGAGTGGTAGTCTGTTTGAGATCATCAGGGGCGAGTATCGGAAGCACTATGCCAATACCTACCCCTACTCGAGCAGCCGAGATGATGAAGCACCTCTTGTCTACACCAATAGCGATGGGCACTCGCTCACGGCTCTGACAGGGAGGCAATGCTACGAGGTCGTAGCCGCAGGGGATGGGTACGGCTACGACAAATTGAGCGATCTACAGAGAGATTTGGTAGATCGCCACATGGATTCGATAAGACAAAAATACCGCAGCTATATAGAGAGAAAACAACCTGACAGTCGTTACTATACCAACGGAAACTTGGGTGATGATCTGACCTCATGTATATCGAATGCAGGTGCCGAGCACTTCAACCAGGCCATTCGCACTCATAGCTGGAGTGAGGTCGCAATGGGCTGGCCGGTGCTGTTTTTCCCGGTGCTGGCCGCGTGTCTGCTGGCGTTCCTGCTGCTGACGAAATTTTTGGTGAAGCCGCTCACCCGGGCGGGGAAGTAGGCACGGGCGTCACTCTAAAGATCGTCCCGTGTGAGGATCGACAGGTTGAGACCTGTCGATTCCTCCGGGTCGACATAGAAGCGGTCGATGTTGAAGATGAAGCGCTCGCCAGCGACTTCCATTGCCGTCCAGGTGCGCCGCAGCCGCTTGCCGTCGATCAGCACGGAATCGTCGTCGAAGGAGATCGACAGCAAGTCGCTGCCGGGCCTCAATAGATCGCGGCCAAGCGTCTTGATGACGGCCTCGAAGCCCGGCGTCTGGAATTTGCTGATGTCGACGCCGATCGGCGTCTCCCCGCGCAGCGCGAAGCCCCGGTGAACCGATTCCGATGCGTCGACTATGATAAAGTCCGACGACAGCAGCGACGCCGGGTCTTGTGTGCGTACCAGCGCCCGCAGCGTGTCCGGAGCGATCACTGGTTCTGGTGCGACGGGCGGCCCGGCAATCAGTCCCTGCTCATGCAGGGCGGCATGCTCGCGCATCGCGTTGAGGATGCCGGCCCGCCGGTGCAGAGCGGGCATCGCCTCGCCGGCCTCCCAGCGCGCGACGGTGGGTTGACGCACGCCGACCAAGGCCGCGAGCGCCTCCTGCTTCAATCCATAGCGTTGGCGGTATTGTCGAACGAAGACTGACCATGTTGCGCCAGCTTGCTCGCCCTGCAGTTTCTGCATGGCCGATTGACAAGGGCGCTTGGCCCGGGCCTCCGCGGTGAAGGAGAAACGCGACCTTTGGGCCGATTTTAAGGTTAATACCCTAGGATTTCGTTAACGAAGCGTTAGAGGTCTACATACAGACGTATATTGGCGTATAAATTAACCATAGATAGAAAGCAGACGTTTTGTTATAA
The DNA here is from genome assembly GCF_008365135.1 of Azospirillum sp. Sh1. Lineage (NCBI taxonomy): Bacteria > Pseudomonadati > Pseudomonadota > Alphaproteobacteria > Rhodospirillales > Azospirillaceae > Azospirillum > Azospirillum sp. Sh1. Next base: position 23,858 of record NZ_VTTK01000022.1, on the reverse strand, counting down.
TGCGACATAATTTTCCTTTGTTGTCATCGGAGAGTTATGTCGTGAGTCTGGTCACTATCGAAGTAAAAGACGAGCGGTTCGGCAATCTGAGCGAAGAAGAAGCCGAGGAGCTGGTGCGTCTGATGCTGATTGAAGGCGTGTATAGAATCCCGGACAAGAATGTTGAACTTGTCCGGGTTTTTGTCACTCAGCAGTGAAGTAGTGGCGAGGACGAAGAGAACCTTCTTCATCATGCCACAGAAAGCCAATCGGATCCTTGCGGGGAACATAGCGCAGGATTGGTTGGCCGTCGGGACCGAGGAGGCCGGATGGCTCGAACTCAGGGCCGTCCTCCTCCTCGAAGACCGTGTCCCCGACCAGCAGCGTGCCGTCGTCTTCCCCTACCCAGGCGCTGCGGATTGCCCGGCGCTCACGCTGCATTCCGGCAGCCCTCCCAGGCCTTGACGAACGCTGCGCAGAGCGCGCCGCGCTCGATGTCGCGGGCTTCGTATTCGATGATGCCGCAGTCGATGTCGTCGGAACCCTCAATCACGTCGAGCAGGACGGACAGGCCGCTGTCGCCTGGCAGGTCGTGCTGGCTGACGTCGCCGGCGATGACGATGCGCGAGCCGTCGGCGATGCGGGTGGTGAAGGCCTTGAGCTGGCCGACCGTGCAGTTCTGCGCCTCGTCGAGCATGACGAAGGTGCCGGCCTCGAACTCGTCGCCGCGCAGGTAGGTGAAGGGGCAGACCTCGATCTGGCCGTTCTTGACCATCGCCTTGACGCGCCCGCCGCCAATCAGCGTGTCGAGCTTCTTCAGCATCGGCCGCGCCCAGGGCGAAACCTTGGCGAACAGGTCGCCGGGCAGGAAGCCGTGCTCCTCGCCCTCCAGCGCCACGGCTGGGCGCATCAGCACGAGCTTCGTGATCTCGCCGCGCAGGACGGCCTGGGCGGCGTACACCATCGAGACGTAGGTCTTGCCGGTGCCGGCCGGGCCGAGGGCGAGCGTCAGCGACTTCTCCTTGAGCGAGCGCATGTGGAAGCGCTGCCGGGGATTGGCAGGCTCGAACTTGATCGCGTTGGCGCGCTCGATGTCGTTCACAGACGGAATGGTCGCGGCCACGGCAGGCTCGGCAGCGCCGGAGCGACGCCGGCGGCCTCCCTTCTTCGGCTGCGGGTCGTTCCGGTGCGCCATGAAACCTCCAGGATCAGGGGCGAATGAGGAAGGGCAGGGCGATGCAGAAGCCGGTGAACAGCTCGCCCCATTCGGTGGTCCGGGCGGCGAGGCCCGGCAGGGTCAGCGGCACGCGGTAGCCGAGCCAGTAGGCCGGCCCCATCAGGGCGTTGCCGATGATGACGCGGATGGCGAAGGACGGGTCGAAGGGCGCGATCGCCGCCGTTGCGATCACGCCGCGCAGTAGGCCGATCCAACTCATGCAGGCCGCGTCGAACAGCTCGCGCTGCCAGATCGGCCAGTCGTCGGAGCGCTTGATGAGCGCGCGGATCGGCCATGTGGCGATCTCGTAGGGCTTGCCGTCCAGGCTGGAGCCGGCCTTGCCGCGGCCGAGATCCTGGTGCTCGCCGTGCCCGGTCGCGATCAGCGACAGGAAGGCAAGCACCGGCGTCGCGAGATAGGCTGCCTGCCAAGGGGCATGCGCATAGGCGAACACCATCACCAGGAAGGAGATCGCCCAGCAGGCGCGGGCGGGCTGAGTGCGGCCGAACTGAATGAAGCCTCCGCCCCGCAGCCGGTAGGCGAAGGCCTCGAACAGCGCGATCAGCAGCCGGATGGCCGGCCGCACCGCGATGCGCAGCAGCGCGCCCATCAGCGCTTGCCCGGCATCGGGAAGGGCAGCCGGTCGAGCAGCGAGCCGCCGGCACCCTTCTCATCCGAGCGCCGCCAGACATAGACGCCGACGACCGACAGCCCGACCGCCCACATGAAACCCAGCTCGGCGACCGCCTGGATGATCCGGGCGGCTTCGGCCGGGGTCATGACGATCGCCCAGGTGACGGCCAGCATCTGAATGACCCAGGTGAAGGCCATGGCGTAGCCGAAGGTCGGGCGCATGTTGCGCACATAGCCGTGCTCGCTCCTGACCTCCTCCCGGATCGTCTCGTTGATGCTGTCGATCCGCTTGGTCTCCTCCTGCAGGACGGTCTTCTCGTAGTCGATAAAGGCCTCCTGCAGCTTGGCGACGGCCGCGGGATCGGCACGCAGGGCGGTGAGGATCGCGTCCTGCTCGCTCTGGCCGGTGACGGCCTTGGCGGCGCTGACGACGTCCTTCGCGACCTTCTCCGCGTTGTCGCCGGCGATCTTGCCGACGAGGTCCGGCAGGAACTCGGCAGCAAGGCTGATGGCGAACGGAATCAGCGGCAGCATGCCGGCCTCACGCGATGGCGCTGTCTTGAAGGGACTCTCCATCGGGATCGTCCACCGCCTGCGGCATCGGATCGGCCGCGGCCAGCTTGATCGGGAAGACGTTGTGCCGGAACAGCAGCGCCTCGGCCGCCCGGCGCTTCACCAGGCCCGGCATCCGGGTCGCCTTGCCGTTGACCGTCGCGAAGACCCAGCGCTCGAATTGTCCGGCTGCGCCCTCATAGTCGCCGACGTTGAGCAGCCGCAGCAAGGTCGAGGACTGGAAATTCCCCTGGCCGAGGTTGAAGACGAAGCTCGACAGCGCGCCGCGCTGACCCTTCGTCACCGGCACCTTGACCAGCCGGTCGACGACGGCCGCGGCGTTCTTCAGGTCGATGGCCAGCAGGTCTTCGGCCTGCTCGGCGGTGATCTTCTGCCCCAGCTTCACGCCGGCCGTATGCCCGTAACCGATCGTCGGCACGCCGGCGGGGCAGAGATAGGCCTGGAGGTACAGTCCCTCGAAATGCTTGACCAGGTCGATGGCGGCCTGACAGACGGGTTCGGTCATGGCTCAAACTCCCAGGAACTTCTTCAGCAGAATCGGCGCGATGACAGTCAGGACGAAGCCGCAGACCGCGAAATAGACGCCGAACTTGATGATCTTCTCGTTGCCGGCCGAGACTTTGCTGTTGAGCTGGTCGATCTTCGTCTCGACAGCGCGCTCGTGGGATGCGATTCGCTCTTCGAGCAGTTGATGCTTCGTCTCGACGACGATCAGGCGCTCCTTGTTCTCGCCTTGCTTCTCGATTGCGGCCGTGACGCGCTCTAACCACCGCTCCAGCCCGGCAAAGCGGGCCTCGACGTGCTCCTTGAGAGCCTGGATTTCCTGGCTCATGGTCAACTCCGTCATGATAAGGCTCCGCTTTGCATGTCGCTCTGCCCGCGGCTCATAATGCGAGAAGTATATTCAGCGATGACTGATAAAGCAAATCAGGCCGAAGGCCAGCCGGCCGTCACGTTGATCGCCAGCACGGCCTCGATGTCACCGGCGTCGTCGATCTGCCGGTGAAGCGCACGCTCGCGCGAGAAGCAGGCCTGAACATGCAGCGCAACCGCCCGGCCGATGGCGACCATATCCTCGGGTGCGATCTGCTCCCAGCCGCTCGCCCCCTTGAAGTCGATCGGCTGGGCCGGAACATGGCCGTCGACCATGTCGCGGGCCAGCGAGTAGGCTCCGTTGACGAGGCCCTGGCTCTCGCGGTCGGTACGGATCACAGCGCCCCCGACTGTGATACCGCCGGTTTCAGCGACATAGCGTTGCGACGAGGCGAGATTCTTGTGCTCGGTTTTCACAGTGTCGAGCGACTTCTCGAAGGTCTCGTAGACGGTCTCGACGGCTGTATCCGTCACCTTCCACTGGGTCGTTGGCAGGCAGCGCGCGGTCGCTGCGGCCGAGGTGGGCACATTGTCGATGACCGGCAGCCGCTGCACGCCCGGGCACTTCTCTTCCCAATCCTTGTCGGTCCAGGAGGTCCAGACCGTGACCGAGTGCTGGACACCGTCCGGGCCGACAAACGGCATCGGGCCGGAAAAGACCGACAGAATTTCACCGTCCAGAACAAGAGCAACCGGGAACATTTGTCTGCTCCTTATACGAAGTCGATGACGATCAGGCCGTCTTCAGAGCCGTAGACCGTCGAATCAAACGCGCTCGAATAGCCGCCTCGGCCTGCATTGCCGGTGTAATCGGGGTGATTGGTCTTCGGCGGAGTGGTTCCGGAGCCGGAGAGCGTGCTGGCGTTGCGGGTGAGCGTCGGGTGCGAGTATGCCGACCCGCCGGCACCGGCACCGGCCTGACCCTGCGGATCCTGTGCGCCGCCGCCCCCGCCATAGTAGCCGCCCCCGCCGCCGCCCGTATTGCCCGGGGTCTGGGCAGCGCCGCCGTTGCCGCCGCTGCCCGCGCCGCCGACGTTGCCGCTGTTGTTGATGGAGTAGCCACCGGCACCCGGCCCGGACTGCGTGCCGCCCCTGGCACCGGCGACGCCGTTGGTCTCGCCAACGTCGCCGCCCTGAAGGCCGCCGCCCGGGCCACCGCCGTTGCCGTAACCGTCCGTGACGCCGCCTCCGCCTCCGCCCGGCGCGACCCCGACGAGCACGCCGTTCTTGTAGATCTCGGTTCGGCCGCCTCCGCCGCCTCCGTTACCGCCTCCGATGCCGCCCGCGGTCGAGCCGCTTTCGAGGGTAAGGTTCGCGACGTCGAGCACCATGCTGGCGATGGTGTCGCCGGGGAAGTCGAGCCAGCCGCCCGAGGACGAGATCGTGAAGGTGTGCTTGACCCGGGTCCAGGAGCCGAGCTTGAGCTGGCTGAACAGGTCGATCCAGGAACTGGAGATGTCGTTGATGTCGAAGGTGAGGTTGCCGGTGCCGGAGATCAGCTTCGCATCGAAGGCGAAGGTGTAGGTTCCGGCTGCCAAGCTGAGCGGCGCACGGATGAGCCGGGGAGCGCCGCGGTTGTTCTGGGCGTAGTCGAGCCGGGTGGCGTTCATGATGTTGGCCGGGCCGACGACGCGCGAGCGCACGATGCCGCCGTTGCCGCTCAACGGCTCGGTCCAGACCGAGGTGTCGAGCATGTCGGTCTTGCCGGACAGCAGGTTCGTAATTCGTGGAGCGCCACCTGGGCCGCCGTTGCCCTGGCCGCTGCCCGACATGCCGCCCGCGGTCTGATAGGCGGTGTTGGCATCCTCGCCCTTGCCGCCCACCGCGTATGTGAGGACGTCGCCGGCGGCGACGGGGATTTCGAGATACTGGTAGCCGCCCGACCCGCCTGCGCGATTGCCGTAGCCGTAGCGCGCCCGCCCACCGCCGGCACCCCACATATCGACAATGGCCGTCGAAACGCACTGACCGATCGTCACCGACTGCGTCGTTGTCGAGCGGGAGATGATCTTCGGCATCACGGACGCCGCGGTAGCCCAGAGGTAGGGCCACAGGTCGTTCGTCTCCGACCCGCCGGGCGGCGTGACGGTGACTTCCATGTATTCGCCACCGCCTTCCTCGCCCATGATCGCCCGGAACGGGTAGACGACGCCGGCCGTCAGCGTCGCCGTCCCGGTTGCCTTGCTCGCGCTGTGCGTGCCGCCGTTCTTTACGGTGGCGTTCGAGGTGGTTGGCGCATTGGCGACATCGCCGATCCACAAGAACGAGCCGTCGTCGCTGGTCGTGGAGAAGGTGTGGGTGCCGCTCACCAGCGGGATGAAATAGCCTTCCCAGATGACCGTGAAGTTGTCGCCCCCACCGCCGGCATTCGCTAGGCCGATCGACGGCGTGCCGCTCGACGGCAGGACCACGTAGGTCGCCGTCGGCGTGCGCCCGTTCTGATAGGTCACGTTGTCATAGAAGTAGCCGGAGTAGCGCCGAGCGATAACCCGGTTCTTCAGAACAAGAGGAGCGGCGGCGAGACTGATCGTCGCCCCGAAGCCCATCATGCCCATTACTTGACGTCCTTATGCAGAACCGCCTCAATTGCGCCGCTGTCGCGCACGACATAGTCGAGCCGGTCAATTGCGCCGGGAGTGGTGGACAGCGATGGCGCGGCTCCGCCGTCGAACTTCCAGCCGGCCGCGAAGGACAGGGTGCGCGAGCCGGTGCTGTCCTGAATGATCCAGATGCTGCCGCCCTGGCAGTCGCCGACATTGGCTGGGAAGCTCATCACGCGGTTGCCGGCGAGCGTGACCTTGAAGTAGTTGCCGGCTGCGAAATCCGGGGTGATGGTGGCGGCGTCGGTAAGCGTGACGGCTGCACCGCGGACGGCCTTGTAGAAGATCACCGCGCCGATGGTGATGACTCTCATCACCCAGGCGCTGAGCGCCATCGACCAGACGCCGAAATCCCGGGTGCCGCTGCCTGCCGTGTCGCTTGCGAGTATCCAGCCGCCGATCCCGATGCCGGAGCGGCGCGAGGTGGCGTGCGTGCTTTCGGCGATCTGAACCTGCTGCGGATACTGCGCGGTCTGCCCGCCGCCGAGCTGGAGGATCTGGCCGTCGGACGCAACGAGGCCGGTCGAAGCGATCAGGCCATCTGTGCCGCGCATTACGACAGTGCTGGCCGTAGCTCCCGTGCTGATCGGAGCGTTGCCGGCGTGCCAAATCTCGTGGGCATTGGCACCCATCGACCAGCCGCCGACCTTCAACCTGTTGTCGGTGTCCAAGCCGAGATGAATGGCGTAGGAACCCGGGCGATGGAACGACATGAAGGCGGCACCGGCTGTCGTGCCTGTGCCCTGCGACCAGATTTCCAGGCCACCGGTGTCGCTGGATTGAGCGGCAATGCCGGTCGCGGCGGGCAACGTCGTGCCGCTGCCGGTGATCTTCTGCTTGCCGGTGAAGGAGTTGGCCGCTCCCAGCGGAGCATAGCTGGCTGGGTTGAAATTGCCGGCGTGCCAGACGGTGTTCCCCATCCATTGGAACGTCGTCATGCTGGCGTAGAGGATGTTCGACCAGGTGAACGACGCTCCGGCTGCCTTGCCGTTGCCGTGCGCGCCGCGGAACCAGAACTGCGGGCCGTTGACACCGTCGTTGCTGACGGACATGCCGATGTCCATCGCGTCTTCGCCGGCGACCGAGAAGGTGGGCGCTGTGCCGCCGGCCGTGTTCCAGTACCAGTGCTGACGGCCCATGCCGTCCTGGCTCATGTAGTAGGCCGGGGCCGTGCCGCCGGTACGGCTCAGCGCGCCCTGCATGACAGGATTGGCTGCGTCGAGCTTGGACGAGGGCGTGAAGTTGCCGGCGTGCCAGACATTGTTGTTGTCGATCTGGATGCCGGTCGCGACATTCAGCTTAGCCCCGCCGGTCGGCATCGTGGTCGTACCGATAGCCGTCAGCGAGCCGCCTTCCGAGATGGCGAAGTTCTGCCAAGCGCTCGCGCCGTATGCGCCGAGGCGGCCGTAGCCGTTGGTATCGTTCCAGCCCAGGAAGGCGTACTTGGTCCCGCCGGCGTTCTCGACGTGGATAGCCTCCCACGACGAGTTCTGGATGCGCAGGGTTCCGGTGAGGGTGTTGTTGGCCCCGAGCTGCGCATAGCGCCCGTCGGCCGCGGCCCGGTCGGGAATGTCCGTCGCCGTCGCCACGCCGATCGCGCGCTTGGCCGCAGCGCCGGAGCCGGTCTGTACCAGGACGCCGTTGCTTGCGTCGAGCGCGGAAATCGCGGTCAGCAGCGGATTTAGCGGCTGGCCGTCGGTGATGCCGAAGCCGGACAGCGTGGTGGGCCGGCCGGTAATGCCGGTCCAGGGGACGCTCGCGGCCGATCCGACCGAATACTCCTCCCAGCCGGCCGCGCTGCCGATGCTCGCCTCGTTCTTGAGGTAGAACATCCGGCCCGTATCCGACTCCTTGACCGTGTCGCCGAGCTGGACGGTGGCGGTCGTCAGGGCATAGCGCGCGGCCTGATTGGCAACGACGACGAGGCGCTCCAGCGCGCCGGCCGGCAGGTTCGAGAGGCTGATGGTGCCGGTAATCGCCGAAGCCGGGACCGACGCAACGGTGGTTCCCATGGACACGGACGGGCTTGCGCCGTCGAAGATGATCGACCCCGTCACGCCGCCCGTCAGCGAGAGGGTCATCGCGTTGGCGAAGCGCACGGCCTTCGCCGCAGTGCCGGCCGCGATTGCCGCGTCGGTCTGTGCCTTGCTGTAGGCGCTGGCGACGGTGTGAATCTCGCTGCCGTTGTAGAACGCGACCTTGCCGGCAGCCGGGGCCAGGACGACGTCGCCGTCATCGTCGACCGAGACGAGGCCGCCGGCCTTGCCGATCGAGGAGGCACTGTCGATCCGGCTCTTCAGCTCGGCGACGGCACCCTGGACCGTTGTCGCGGCCATGCCGCTGATCGCGGTGATCGGCGCGGTGGTGGAGTCGAAGCCGAAGCTGACGGACCAGGCGCTCGGGTTGTAGGTGAGCTTCGCGCCGGCACCCTGGACGAGGTTCAGGATCGCGCCCGGGCCGCTCGCAGTGAAGCGAGCCGTCGTGCCGTCGCCGATGATGCCAAAGTTCGTGCCGCCGACGATGTTCGCGGTCTGCTGGGCATAGGCGCGGGCCTGCTCGGACCAGTGGTAGGCCGAGTAGGTGCCGGGCGTAACCTGATAGCCGGCCCCGGCATTGGCGAAGGCCTGCGCCAGATCCCTCGCGCTGACGGCCGAATCCTTCGCCGAGACGGCGAGATCGCGGGCGTTCGTCGCGTCGCTCTTGGCGGAGATCGCGTCGGCAGCCGCGGCGGCTGCGGTCTGGGCGCTGTTGGCGGCGTTGGTCTGGCTATCGGCGGCCTGCGATGCCGCGGCCGTGGCAATGCCAGCCTGGGCGACGGCGGTGTCACGCGCGGCTTCGGATGCGGCCTGGGCAGCGCCGGCCGCGGAGGCGGCAGATGTTGCGGTCGCGGCCGACGTGCCGGCGGCATCGGCCAACTGCGAGGCAGCCCCGGCCTTGTCGGTCGCGGTCTGCGCGCTGGCGCTGGCACTGTTGGCGCTGCTCTGAGCGGACGTGACGGCCGCGGCTAGATCGGAGGCCGACTGCTGGGCGGCGGCAGCACTCGCTGCCGCCTCGGCCGCCTTGTTCGTCGCCGTGGTGGCCTGGGAGGAGGCATCAAGAGCGTAGGCCAGCGCCGACTTCAGCGTCCCCGACACCGGGCCGTCCGTCTTCGTCGCCCAAGCCTTCGCCAGATCGCGCGCCGCCTCGGAATCGGTCTTCGCCGAGACGGCCGTATCCTTCGCACCGACGGCCGTGTCGCGCGCCGCAACACTCACGTTCCGGGCGCTGGTCGCGGTGTCGGCCGACGAGACGGCCGTCTCCTTGGCGGCAAGCGTGGTGTCGCGGGCAGCCTGGATCGAGACCCAGGTCGCGTCCACCGACGTCTTGGCGTCTTCTGCGGCCTGGGCGCTGGCGCTGGCGTCGTTCGCCCGCAGGGTGGCGATGTTCGCCTGCGAGGTGGCTGTCTGCGCCGCCTCGGTGGTGACATTCAGGTTCGTCGCGACGGTTGCCGCTGCTGCCGAGACGGCCTGCCGGTCGGTCTGGACGACGGCGATGGCCGCGGCGGCGTCGGTGGCGGCCTGCCGCGCCGTCGCGACATCGTCCTCAATCGCGGCGATGATCCGGGCTGCGTTATCGGCCGTGCCGTCGTCAAGAAGCTGGAGCAGCAGGGCCGGGCTTTCGACGAGCCGGGTGACACCCTTGCTGTCGGTCAGCGGATAACGGCCGTCGCCGTTGGGGCCGCCGTGCGGATCGCCGCCGATCCAATCGTCGTACTGATCCTCGCGCTGCGCCCACTTCGCGACCATGGTCGCGATCTCGGCGACCAGCTCCGCGTTCGAGATCGTCTCGGAGGCGAAGATGACGGCGTAGCTGCCGGCGCTGACGCTCGCGCCCTCCCAGGGGCGGTCGAGGGTCAAAGAGCCATCACCGCTGACAGAGACGACCTCGTAAAGCGTCTTATAATCAGTGGTGAATGTAGAGCCGTCGCGCACAGCGCCCAGCCAGAGCGTACCGCTGCCGGTGACAGCGGCCGATCCCTGGGTGAGGGTGACGGTGCCCTGCCGATACCAGCCGGCCATCTTCAATTCTCCTCGGTCTGCGTGTCAGGGTAGGGGTAGAGGGCGCGGATCGCCGCGAAATCGGCCTGCATGCGCTCCCATTTCGTCGCGTCGCCGTTCTGCTTGTCCTGCAGCGCCTCAAGCTGCTGGGCGGCCGGCCAGCGCTCCAGGTAGGCCTTCTCGCGCAGCTTCGCGATCTCCTCGCGGGTGCGGGTCGCCGTCACCTTCATGGTGTGATCTCCAGGACGAAGTGGGCGTCGTGATAGGGCCAAGCGCTGACGTGGACGTCATAGACGCCGGGCAGATCGTCGTACTCGAAGCTGCCGTCCTCGACCGTGTAGGTGCTGGTCGCGCCGGTGGTGCGGCAGGCGATAGTGACGGTCGCCGGGATCGGCAGCGCGCCGAGGTGCTCAATCTCGGGCCGGGCGCGCACGACAGGCGCAGGGCCGGAGAGATCGACATAGTCGCTCTTCGGATCGGCCTTTGCCTGTAGCCGCGCGCAGCCCGGCAACTGGAAGAACGCCAGCTCGGCTGGGCCGCATCCGGCGACCTGAACGATCTCGCCGCTGTTCGGCCGATAGAAGACGAGGCTGATCTCGGTGTCGCCGCTCAGGACCGCAAAAGACTGCGCGCTGGTAGGCATCGCAGACGGCACAGTAAATCTCTTGACGGTAACAGTCATTTCCGCAACTCCAGGGCGGCAATTGAAGCGAACATGCTGTTGTAGCCGATAATGTCGAAGCCGCCGTAATTCCCGGTGTCAGCGTTTGCAGTCGTCCAGATGTTCCAGCCAGGCCCGGGCTGCTCCACCCACACTTGGGAGAGTATCTGCCATCTATAGTATTCCTGATTGCTCTCGCCGAACGAGTTGACGTACCTTACGAGCCAACCCCGACAAGCGATCAGCAACACGCGCTTTCCGGTCGTGCTTAGCCCGACCGTCGCGGACTCCTTGCCTGTGGCGGCCGAGATGTTCGAGGTCGCGAAGTCCTCGATCTTCTGGCCGTTGATCGTCAGATCCTGGATCTTTGCCCGGCTGATCGTCGCATCGCGAATCTTGGCAGCGTCGATGGAGGCATCCTGGATGAACGCCGTCGACATCGAGACGCGCGTCTGCCCGTTCACCGTGCCGATGACGAACGGGTAGTCGGCCGAGACTCCCGGCGTGCCGACGATGAAGTTGTCGGCGCGCACGACGAACTCGCTGACCCGGCCGGCGGTGCCACGGTCATAGCTGGCGAGGCCGAAGCCGGAGATATAGCCGTTGTTGTCGATCTTGACGGTGTACTGCGCGGCCAGCCCGTTCGTGGTCGAGGCGATCTGCTGGATCGACGTCGAGAAGCCGCCGACCGTGCTGTTGAGCGTGTCGACGCGCTGGGAAAGGCTGCCGTCGGCGTTTGCGCGGGCGGTGATCTCGGTCTGCAGGGAGGCCGAGACGCTGCCGAGCGAGGCGTTGAGGCTGTCGATGCGCTGGGACAGCGCGCCGTCGGCGTTCGCGCGGGCGGTCTGCTCGCTGGTCAGGCCGGACTTCACCCCGTCGACGCTCGCCCCCAGGCTGTCGACCCGCGTCGTCAGCGCGCCATTGGCATCGGCAACCGCGGTGATGCGGCTGTCGTGGCCGGCCAGGGTCTGACCGAAGCTCGCGACGACGCTGTCGATGCGCTCGGCGTTGGCCTGGGTCGCGCTCGTGGTCGCAGTGAGCTGGCTCTGAAGGCCAGCCAGGTTGTTGCCAAAGGTCGCGACGACGGTGTCGATGCGCTTGGCCGTCGTCTCGTCGGCCGTCGCCAGCGCCGTCAACTCCTCCTTCACGCCGGCGATCTGGCCGTCGAACTGCGCGGTGACGGTCGTGATCTGGCTGGTGAGCGACTGCGTGTCGTCCTGGAGCTGCTGGACGTCGGTCTTGACCTCGGCGACATCGCTTTCGCGCCGGCCGATCTCCTGCTTGATGCGGCCGTAGCTGTCGTTGATCCGCACCAGCCCGCCGGCGACCGCCTCGGCGATCTTCTCGATGCCGGTGATCTTCTGCTGCAGGATCGGCACGAGCTTCGACTGCGAGATGACCTGATCGACCAGATCGTCGTGCGAGAGCTGGGCGGTCGTCGCTCCGGTGCCGATGTTGGAATTGACGTCGCCGGTGTTGCCGGCAAGATCGACGGCGCGGACCCAGTAATAGCGCGTCACCAAGCCGCCCAGGCCCGTGCGCACGAACGCATTGCCCTTGACCGTGTTGATGACGGTCGCGGTCGAGAGGTCGTTCGTCTCCGCCTCCAGCACCTCAATGTAGGACAGGTCGGTGTCGGACGGGTTCACCCAGGTCAGAGCGATCTGGCGCAGCCCGCCGGTGGCGACCAGGCCCTGCGGCTGGCCGGGCGGGGTGCCCTTGCCCTTGACCTGCACGCTGATCTCGGCGGGCTGCGAGCGCCGGTTGTCGTAGGTGACGGCCAGGACGCGGATGGTGTACTGGCCCTCCGCCGCCGGCTCGACGTCGAAGCCGCAGGTGCGCGTGACCTGCCATTCCTGCCACTGGCCACCCGGCGTCAGCACATAGGCGCGATAGCCGGAGATGCGGGCGTCGGCGCTGGTCGACCAGCTCACGGTCAGCCGGGCCTGCGGCAGGCCGTTCACCCAATAGACGCTCTCGACGGCGCTCAGATCGGCCGGCGCTGCGATGCTGTTGACGGCCTGCGTCGCGGTCTGGACGAGCTGCACGCCGTTCTCGACGCGGGCATACTTGGCCGGGTCGTGCAGCAGTGCGGTGATCTCGTAGATGCCGCGCGACTTCTCGACGACGGCGCGCACGCGGAACAGGCGCGGCGCGAGATTGGTCGCGGTCAGGATCCAGACGGCATTCGGCTGCGGCACCGCGCCGGCGAGCGGGCCGGCGTCGATGGCGAGCTGATCGGTGGTGTGGCTGTCCGGTGTCGGCCGGCGCACCGGGCAGTCGACGAGCCGGCCGTCCGGCAGCGTGATCGCCAGGACGTAGCTCTGGCTGGCTTCCAGCGTCACCGTGTCGTCGAGCGTCACGACCTGCTGGGCATCGTCATAGGCGCGCAGACGGCCGCCCATGCGCACGGCGGCCCAGGCCGGATCGGCGACCTTGACGACATCGCCGGGCATCACGTCGAGATGGTCGAACGAGCACTGGTAGGTGACGGTTTCGGTCTCGTTCTGCTCGCTGTCGAGCATCCACAGGCCGAGCCGGCGGGCCTGGCTGCGCCGGGTGCAGCCGTAGGCCGTCGCCTCCGTCTGCCGCCAGCCGTACTGCCGCACCATCTCAGGGTTCTCGACGATCTCGATGGCCGAGCGGTAGCCGTCGTCGGGATCGTTGAAGGTGATGAGCGCCGCGGTGTGGCGGGCCTTCAGGGCGGTGCCGGAATAGGTGAACTTGCCGTCGATGACGTTGGCCGGCGTGACGAGCTTGATCGGATCGTTCGGCATGTCGGCCCGCGCCAGCACGCCGCCGGCCGACCAGAAGACCAGGCCGCGGAAGGTCGAGGCGATCGACTGGATGACCTTGTAGGCCTCGGTGCGGCCGGAGATGACGCCGTTGAAGGTGAAGCGCGGCTCCATGACGTCCGCGCCGGTGCTGTCCAGCTCCCCGCTCTTCACCGGACCGTCGCAATACTGGGCGATCGAGTAGAGCGACCACTTGTCGACGGCCGACTCCGGGATCGACTTGCCGAGGCCGTAGCGGGTGTTCGTCAGCAGGTCGTAAAGCACCCAGGCCGGGTTGTTCGTCCAGGCGACCTTGAAGCTGCCATCCCACTCGCCGGCATAGGTGCGGGCCACCGGATTGTAGTTGGCCGGCACTTTGATCTTCAGGCCCTTGACGTGATAGGCCCGGGCCGGGACGGAGCTGCCAAACTCCTCGGCATTGACCTTGAGCGCGATCAGTGCCGAGTTCGGGTACTCGAACTTGGCGTCGATGATCTCGGTGTAGTAGGCCCAGGAAAAGGCATTCTGGACGGACGTCGCGGTGGCGTCGGGCGTGACGCGGGTGACGCGGATGTCGTAGGGCGCGCTGCCGTAGGCAGCCAGATCGAGGCGATAGCTGCGCTCGTAGGTGCTGGTCGTCTTGCCGGTGACGGTGTCGTCGATGGCCGTCTGCCAGCCCCGGTTCGCCGCCCGCACCTCGATGGTGAAGCGGACGCTGGAGCCGTGCAGGTTGCCGTTCTTGGTGTCCTGCTCGGTGATGGCGTTCCAGCGCAGGGCGACGCGGGCGGCGTTGACGTCGGCGTCGTAGATCGTGCGCGTCACCGGCCCGACCGACGTCTTCACGTCGACGCCGACCGAGACGGTGGTTTCGGCGGCCGGGAAGCCAGGAATGAAGTCCTGGCTCGGCAGGCCGGTACGCTCAACCCACTCGACGCCGTTGAAATTCGTCTTGCCGTCCGGGCCGACCAGCGGCACGCCGTCGAAGTAGATGCTCTTCGCGCCGTCGACGAGGCCGACGATCTCGCCCTCGCCCAGCAGGTCGATCACGCGCGCTTTCGCCTTCGACTGCAGGCTGTTCGGATCTTCAGTCGCCCCGGACGAGCCGCCCGACTTGCCGCCGCCCTTCTCGCCCTCGATCGGCTTGGAGCCGGTGGCCGGCGGGCTGACGGCCGTGGTCGTCTGGGTGGCGATGGCCGAGTTCGACCCGGTCTGGTCGCTGTCCATGCCCGACGAGATGACCGTCGAGCCGACCCAGCAGTCGCCATAGATCAGGGAGACGGAATCGCCCTGCTCGGTGCTGTTGACCGGGCCGGAGAAGAGATAGCTGGCGTTGGTGGCGACGGTGTTGGCCTTGGGCGTCTGCGTCAGCATCTGGCTGACGCCCGACAGCAGCATCGTCGCGCCGAACAGGGCGATCGACCCCCAACTGACCGAATAGCCGGCAACGGCGAACGCTTCCCCGCCGAGCGCCAGGGAGCCGCCGCCCGTGTAGAGAGCGCCGGCCACGGCCACGGCCATGACGACCGCGCCAAGGATCGCCTTGCCGCCGCCACGCTTGGAGCCAGCCGGGGCCGGGATGATATGCAGGTCGGCGTTGCCGAGGCCGAAGTGCAGGGTCTCCGGCGTCAGGTGGAAGCCGGTGCGGGTGTACCGGCCACGGACCAGCCGGTAGGAACCCTTGCGGAACTCCTGCTGGAAATCGGGATGATTGGCGATCAGCGCGCGGATCGCTTCGGCGGCGTCGCGGACCTCGTAGGTGAAGGTCCGGCCGAACTTCTTGCCCAGCGCGCCGTGCAGATGGATCTTAGCCATCGGCGCGGTCCTTGTGGCGCAGGATATGGACGATCTGCCGGTGCCAGAGGCCGAGCGGTTCGCGGCGCGACAGGCGGCGCGGCAGGTGATGCAGCAGCGTGCCAGGCTCGAAGATGACGCCGGCATGATTGGGGACCGGCGACAGCACGGTCATCAGCACGACATCGCCGACACGGGCGTCATCGAGCGGCACGACCGAGAAGCCGGCCTCGCCGAAATGGTCGAGGTAGAGATTCTGCCCCTTCGTCCACCACTCGTCGTCGCGCGGGAACTCGGGCAGCACGATGCCGAGGACGGTGCGGTAGTAGTCGCGCACGAGCGCGTAGCAGTCGGTGACGCCGTGAACGAACTCGCGACCGATCAGCTCCGGCACCGGCACGCCGTCGCCCCAGATCAACGGCTCCGAGCAGCGCTCGCCGTCGGCCGCCAGGATCGCCCAGGGAACGGCGCTGGCGATCTGGCCGCGCATGTCAGCGGCGGAGGGGTGGAGCGGGCCGTCCGGATGGCTGTGGACGATCGCCTCGATCCGGTCGGCGTGTTCGATATAGTCGGCGTCGTCGATGCGGAAGTTGCGCTCGGGATCGGCCGCGCGGTTGGGGAGCGGAAAATAGACGCCGTCCACGACGATGCCGCAGCTCTCGCGCGGGTATTCGGCGAGGGCGTGGGTCTTCATCGCAAGGACGGCGTCGGAGGTGAACATCGGGAGGCACTCCATTCTCCTCCCTATATGTAACCGCTGACTGATAAAGGGTCAAATCGACGAGCCGGTCGATACCCGTGCGCGCGAGACTCCCGGGAAGCCGCCGAACGGCAGCGACGCTTTCGAGCCGAAGCGCAGCTTGCAGTCGCTGAGCCGCCGGCCGCAGACGTCCTTGCTGGCGTCGCCGGTGGGCTGTCCGGTCGCGGTGAAGCAGGCGCTGCCGGAATAGGGGCAGTCGGTGATCGTCCAGCCGCCGCCGTTCCAGGTGCGGTAGATGCGGGTGCAGTTGTCGCGCAGCACCTGCCGGCCGGGCAGCATTGCGCCTTCCTGGTCGATCGAGGCGGACAGCTCGAACTCGACATGGGTCTTGTCGAGCAGGCTCTTGCGCTCGACGCGGTAGATGTCGGGCGGCATATAGGCGAGCGGGTCGGCCCCGGGCTGCCCGTCCAGGCACCAGTCGAAGGTGCGCAGGCGCGTCACCCGGCCGCCGAGCAGGTCGGAGAACTCGTAGATCAGGCTGCTCATCTGCCGGTTGATGTTGGCGATCCGGATGCGGGGCGTTGGCAGCGAGCCGGACGAGGTCCACTCGAAGCCCTCCGTCTCCATCTCGACCGGCGTGTAGACGATGCCGCCGAAGGAGATCGGGTCGGCCGGGCCGGCAGAGGGCGTGAAATGGTAGACCGAGCCGCCGGCATAGTTGGTCAGGTCGAGGGTGAACAGCTCGACATAGGCACCGGGATTCGGCGTCTGGGCGGCTGCGGCGAGTGCTGGGCGGCTTTCCCACCCCGGGATGTTGGTCTGGCTCATGGCTGGATCAGGCGTCGAAGACTTCGATGAAGGTGGCGTTCAGGTTGATGCCGTTGTTGCTGGCGCGCGTGCGCTTGAGCTTCCGGCAAATCCACCGGCGCGGGTAATGGTCGCCCGGCGGTTGCCACCAGAAGCTCTCGGTGCCGCGGCGTGCCCGGATGAAATCCTCGATCACCGACAGCTCCGTCGAGGTCAGCCGCTCCCAGGTCACGGTGAGCTGGTCGCGGATGTTGTTGAGGCCGTCCGCGGCGCGCTGGGTGTAGCCGTCGCCGAAGCCGGCCTCCAGCACCTTGAACTCCGGCTCGATCTCGCTGCCGAGCACGGGCGGGTAGGGCGGAACGAAGGTGGGAACGGTCATTCGTCAGCTCCGCAGGTTGTTCAGCATACCGCCCGGGCGCATCTGTTGGCGCAGCTCGTAGCCCATCATTGCCCGGAGCTGCTCCTTCACCGTCGCGCCGATCCGCTCGGCCAGGGCCTTGTCCTGTTCCTTGTTGCCCGACGAGCCGCCCGAGACGTTGACGGTGACGTTCTGGGTGACGCTCTGGCCGCCCTGGGTCGCGGCGCGGATCAGGCTGTCGGCGTTGTCCATCTGCTCAGGCGTGAAGACCGCCTCGCCCTTGCGCGCGATGATCGGCACCTCGCCCGACACCAGACCGCCGGTGTGGAAGCGCGGCGCATTGGCAAACAGGCCGGCGGGCACGATCCGAGACGGGCCGTCGCCGACCATCGCCCCGGTGTGGTTCACCTTCGCCGTCGTGCCGCCGATGCCGAAGAAGCCCATGATGCCGAGCGCAGCCTGCTGCACCATCCAGCGCGCGAAGAACTGGGCCAGCATCTGCGCCATGTTGCCGATCATCTTCGCGAAGCCCTTGCCGATCGACTCCTGGCCGGTGAGGATGTCGGCAAGCCCGCTCGACCAGGCATCGACGAAGTTCTGGATGTTCTGGGTGCGCGTGAGCTGGAGACGCTGCTCAAGGCTCAGGCTGTAGTCGTAGGTCATCTTCGCGAAGCTCATCTCCTCCTGGGCGGCGTCGGAGTTGAACTGCGCGTCGCGGCCTTCCGGCGACATGGCGGTAGCCGCGGTGAGGCGGGTCTGCGCCGCCCCGGCGTTCAGGTTGGCGACATAGCTCTGCTGGAACAGGCTCTGGTACTTCGGGTCGGCCAGCAGGCGCAGCTTCTCGCGGAGTTGCTCAAGCTGGAGCTGGAGGGCCTGGTTCTCCTTCTGTAGGGCCAGCTCGAAGCGGCTGTCGTCGCGATAGAAGGCGAGCTGTGCTTCGGTCTGCAGGATCGACTTGCGCAGCGTCAGCCGCTCGCCTTCGAGCGCGTTCTGCAGGCGCTGCTCCTGGGTCCAGCGCGGATCGTAGGGGTTCAGGTTCTTATCGTTCGGATCCAGGTTCTGGCGCAGCAGATCGGCCTGCCGCTTGCGCGACTGGGCCATGCCGAGATCGCCGTCCAGGCCGTAGGCGACATAGGCGGCCAGGGAATCGGTGCCGAACTGGCCGGAGAACAGATACTCCTTGCTCTCGCTGGTCAGGGCCTTGATGCGCTGCTGGAGCGCCTTCTTGGCCGCGGCATCGGCCTTGTTGGCGTCGCGCTGGCGATCGTCGGCGATCTTCTTCTCGACGTCCTTGCCGAGCAGGTCGATCTCGCGAACGGTCTCGGAAACGCCGGTCGCAACCGCGCGCTGGCGCAGATCAGCGACGGCCTTGCGCAGGGCGGCGACCGTCTCGGCCTTGTGCTCCGGCGACAGGCCGGCGAGGCTGACGCTCGACAGCGCCTGCGCGCCTTCCAGGATGAACTGGCTTTGGTACTGGCCGCGCTTGGCGAGGCCGTAGCTGGTTTTGCCGCTTTCCTCTTCGTCGAAGACCTTGCCGTACTTCTCGTTGAACTTGTTCAGCTTTTCGACGACGGATTCGGTGATCTTGGCGACGCGGAACGAGCTGTTGCCCTGGAGCGTCTTGACCATCTCCAGCACGCCGGCGTTCATGTTCAGCAGGTTCTGCTGGTCGCTCTGCGACAGGCCGGAGATCGCATCACCGGGCATGAACTCGGTGACGATGGACGGCGAGTTGCGGCGCGACTCGTCGATCATCGCCTTGTTGGCGGCCGTCGCCCGGGCAATGGAGTTGCGGAAGTCGATGAAGGTCTGCTCGAACTCGCCGACCTTCTTTTCCGGCTCATCGAGCGGGTTGTTGCCGAGCATGTCGCCGACGAAGCCGGCGACGCCGCCCTTGCCGTTCAACTGCTTGGTCTGAAGCTCCAGTCCCTCGTTGTAGGCCTGCTTGTAGAGGGCCATGTCCTTCTCGAAGGACGCCCGGGCGTCGGCGTTCTGCTTCAGCAACTCGTCGCGCTTGGCCATCACGTCGGCCAACGTGTAGAGGCCGCCGCGGCGTCCGAAGATGCCGGAGTTGTCCGAGAAGGTTGGGTTTCTTGGGTTGCCGGCGTTCTGCTCGATCCAAGCGTTCAGCGCGTCGATCTTCGGCCGATTGGCGCTCTCGGTCTCGGCCAGGGCGTTGCGCCGGTACTGGACCTGCTTGGCAGCGCGCCTGATGTCAACCTCGGCGGCGTTCTGGCGCAGCCGGTCGATCGCGACATCGAAGGGGTTCTCGCCCTCCTTCAGCCCGAACCAGCCAGTCTTGCTGTCGATCCACTTCAGCCCTTCGCCCAGCGCCGCGACGCCGGTGACGACCTTCAGGATGCCGCGCAGCAGCCCGCCGATGCCGCCGCGGCCGAAGATCAGGTAGCCGATGATGCCCATCTCGATGAGGTCGGCGGGCAGGATGCGCATCAGCGACATCACCGTCTCGCCAATGTTCGATACCAACGAGACAACGCCGGCCAGTACAGCGCTGTTGAACTGGCGCGTCTCGTCGAGCAGGCGGGCCAGCGCCTGGCCGAAATCCATGAAGCCCGAGATCAGCTTTTGGCCGATCTCCTTCGAGCGCTCGCCGCTCAGCGTCGTGACCCGGTCGAACCAGTCGACAAACGCCTCGGTCAGCGCGGCCAGCGTGAGGTTCAACTCGCTGTCGCGCATGATCGAGCCGATGTTCGTCTTCATCACCGTCGCCATTCGCTCCATCTGGCCGGTGACGGTGGTCGTGGTCAGCTCGGCGAACTTGGCGAACTCCGCAGTGCCGGCTGCCCAGGCATTGACGAAGGTGTCGCCCGAGATCTTGCCCTCGGAGATCAGTCGCTGCAGGCTGGCGATCGTGACCCGGCTGTTTGTGCCAATCAGGCCGATCGACTGGGCGGTGAGCTGGCCCCTCTCGATCAGGCGGTTCAGACCGTTCACGACGATCTGCATGGAGTTGGGCAGCGCTTCGCCGAGCTGGCCGCGCAGCTCCTCCATCTGGAGCTTGTCCTTGCCGATGACCTGCCGGATCGCCACGAAGGCGCGGTGCAGCTCTTCTGAGGTGGTGCCCATCAGCGAGCCGGCACCGATCGTCCCCTCGATCGCCTTCTTGACCGTGTCGAGCGCCACGCCGTTGGAGACGGCGACGGGGGCGAGCTGGGCGAAGGTCTTCTGCAGGCTGTCGAACGACGCGCCGGTGCGGATCGCGGTCTCGCGCAGGTATTCGATCTCCTGCTGCGCCGACGTCGTCCCCTTGCCCAGCTTGTTGTAGCTGTCCGCGAAGACTTCCAGCTTGCGCTGGAGGCCCGTCATCTCTTCGCCGGCCTTGATTGTCAGCGCGATGAACTCGCCGATGCCGACGGCCGAAAACGCGACGGCGAGATTGCCGAGCGCGTTGGAGGTGTTGTGCGTCAGGCGCTGGAATGTCGTGACAGCGCCGGTGGCCTGGGCCATGCCGACGATGAAGCTCCGATTGTCCAGATCGAGCCGCGCGAACAGCGTACCGACGTTGAACGACATTCCCTTGCCTCTTTAGCCGAAATGCTTGCGCAGGCGCTCGCGCGCCTCGTCCGTGAGACCTCCCGTGACCTCGAAGACCAGGGGCGTACCGATCCGGCCTTGCAGGCGGGCGTAGAGTTGCTTCGCCCCGCCGCCCATCGCGGCCATATGCACCGGCATCCACTCGGCCAGCTCTTCCGCACGCAGCCGGTCGATTTCCTCGAAGAGCTTCCAGAACATCCGCACCGGCATCTGGAGGAGCCGGAGCGGGTCGATGGCGTAAAAGCGGCTGACGCGGGCAAAGCAGTAGCCGAAGTCGAGCTGGATCAGCTCGCGCTGCGGCCCTTGCGCTTGCCCGCCTTGGCTTCCCCCGGTGCGCCGGCCTCCGCAGCCGCGCCCTTGATCTTGTCCGAGATGTCCGAGCCGCGGATGAAAGCGAGCAGGATCAGGAGCTGACCGACGTCGAGCTTCATGATGTCGGCGACCGGGGTGTCTTCGAGATATTCGGAGATCACCTCGACCAGAATCTTGGCCTGATCGCGCGGCGTCTCGGCCGAGGCCAGCTTCTTCTCGATGTCGTCGGCTTCGATGAACTGCTCGACCGTCATGTTCTTCAACGTCCGCTCGACGCCATTGATGATGACGGAGCGGGTGACGCGGAACTCGTCGAGGTTCAGAACGGTGGGCTGGGACATGGGCTTCCTGGGGATGCAGGCGGGGATTCTCGTCTCCCCGCCTTAGTTAAATTCACCGATGATTGATATTATCAGGGCGCAGTGGGCTTGCCAAACGCAGCAATCTTGTTGTTCGCGCTGGTGTCCGGGTAGCACTTGAAGGTGACTTCGTACACGCGCTCGCTGCCGGTCTCGTACTTGAAGGTGAAGTTCGGCAGGGGCGCGGCCTTGAAGGCGGTGAAGTCGTCCTTGGTGTAGCTGGCGTCGACGCCGGTCGGGTGCAGCTTCAGCTCGGCCGCCAGATCGAGCAGGTCGATGTTGACGCCGGAGCGGATCTCGACGCCGACCTCCGAGCCGGACGTGCCGATGCCGACGGCCTGCGGCATGACGGACTTCAGCTTGGTCAGGTTCGTCTCCAGCATCGGCACCTTCACCTCGACGGTGGTGCCGGTGATGACGTCCTTGACCGGGGTGTCGCCGAGCTGGTCGGCCTTCACCTCGTAGTTGGAGGTCTTGATCGACACCTCGACGCCGCCCTTGGTCGAGCCGAGGTCGATGCCGTCGAAGGTGACGTCGCAGACGCCGAGCGAGATGTCTTCGGTGTTCACGGTCATGATGGTCTCCGATTACGCCGCGCGCCAGTTAGCGGCATAGTTGATGACGAAGGTGTAGAGGCCGCTGTCCTCGCGGCCGAGGAACAGAGGCTCGTGGCGCGGATTGCACTCGTAGACGTGATAGGGTCCGACGGCAGCCGCGCGCAGCGTCAGGACGTCTGCGATGCCGCTCGCCCGCGCCTCGGCGGCCTGAATGTCCGGGTCGCGGGTGAACACCTGGAAGCTCAGCCGGCGCAGGCCGGGCGCGTAGTCGCGCCGCTCGCCGCCCTGCTGGACGAAGATCGAGGCGCTCTGGGCGTCGCTCGGGGCGAGGCCGATGAAGAGCGACGTTCCTTCGACGCCCAGGGCACCGCCGGATGCACTGTCGACGTATTTCAGCAGTTCGTATAGCAGCATCGTCAGCGGCCCCTCGTGGCGCTGCGGATCGCGTCTGCGTAGTCGCCGGCGAGGCGCTTCATCGCGCTGCGATAGACAGCGTTGAAGGCGCGCTCCAGGAACTTGACACCGATGCCCTTGCCGTAATGGGCCGGGCCGTCGCTGTAGGCCTGCGACAGTTCGCCCAGCTCGTAGAGGCCGCCGATCACCTTCGGGTGGCCCTCGTGCATGGCGATCGCATAGTTGTAGCCGCCCTTGCCGTAGACCGGCCCGACGACGATGTCGGCAACCCGGCCGCTCGGCTGCATCTCGACGCGGATGCTCTCACGCAGCTCGCCGCTCTTGATGGGGGCGCGGGCGACAGCGCCGTCGCGCACCTCCTCGGCCAGCGCCCGCAGCGCTTCCGGGGTCTTCTTCTGCACCGCCTTGGTGATGTCGGACAGATGACGCACGAAGGCGGTGCCGTCGAAATGGACCTTGCCGCTCGGCATCAGCGCCCTCCCTCGCCGCGCTTGATGTAGGCCTGGACCTGCTGGGCGTGCGCCTCGCCGCGGTGATCGTGGACGGGCAGGGCGGAGGTGATCGTGTATTCCTCGCCGGCGTAGGTCAGCAGCTCGCCGACGGCGATGTCGGCGGCGGCGACATCGAGCACGACGCCGCGCTGCTCGGCCCGCATCTGGCCGTCGATCATCTGCGCGTTCAGCTCGCTCGACAGCCGGGCGGCATAGCGGCGCACCGGCCCGTATTCCTTCGGCCGGCCGAACGCATCGCGCCCGGTCGCCCGGCGGACCTCGATGGTCAGCGGGAACCAGGGCGTGCGGCGCAGCGGAAAGGGATACCGGCTGGACATCCTCACCTCGAATGGCTTGCTCGCGTCATTCTATAAGGTTCGATTCGCTGACGCAAATTCACTATCAGTCATCAATGAGAGAAGAATATTATTATATATATTATATCTCTCTTCTCATTGAAGAATGACGGCCGGCCATCAGAGGAATCGCCGCATGCTGGGCATCAGGTTGAGGTGCCGGGCGATCACCTCGATCGCTTCGACACAGACCGGCCCGCGGTAACCGGCGAAGAAGGTTTCGGTGTTGCGGCCGGCGACGGCGCGGGTGCCGAGAACGCCCTCGCGGGCCATGTCGCGGACCTGGGTGCCGCCCAGGATGTAGAGGGTCTGGATGGCCTGGCACTTCCTGACCGACCAGACGAACTCCGGATCCTCCAGGGGGCATTCGCCCATCGCCGGCTCGCCGAACAGCTCGACCCATTCATTGTCCATCGACTGCGAGCGACCGAAGCGCCGGCTGAAGGGCAGGCGGACGACATCCTCGTAGGCGGCAACCATCGCGCGGACCTGCTCGTCCTCGCTACGCTCGTCCCAGAGCTGCCGGTCGACACGGAACTTCACCAGGTCGACCATCTCCTCGTAGGTGACGAAGCTGTTGGCGGTCTGCCGGTTGGCCGCGTCGTTCGAGACGCGCAGCACGATGTCAGAACGGGTCACGGGCATGCGGTGCATCTCCTCTTGCGAAAATCGCCCCGTGGAGCGCTTTGCCGGCCTGTCTGCGTCGCGTGTCGCAGAGAACCGGAAGAGCGCGCTCCACGGGGCGAAAACAGGCCCTGGCGGCTGTCTTCAGACGCGAGTCAGCTCAGCAGCGCCTTCGCTTCGTCGAGCGT
>NZ_VTTK01000021.1:0-112727 GCF_008365135.1 Azospirillum sp. Sh1 | reverse complement strand
AATCGCTGTCCGACAAGGCCACGGCCACCGCAAAAACGACCGCCAGACCGCCAACTCAGCCTCAAACTGGCCGAGCCTTGAAAATCCCGGACAGCAGTGCGCGAAGGCGGGGATCCAGGAAACTCCGCAATCAAGGAGCTGAAATGGCTGGATTCCCGCCTTCGCGGGAATGACGGCCGAGAGAGGGCTCTGAATCGATAAGTTTGGAAGCCAACAAAAAAGGCCGGCGCCCCATCGGAGCGCCGGCCTTTTGCTGTCGATATGAACCCGCTCAGATCGAGATGCGCAGGGACTCGCGATTCACCGGCGCAGCGTCCGGGGTGGTCATCGGGCGCGGCGGCACGGCCGGGCGCAGGCCGGCGGGCGGCTGGCCCGGCGCCGGGGCAGTGGGCGCGGCCTGGGCGGCGGGCGCCTGCGGAGCGGCGGTCTGCGGCGTGCCAGGATGCGGCTGGGTCGCCTGCTGGGCGGCGATGAACTGGCCCTGGGCGGTCAGGCCGCTGGCGACGTTGCGATTGATGTTGACCAGCGTGTCGATCTTGCCGAAATCAAGGTCGACCAGACGGTTGGTCGTCTCACGGTCGACCAGAAGCGACAGGGCCGCGATATTCGTACGGACCTCCGGCGGATGGCCGCAATCCTCTTCGGTGATCGCCGCCTGGAAGATCGTCCACAGGCGCTGGTTCAGCTGAAGAGCCTCGCGGAAGGCCTTTTCGTCCTTGGCATGGCTGGCGGCGATGATACGGCGCGCCGCTTCCGCCAGGGCCCAAGCCTCGACGTCGCGCGGATTGTCCGAGGTCGGCTTGTTGGCGTAGGTGGGAGTCGGCTTCATTCCAAACCCTCGGGGGAAAACCCATCCGGTGGGGCTGACCTGCCCCTTTGCTTCGTCGCGGAAGTGTCGGTTATCCGGCCGGCTTTGTCAACGCAACGGGGGTACTTCGGCCGGTCCGCAAGCCCTTGCCGCAAACTGGTCACAAGTTCTATGCGTTTCGGACAGGAGTTCAATTGCGGTCTCCACCACCCGCTCCTCGCCGATGCCGTCCATCAGGCCACGGTCGTCGGGGTTGGCGGCGACGCGGGCCAGCAGGTCCGCCTGCGGCACGCTGCTGGTCACAACCCGGCCGCGCGGCCCCCAGGGACCATAGACGGCGGGATAGCCGGGGCCGAACAGCCCGACGGTCGGCACCCCCGCCGCCGTCGCGATGTGCATCAGCCCGCTGTCGTTGCCGACATAGAGCGCCGCCCGCTCCAGGCAGGCGGCGGCGGCCATCGGGTCGGTGCGGCCGGTCAGGTCGATGGCCTTAGATCCCAGCGCGTCCAGCACGGGCCGCGCCCGCTCCCGCTCCGGCGGGGCAGCCAGCACCGCCACCCGGGCGCCGGCCAGCGGCCCGCCCTCCCCGGTCAGGCGCAGCGCCAGCCGAGCGAAGCGGTCGGCCGGCCATTCCTTGCCCAGCCAGTTGGCCGTCGGCCCGATGGCGAGGAAGGGGCCGGTTCCGGCGGGAATCAGTGCGTCGGCCTGCTCCCTCGCCGCCGCGTCGATCCACAGGCGCGGGGCCGGCGGCGGCGACAGGCCCAGCACGGCGGCATTCTCCTCCACCTTGTGCATCGGCCGGGCGGCCTTGGCGTGGAAGGCGCGGCACCGGGCCGGCACC
This sequence comes from Azospirillum sp. Sh1, assembly GCF_008365135.1. NCBI lineage: Bacteria > Pseudomonadati > Pseudomonadota > Alphaproteobacteria > Rhodospirillales > Azospirillaceae > Azospirillum > Azospirillum sp. Sh1. Next base: position 111,078 of record NZ_VTTK01000021.1, on the reverse strand, counting down.
AGCCGCCCGACCGCCGAGTTGCGCAGATCGACCACCAGATCCCAGCGCGTTCCCACGCAGTCCAGCCACAGCCGCAGCCAGTGCCGCGCATAGGAGCGTTTGGCCAGCGGGATCAGCCGCTCCAGCCCCGGCACGGCGCGGAACAGCGGCGCCGGCAGCGGCCCGCAGGCGATGGTCAGCCGCGCCCCCGGATAGGTCCGGGTCAGATGGTCGAGCAGCCCGGTCGACAGCACCGCGTCGCCCAACCGGTTGGAGGTGATGAAGAGGATGCGGCTCATGAAGCGGGCCCGGCCGCCGCATCGGTTCCGGAAGCCGCCCCGCCCGGCGCGCCGCTCCGCCGTCCGGGCCGCAGGCTCAAGCCGCGCGACATCACCCACAGGGCCGGCAGCAGCGCCACCAGCGGCATGGCGTACATCAGCGGCACGAAGACCGTCGCCTTGCCGGCGAGGCTGGTCAATCCCAGCGCCCCCGCCTGCAACCCCATCACCAGCAGCACGGCGATGGTGACGCGGGACGACTGGCCGCGCCGGTTGAACTCGCCCGACAGCAGGGCCGACAGCGCCACCAGCGCATAGGTCAGGGCGAGCAGCGGCGACGAGAAGCGGTGGTGCAGCTCGGCGATCAGGCCGCGGCGCATGCGGTCGTCCTGGGCCGGGACGTTGCCGTCCATCAGCTCCGCCGTGGTGCGTTCGCGGGCATCCGGCCAGCGCTCCGCCGCCTGGGGCGCCACCGCCTTCAGGTCAACGGCATAGCGGTCGAAGAACAGCTGCGACAGCCGGTTGGTCTTGCGGTCCAGTTCCTGCCGGTTGCCGTCATAGACGACGAAGCGCGTGCCCTCCGGCCCGGTCTGCATCACCGCGCGGTCGCCCATGATCGTCACCGGCTTGTCCGGCTGGCGGCCGTCATGGATCAGCACCTTGTGCAGGTTGCCGTCGGCGTCGCGGTCGCGCAGGAAGACGCTGAAGCGGTCGCCGACCTCGTTGAACACGCCTTCGCGCAGGAACAGCTGTGAATAGTCGCTGCGCACCGTGTATTCCATCCGCACCAGTTCGCGGTGGGCGGCCGGCGTGATCCAGACGTTCAGGACGAAGACGACGGCCATCACCCCCACCGCCATCACCAGCGCCGGCGTCGACAGCGAGAATGGACCGACGCCGGCCGCCCGCATCACCACCAGTTCGCTGTCCGTCGCCATCTTGTTGTAGGTGAACAGGATGGCCCCGACCAGCGCCAGCGGCAGCACGATGCCGAGGAAGGTCGGCACGGTCAGCAGCAGCAGCCACAGGAACATGCCCATCGGCGCGCCGGCGCTGACCACGATCTCGATCAGGCGCAGCGACTGGCTGAGCCAGATGGTCAGCGTCAGGCCGGCGGTCGAATAGAGCGTGGCGATCAGCAGGTTGCGGAACAGGTACCGTTGCAGTCGGTTCATGGAGATCGGCCGAGATCTGTATAAGGCCGGCAAGCTGACCGCCCCGGCCCGCCGGGTCAAGTGTTGAAAACCGGCGGCGGCGATACGGGCGGTCCATCCGCCGCCATCCAACCCGCATTGCGCATCGGCACAGCATGCCGGGAAAGGGCTGGCACCGGCCCCCGCCAACCGGTATGACGGTCGTCATGGCGACGATCCAGGAAGCGATGGCTGCCGCGGTGGCGCATCATCAGGCCGGCCGGCTTGCGCAGGCGGCGGCCCTCTACCATGCCGTGCTCGACGCCATGCCCGGCCATGCCGACGCCACCCACCTGCTGGGGGTCGTCCATCTGCAGTCCGGACAGCCCGACCGCGCCGTCTCGCTGATCCGCGGCGCCATCCAGCAGAATCACCGGGTCGCCGACTATCACGACAATCTCGGCAGCGCCCTGAAGGCGCTCAGCCGGCTGGAGGAGGCGGTGACGGCCCACCGGCAGGCGGTCCGCCTGCGGCCCGAATTCGCCCAGGCGCTCTACAATCTGGGGAACGCGCTGGAGGCGCTCGGCCGGCTGGAGGAGGCGGCGACCGCCTTCCGGCAGGCGGCCGCGCGCCGTCCCGGCTATGCCCGTGCCCGCTTCAACCTGGGCAACGTGCTGGCGGCCCTCGGCCAGCGCGGGGAGGCCGACGACGCCTATCGCGCCGCCCTGGCCGACGATCCGACCTTCGTCGAGGCGCATGCGAACCGCGGCGGCCTGCTGCTGGCGCTGGACCGGCCGCGGGAGGCGGCGGCGGCATTGGCCCGCGCGCTGGCCCTGCGCCCCGACCATGCCCCGGCCCTGTCGAACCTCGCCGCCGCCCGTCTGGCGCTGGGCGACCGCGACGGTGCGGAGAGCGCCGCCCGCCATGCCATTGCATCCCGCCCGGATCTAGCCGACTGCCTGCTGCGCCTGGGCGAGGTGCGCCAGCGCGCCGACCGGCTGGGCGCGGCGGCCGACGCCTACCGCGCGGCACTGGCGCTGAACCCGGCCCTGGCGGAGGCGCATGCCAACCTCGCGCTGGTGCGGCAGGGCCAGGGGCTGCTCGACGCGGCGGAGCTGGGCAACCGGCGGGCGCTGGCGCTCGATCCGACCTTGGCCGACGTGCGCTCCAACCAGGCCTATCTGCTGCTGTTCCGGCCGGGGGTGACGGCGGCGGCGGTGCTGGAGGCGCATCGCGACTGGGACCGCGTCCATGGCGCGCCCCACCGCGGGCGCTGGGTCAAGCCCGGCAAGGCGACTGCCGCAGCCAAAAGCCCCAAGGGGCCGCTGACCGTCGCCATCCTGTCCGGCGATTTCCGCCGCCACCCCGCCGGCCTGTTCGCCGTCCGCACGGTGGAGGCGCTGCCCGCCCAAGACATCCGCCTGCTGCTCTACGCCAACCAGACGGAATCCGACGACGTGACCGGCCGCTTCCGCAAGGCGGCGGCACGCTGGACCCCGGTCGCCGGCCTGCCGGATGCCGAGGTGGCGAGCCGGATCCGCCACGACCGGCCGGACGTGCTGATCGACCTCGCCGGGCACAATGCCCGCGGCCGTCCCGGCGTCTTCACGCGCAAGCCGGCGCCGGTGCAGGTCGCGTGGTCCGGCTATATGGCGACCACCGGGCTTGCCGCCATGGATGCGCTGGTCGCCGACCGCCACCATGTTCCCGACGGGATGGAAGCCTTCTATGCGGAGCGGGTGCTGCGCATGCCCGACGCCTTCATCGCCTATGATCCGCCCGGCGACGATACGGAGCTTCCGTTGACGCCGCCGCCCTGCCTGTCGGGCGGGCCGGTCATCTTCGGCAGCTTCAACATCCTGACCAAGCTGAACGACGGCGTGCTGGCGGCCTGGGCGGCCATCCTGCAGCGGGTGCCGGACTCCCGCCTGCTGATGAAGACCAAGGCGCTGTCCTGCCCCGACACCGCCGATCTGTGGCGCGGCCGGCTGGCCGCCGCCGGCATCGCGCCCGACCGGGTGACGATGGTCGGCGCCACGAACAGCCTGGACCACATGCGCCGCTGCGCGTCGGTCGATGTGGCGCTCGACCCCTTCCCCTTCTCCGGCAGCACCACGACGCTGGAGACGATGTGGATGGGCGTGCCTGTCGTCACCCTGCCGGGAGAGACCTTCTCCAGCCGCCATTCGCTGGCCTTCCTGACCGTGGCGGGGGTGGAGGGCTGCATCGCCGCCGACCCGGCTGACTATGTGGAGCGCGCGGTTTCCTGGGCCACCGACCCGCAGCGGCTGGCGGAGCTGCGCCGAACCTTGCGCAGCCGCATGGCCGCCGGCCCTCTGTGCGACGGCAACCGGCTGGCCGCCGCCCTGGCTGCGGAGCTGCGGGCGCTCGCCCGGCCGCACTGAGAACCGCAACGGAACCAACACGTCCGCCCTGCCGTTGACCGTGGGTACTCCCTCCACGCCCACAGACGCGGGATTTCGGCGCATGCACAGCACCATACGGCCAGCCCTCATGCTATCCGCGACGGTCGCGGTCCTGTCGCTCGCCGGCTGCGGCGAACAGGCGACGCTGCCGGTGTCGGCCGGCACCGGTCCCAACCCGACCCTGCCGGAACCGAAATCCTCGCTGATCCCCACGGTCAACATCGCCGACGCCGTCGGCTGGCCGCAGGGCGCGCAGCCGGTCGCGGCCCAGGGGCTGAGCGTCACCCCATTCGCCACCGGGCTGGACCATCCGCGCTGGCTGCTGGCGCTGCCCAACGGCGACATCCTGGTGGCGGAGACCAACGCCCCGCCGAAGCCGGAGGACGGCAAGGGCATCAAGGGCTGGGTGATGGGGCTGGTGATGGGCAAGGCCGGCGCCAAGACGCCCAGCGCCGACCGCATCACCCTGCTGCGCGACACCGACGGCGACGGCAAGGCCGATGTCCGCGAACCCTTCCTGCAGGGGCTCTATTCGCCCTTCGGCATGGCGCTGGTCGGCAACGACCTCTACATCGCCAACACCGACGCGGTGGTGAAGGTGCCCTACAAGGAGGGCGACACGAAGATCACCGCCAAGCCGGTGAAAATCGTCGATTTGCCGGCCGGGCCGATCAACCACCATTGGACCAAGAACATCATCGCCAGCCGCGACGGCGGCAAGCTCTACGCCACCGTCGGGTCCAACAGCAATGTCGGCGAGAACGGGATGGAGGCGGAGCAGGGCCGCGCCGCCATCTGGGAGATCGACCTGAAGACCGGCGCGCACCGCATCTTCGCGATGGGCCTGCGCAACCCGAACGGCATGGACTGGAATCCGGTGACCGGCGCGCTGTGGACCGCCGTCAACGAGCGTGACGAGATCGGCAGCGACCTCGTCCCCGACTACATGACCTCGGTGAAGGACGGCGGCTTCTACGGCTGGCCCTACAGCTATTACGGCCAGCATGTCGACCAGCGGGTGGAGCCGCAGCGCCCCGACCTCGTCGCCAAGGCGATCCCGCCCGATTATGCGCTGGGCCCGCACACCGCCTCGCTCGGCCTCACCTTCTCCCGGAAGGGCGAGTTGCCGCCGAACCTGCAGCAGGGCGCCTTCATCGGTCAGCACGGGTCCTGGAACCGCGAACCGGCCAGCGGCTACAAGGTGATCTTCGTGCCCTTCCAGAACGGCAAGCCGTCGGGCGAGCCGGTCGACGTGCTGGCCGGCTTCCTCGACAGGGACGGCAAGGCGCAGGGCCGCCCGGTCGGCGTCACGCTGGACAACAAGGGCGCTCTGCTGGTCGCCGACGATGTCGGCAACGCCGTCTGGCGCGTCAGCGGCAGCAGTGCAGCCCAATCGGCGGAGCGGCCGGCGCAGTAACGCCACCCCTCCCCTTCCTCATGCAATGGCGCGATACTGTGCGCCATGATCTATCTCGACCATCTGGCCTCGACGCCGCTCGACCCGCAGGTTCTTGAGGCGATGCTGCCCTGGATGCGCGGCCAAGCGGTTGGCAACCCGCATGCCGCCCATCCGGCCGGTTGGCGCGCCGCCGACGCCATCGCGCAGGCGCGGGCGGAGGTCGCCGCCCTTGTCGGCGCGCAGCCGGGCGAGGTGGTCTTCACCTCCGGCGCCACCGAGGCCAACACGCTGGCGCTGCTTGGCGGGGTTCCGGCGGGCGGCGGCTGCGTCGTCTCGGCAGTGGAGCATGCCAGCGTGCTGGGCTGCCTGCCGGAACTGCGGCGGCGCGGCCATGCGGTGGCGATCCTGCCGGTGGATGCCGGCGGCCGGGTCGATCCCGCCGCCTTGGACGAGGCCCTGGCCGGTTTGCCGACACCGGCGCTGGTGTCGGTGATGGCCGCCAACAACGAGGTCGGGACGGTCCAGCCGCTGGCCGAACTGGCGGCGGTCGCGTCGCGCCACGGCGCGACGATGCACAGCGACGCGGTGCAGTCCCTGAGCACGCGCGCTATCGACATGGCGGCACTCGGGATCCACGGCCTCAGCCTGTCGGGGCACAAGCTGTATGGGCCGATGGGAATCGGCGCCCTGATCGTCCGCCGCCCCTTCCGGCCCGTGCCGGCCTCGCCCAGCGGCGGGCAGCAGCGCGGCCTGCGCGGCGGAACCTTGCCGACGCCGCTCTGCGTCGGGCTGGGCGTCGCCTGCCGGCTGGCCCGTGAACGGCGGGAAGAGGACGCCCGGCGCATCGGCGACCTGCGCGACCGGCTGTGGCAACGGCTGCGGAGCCGCCTGCCCGGCATCCGCCGCAACGGCGCGGCGGAAGGACTGGCCGGCTGCCTGAACGTCACCATACCCGGCATCGACGCCGCCGACCGTCTGCTGGATCTGCCGGAGCTTGCCGTCGCCACCGGCTCCGCCTGCCACAGCGGCGCGAGCGAGGCGTCGCATGTCCTGCTGGCGCTCGGCCTCTCCGTCATGGATGCCCATGCCAGCGTGCGTTTCGGCATCGGCCGCGACACGACGGCGGCGGAGATGGACGAGGCGGTCGACCGGCTGGCCGCCGCGCTGGGTTCGGCGGAGCCAAGGGAATGAATCGTCCGGCCTGAGCGTCTTCATCCAACCGGCTCGGCCAGCAAGGTCGATCCCGGCCACGAAACAAACAGCAACGGAGGAAACCCATGTTCAGTGCAAGCGTCCGGATCGCAGCGGCGGCCGCCTTCCTGTTGGCGATCCCAGGGGCTGCGGCGGCGCAGCAGACCGGCCCGTCCGCCATGACGTTCTTCGTCACCAGCGTCGGCACCGGCAAGGGAGCCGATCTCGGCGGGCTGAGCGGCGCCGACCGGCATTGCCAGCAGTTGGCCCAGGCTGCCGGCGCCGGCAGCCGCACATGGCGGGCCTATCTCAGCACCCAGGCCGCCGATGGCCAGCCGGCGGTCAACGCGCGCGACCGCATCGGCAAGGGCCCCTGGCAGAACGCCAAGGGCGACGTGATCGCCCGGTCGGTCGAAGAGCTGCACGGGACCAATGCCCTGACCAAGCAGACCGCATTGAACGAGAAGGGTGAAACGATCAACGGCCGCGGCGACCAGCCCAACACGCACGACATCCTGACCGGGTCGCAGCCGGACGGCACCGCCTTCCCCGCCGGCCAGGACATGACCTGCGGCAACTGGACCAGGAGCGGCACCGAGGGCGCCGCCATGCTCGGCCACCATGACCGCATGGGCCTGGACGAGCAGCCGCCGGCGAAATCCTGGAATTCCTCGCATGCTTCGCGCGGCGGCTGCAGCCAGGACGCGCTGAAGGGCACCGGCGGCGCCGGGTTGCTCTATTGCTTCGCGGCGAACTGACCGGCTCATCTCTCGTAACGGCGGGGGGAGGCGCCATCTCCCCGCCGATTCCGGTGCCGCTAGAACACCAGCCGGGTGCCGACCTTGACCACCGTGCCCATGGACCCGGCACCGCTGTCGATATTGGTGTCGGCCATCACCTGCCAGCGCGGCGTGATGTGGTAGGCCAGATCGGCAAGGTAATGGTCGCTGGCCGCGCCATTCTCCGGCAGCGTCCGCCTCGCCCGCAAGGACAGGGTCATGTCGCCGCGGCCATAGGCCAGCGCCGCGTTCAGGCTGCGGACCGACAGGCCGTCGGCCTCCTGCTGTTGGCGCAGGTCGCCGTCCAGCGTCACGCTCTGCCACGCGAACTGGGTTCCGACGATCCAGGACTGACGCGGCAGCCGGCGGCTGTCGCCGCGCACCCGTGCCCGGCTGGTTCCGGCGGAAAGCCGGGTGCTGACGCCGCCCATCAGGATGGTCTTGCGGACCGCCGCCTCCACCAGGTGCATCGCCTCGCGCGGATCCGGCATGTCGCCGACGCCACGCGGCATCGGCGTGTAGCTGGCGCCCAGTTCGAAGCCACGCAGTGGCGGGGTGTAGTAGGTCAGCTTCGCCGTCCGGCTTCCGGCCCCGGCGGCCGGCGGCAAGGCCGCCGCCCCCACCAGCCGGTTGCGGGCGCTGTCGGCCTGTCCGATTTCCAGCTCTCCCCACGAGACATCGACGGCCAAGAAATGTCGCTGATCTGCAACACTACCCTTTTGGTATAGAATATCGGCGGACGCACCGCTTGCCGATAAAATTGCCATTGCCGCCAGAATAGGCATGGAAATTTTTCGCTTCATTTGGCAAGCCCTGCGCTGTTCGGCCGATGGTCGACTGTCCGTTTGGTCGATACGGCCCTCTTGTATCCTTTCCGGTTTGAGGGATGTTCGTCTAAAATTCTGACAAAACTGTGACCCGGCTTTTGCATGCTGCGATGCAAAGATGGGGGATGGTTCTCGTATTACGGGAGGTCGTGAGAAAGCGCAGGCTGCCGGGTGCCCCCTCCCCATCCCTCCCCCGCTTCGCGGGAGAGGGGGCGGAATGCTTGCAGATGTTTTACAAAAAGCGGCCGAGTTCCCTCTCCCGCGAAGCGGGGGAGGGTTAGGGTGGGGGCAAAAACCTACACGATTTCAGCCACCCCCCGCCTTCACACAACCGCCCGAACCGCCACCCCCACCGCTTCCAGCGCCCGGCGCACCGTCGCTGCCATCGCCACCGCGGTGGGCGTGTCGCCATGGACGCAGATGGTATCCGCGACGATCGGCAGCCGGGTGCCGTGGCGGCTCTCCACCGCCCCGTCCAGCACCATACGCACCACCCGCGCCGCGGCCAGATCCGGGTCGTGGATCACCGATCCGACGACGCTGCGCGGCGTCAGCGTGCCGTCATCCTCATAGGTACGGTCGGCGAAGGCCTCGCGCGCCACGCGCAGTCCCAAATCCTGCCCGGCGCGCTCCATGGCGCTCAGCGGCGGGACGACGAACAGCAGGGCGGGGTCCACCGCCTTGACCGCGCGGGCGATGGCGCCGGCCAGATCCGGCTCCACCGCCGCCATGTTGTAGAGCGCGCCGTGCGGCTTCACATGGGTCACCCGCTGGCCCGACAGCGCGGCACAGGCCTGGAGCGCGCCCACCTGATAGGCGACCAGCCGTTCGACCTCCGTGGTAGTGATGCCGCGGATCACCCGGCGGCCGAAGCCGGAGCGGTCCTCGAAGCCGGGATGGGCACCGATGCGCACGCCCTTCTCCCCCGCCAGCCGGGCGGTATCGGCCATGATGGTGGGATCGCCGGCATGAAAGCCGCAGGCGATGTTGGCGGAGGTGACGATGTCCAGCATTGCCCGGTCGTCGCCCATGGTCCAGGCGCCGTACCCCTCCCCCATGTCGCAATTCAGATCGATGCTCGTCATGGCAGTTCTCGCAGTTCTTTCATGGCAGATGATGGGCATGGAAGACGACAGGGCGTTCTTACGCCGCATCCGACTGTCGCAGGGAACGGATGAAGCCGGCAACCTCGCTGCGCATGGTCCCCATCTGCTCCGCCAGCATGCCGGCGGCGCCGTCCAGCTGGTTGGACGCGGCACCGGTCTGCCCCGCGACGTCGGAGGTGGCGTTGACGTCACCCAGCAAGGCGCGCACCCCCTGGGCCGCTTCGCTGACGCCACGGCCGATCTCCGCCGTCGCCGCATTCTGCTCCTCCACCGCTGCGGCGATGGAGGCGCTGATCTGGCTGAGGTCTTCCACCACGCGGGCGATCTCGACGATCTCGTCGGCGGCGGAGCCGGTGGAGCCCTGGATGGCGCGGATCTGCGTCTCGATGTCCTCGGTCGCCTTGGCGGTCTGCGTCGCCAGCGCCTTCACCTCGCCCGCAACGACGGCGAAGCCCTTGCCTGCCTCGCCCGCACGTGCGGCCTCGATGGTGGCGTTCAGCGCCAGCAGGTTGGTCTGCTTGGCGATGGCGTGGATCAGCGTCACCACCGCCGACACCCGGTCGGAGGCCTGGACCAACCCCGCCACCTGTTCGGTGGCCTTTGAGGCCCGGCGCGACGCCTCGTCGGCGATGGATTGCGAATGCTGCGCCTGGGCCGAGATTTCGCGGATCGACGCGACCAGTTCATCGACCGCGGCGGCCATGCCGTCGACCGAGGCGTTCACTGCCGCGGCATTGCCGGCGGCCTGCCGGCTGACCTCCCCGTTGTGCTCCGCCACGTCGGCAAGGCCGCGGGTGGCGGCGCCCATGCCATCGGTGGTGCGCAGCACCTCGCCCAGCACGCTGCCGACACGCCGTTCGAAATCGTCGGCGACCGCGGCGATTGCGGCATGCCGCTCCGCCTCGGCCTGCCGGCGCAGTGTGACCTGTTCGGCCTCCAGCCGCTGCTTGGCCGCACCATGCTCCTTGAAGACCTGAACGGCTTCGGCCATCCGGCCGATCTCGTCGCGGCGGTCGAGCGACGGCACGTCGACCTCGATGTCTCCGTCGGCCAGCCGCGTCATCACCCCGGTCAGCCGGACGATGGGCCGGGTGGCGCCACGCACCATTATGAACAGCACGCCGCACAGCGCCACCAGCGCCGCCAGCCCACCGCCGGCCAAAAGCCATGCCCGGTCCCGCGCCTGCCTCTCCGCCCGGCGGGGCGACAGGTGGATTTCCACCGTGCCGAGCGTATCGACGCGCACGCCGGTCTTGCGCTGGATGTCGGCGCGGCGGACCAGCACCGACGGTTCGCCGTCCGACACGTCGCCGCTTTGGGCGAAGACCTGCCCCTTGGGGTCGAGCACCCGGCTGCCGAGATAATCGGGGTCGTTGGACAGCGCGGCCAGCTGCGCTGCGGCGGATTCGGCATCGACGTTCCACAGCGGCTCCGCCAGTCCGCCGGCGATGACGCGGACGGTGACGGCGGCCCGGTCCTCCAATGCGGTGCGGGCATCCTCGCGGTTGACGGTGACGACGGCGGCTATGCCGGTCGCGCTGATGACCGTGACCATCAACGCGATGGGAACGACGACACGCATGGCAAGGGTACGGCCCACACGCTGCAGCATCGGGAGACCTCCATTGTGGGTGGCGGAAGGGAAGCGGGTCAGTCCCAGCCGGTGACGGCGCCGCCGATCAGGTTGAAGCCGAGCAGCCGGCCGCTGTCGTGCAGCGCGAAGCCGCCGGCCGATTGCAGAAGCGCCGGCAAGCCGTCCATCATCTCGCGGTGGCGGGCCTGGATGCGCCCGGCCTCCGCCGCATCGACGGCGGCGAAGCGCAGCCGCTCGCCCGGCCGCATCTGCGACAGCGCCGCGATGTCCGGCCCGACGACGCAGGCGATCTTGGGATAGCCGCCGGTGGTCTGGCGGTCGGCCAGCAGCACGATGGGCCGCCCGGTGCCCGGCACCTGCACGGCGCCCAGCGGGATGCCGTCGGAGGTGATGTTGAAGCCGCGCGCGTGTTCGATCACCGGGCCGTCCATCCGGCAGCCCATGCGGTCGGCCTCGTGGCTGACGGTGTAGTCCTCTTCCAGGAAGGCTTCGATCCCGGCCGCAGTGAAGTAGTCCTGCTGCGGCCCCAGCATGACGCGCAGCCGCCCGCCGCGCGCCGGCAGCAGCGACGGGTCGAGGCAGCGCTCTCCCCGATCCGCCGCCTGATCCAACGCCAGAGGCAGCCGGTCGCCGGCCTTCAGCGCGCCGCCGTCCAGCCCGCCCATACGGCTGCGTATGTGGGTGGCGACGCTGCCCAGAATCGGCTGAAGGGCGAAGCCGCCCTCCACCGCCCAGTAGCCGCGCATGCCGCTGCGCAAGGCGCCGATGCGCAGGGTCTGCCCGTCGGTCAGGCGCAGGCTGGTCCAGGCCGGAACAGGTTCGCCATCGACCGTCAGGTCGGCATCGGCGGCGACGGCGATGCGCACCGGCCCGCCTTCCACCACCACACTGTCGCCGGCCAGGGTGAACTCCACCACCCCCTCCCCCGGCCGGTTGCCGACCAGGGCGTTGGCGACGGCATGCAACAGCGGATCGGCCGCCCCGGCGACAGAGACACCATAGCGCTGATACCCGACCCGCCCGCGATCCTGGATGGTGGAGCTGGGACCGGCGGCCACGACACGAAGATGGGTGGTCATGCGGCGGCTCCCTGCCGCAGGACGGCGGGTGCGGTCACCGTTTCGCAGTCGGGCAGGTAGCCGCTGAGACCCTCCAGCCGGTCGAACTCGGCGGCGCTGATCGCCGTGAAGCGGATGCGGTCGCCCGGCGCCAGCAGGAAGGGAGGCTCCCGTTTGAGATCGAAGGTCCGCGCCGGGGTGCGGCCCAGCAGGTGCCAGCCGCTGGGCATGGCGATGGGGGAGATCGCCGCCTGCGCCCCGCCCTGCATGACGCTGCCGGCCGGGGTGACCATGCGCGGGTTCTCGCGCCGGGGCTGGTGCAGCACCTCCGGCAATCCGCCGAGATAGGCGAAGCCGGGGGAGAAACCCAGCATGTAGACGCGGTAGTCGGCGGTGCAGTGCAGCCGTACCACCTCCTCGGCGCTCAGTCCCGACCGGCGAGCCACATCGTCCAGATCCTCGCCGTGGGCGCCGCCGAAGCAGACCGGCACGATCCAGCGCAACTGCGGTTCCGCCGCCGTCTGGGTCAGCTCCGCCGCGAGGCCCAGCAGAGCTTGACCCAGCGGCTCCGCCGCCGTCACCGCCGGGTCGAACTGCACGAGGATCGAGCGGTATGTCGGCACCGTCTCCACGATGCCGGGAAGGGCGGCGTCGGCGATGCGGCGGTCCAACCGGTGGACGGCGGCGTTCAGGTCCTGGGCGATGCCGTCGCCCAACTCGACGATCAGGGCGCTGTCCCCGGCCGGCCGCAGCACGGGCGCCGGGAACGAAGTGGTCACGCTCATGGCGGCTTCTCGAAATCTGGTCGAAGGGGAAGGCGCCCGCCGCTCGGCGGGCATCTGTCAGCGGGCGTATTTGTCCAGGATCTGCTGGTAGGCGCCGCTGGCCTTCATCGCCGTGACGCCCTTGTCGAACTCGTCGCGCAGCGTCGTGGTGTCGCGCGCCTTGGTGAAGGCGATGTAGCTGGGAATGTCCTGCACCGCCGGGGTCAGTTCCTTGACCTTGTCCAGGGCGCCCGCCTGCTTCAGGAAATACTGCGCGACATAGCGGTTGCTGGGCATCACGTCGAAGCGGCCGGAGACCAGCTTCTTCACGTTGCTGTCGCTGTCGTTCGACTTCTCCACCGCCGGCAGCACGCCGGTCTTGATCGCGTCGTCGACGATGGAGCCGTAGCTGATCTGGTTGACCACGCCGAACTTGCGGTCGGCCAGCTTGGACAGGTCGCCGTCGAAGCTGACCGGGCTGTCCTTCGCCACGAACAGCGACACCACCTGCGGCACCAGAACCTGGGTGGAGTAGTTCAGGAACTGCTCGCGCTCCGGCGTCTTGTAGGCGGTGAAGATGGCGTCCGCCCCGCCCTCGCGCACGGTGTCCAGCGCCCGCGCCCACGGCATGATCTCCACCGTCACGCTGTGACCGGAGGCCTTCATTGCCTCCGTCACGATGTCATAGGCGATGCCGGCCGGCTTGCCGCCGTCGTCATAGATCAGCGGCGGAAAGCTGAGCGCCACCATGCGCAGCTGGTCGGCCGAGGCCGGCCCGGCGACGGCCAGCAGGCCGGCCGCAAGAATGGACGAGGACAGCAGGCGGGAGGAGAACGGACGCGGCATCGGGCAAGCCTCCACTGTTGCCGCGCGAGGCGGTTTGCCCGCGCGGCGGCCGGTATTGCTGGGATTTGAACGGGAGAGCGAGAAGGCGCGGTCAGAGCACCGACAGGTGGGTGTTCAGCAGATCGGTGATCAGCATGGCGCCGGGGCTGTGGGTGATGGCGATCGGCGGGCGGGCGTTGCGGATCGCGACCTGTGGCGTCACCCCGCAGGCCCAGAAGACCGGCACTTCACCGGGTTCGATGGGAACCGCCTCGCCATGTTCGGGATCGGCGATGTCGCGGATGCCGATGGCCGCCGGGTCGCCGAAATGCACCGGCGCGCCATGCACCGACGGGAAGCGCGAGGTGATCTGGATGGCGCGGATGGCGTCCTTCGGCACCATCGGCCGCATCGACACCACCATGTTGCCACGGAACCGGCCGGCGGGGGTGCAGGCGATGTTGGTCTCGTACATCGGCACATTGCGGTTCATCGCGATGTGGCGCACCGGCAGCCCATCGGCCAGAAGCGCCTCCTCGAAAGAGAAGGAGCAGCCGATCAGGAAGGCGACGAAATCATCCTGCCACAGATCGGTGATGTCGGTCGGCCCTTCCGCCAGCACCCCGTCGCGATAGACGCGGTAGCGTGGCACGTCGGTGCGGATGTCGATGTCGTGGCCCAGCGTCGGCAAGCGCGGATCTCCGACCTCCGACACCGCCAGCAGCGGGCAGGGCCGCGGGTTCGCCTGGCAGAAGCGCAGGAAGTCGCCGGCCCAGTCAGCCGGCAGGATGGCGAGGTTGGCCTGGACATGGCCGGGGGCGAGGCCGGCGGTCTGGCCGCTGACGGCGCCGCTGCGGATGCGCAGGCGTTCGGCGGCGGCGGGGAAAAGGGGATTGCTCATGGGGATGGTCCGGGGTTTGGTGTGTGTGGAAAGGTGCAGATTTGGAAACGTGCGATGCCCCCTCCCTAACCCTCCCCCGCTTTCAGCGGTGGAGGGGACTGCCGCCGCCTTCCCATAAGGCACCCTCTCCCTCGAAGAGGGGGAGGGTTGGGGAGGGGGCAATCGGAGGAACCACCCTCACATGCCCAGATAGGCCTGCCGCACCTCGTCGTTGCCCAGCAGGTCCTGGCCGCTGCCTTCCATCACGACGCGGCCGGTCTGGATGACATAGCCGCGGTCGGCGATCTCCAGCGCGCGGTGGACGTTCTGTTCGACCAGCAGCACGGTGATGCCGCGCCGGCGGATCAATTGGATGGTCTCGAAGATGCGGGTCACCAGCTTGGGCGCGACGCCCCAGGACGGCTCGTCCAGCATCAGTAGGTCGGGCTGGCTCATCAGGCCGCGGCACATCGCCAGCATCTGCTGTTCGCCGCCGGACAGGGTGCCGGCCTGCTGTTTCCGCCGCTCGCCCAGTACGGTGAAGGTGTCGTAGGCGAATTGGAGCGTTTCCTCGCGCTTGGCCGCATCGCTGGTGGTGAAGCCGCCCAGCATCAGGTTCTGTTCCACCGTCAGGCGGGGGAACAGCCGGCGGCCTTCCGGCACCAGCACCAGCCCGCGCTTCACCCGCTCGTGGGCCGGCACGGCGGAGATGTCCTGGCCCTTCAGCAGGACCGACCCGCCATCCAGCGCGTTCAGCCCGGCGACGGCGCGCAGCGTGGTGGACTTGCCGTTGCCGTTGCCGCCGACCAGCGCGACGATCTCGCCCCGGTTCAGGGTCAGGCTGACGTCGCGGATGGCCGGAACCCGGCGGTAGCTGGACTGGATGTTGCGGACCTGCAGCATCGCCTCGCCCACCGGCGCGACGGCCACCGGGCGGACGGGTTCGGACAGCGTCGGTTGGAGCATCGTCTCACTCCCCCAGATAGGCGGCGATCACCGCCGGGTTCTCGGCGATCTCGGCCGGGGTGCCGTCGGCGATCTTGGCACCATAATCCAGCACAAGCATCCGGTGGGCGATGGGCATGATGCCCTCCATCACATGTTCGACGATGATGCTGGCGATGCCGCGCTGGTGGATGCGGTGGACCAGGGCAGAGGCCTCGCGCACCTCGGTCGGGTTCAGGCCGGCCATCACCTCGTCCAGCAGGATCAGCTTCGGTTCGGTGGCGAGCGCGCGGGCGACCTCCAGCCGCTTCTGCTCCGACACCGTCAGGTCGGACGCCGGGGTGTCGGCCCGATGCGACAGGCCGACGAAGGCCAGTTCCTCTTCCGCCCGGTCACGCGCCTCGGCGACCCGCTTGTTGCGCAGCATGGCGCCGACCATGACATTCTCCAGCGCCGTCATCGACTGGAAGACGCGGACGATCTGGAAGGTGCGGGCGATGCCGAGCGCCGCCGCGGCCTCCGGCGTCGATCCGGTGACGTCGCGCCCTTCGAAGGCGATCCGGCCGGTGGTGGGGGTGTGGAAGCCGGCGAGGCAGTTGAACAGCGTGGTCTTGCCGGCGCCGTTCGGTCCGATCAGGCCGACGATCTCGCCATGATGGATGACAAAGCTGATGTCCCGGTTGGCGACCAGTCCGTCGAAGGCCTTGCCCAAGCCGTCCACGGCAAGCAGGGGAGCGGTGTTCATGGGCGGACCTCCATCTTCTCGGTCTTCACCGCAGCGGGCTTGGCACCCGGCAGGTGGCGCCGCAGGTCCCCCAGCAGGCCCAGCACGCCGGACGGGCTGAACACGGCGACCAGGATGATCATGGCGGCGTAGATGATCATGTCGGTGCCGGAGCCGGTGCTGCCGAACAGGGTGCGGCTGTATTCCTCGATGGTGATGAGGATGACGGCGCCCAGCACCGGGCCGGTCAGCCGGCCCACCCCGCCCAGGATGGCAATCAGCGCGATCTTGATGGAGATGGTGCCGGCGAAGACGGAGCCCGGATCGATGAACATCTCCTTCTGGGCGTAGAAGCTACCGCCCATCGCGGTCAGGAACGCCGACACCGACAGGGCGATCAGCTTGTAGCGGGTCAGGCTGACGCCCAGCGCGCGGGCCGCCTCCGGCTCGTCCTTGATGGCGCGGAAATAATAGCCGATGTGGCTGCGCTCGATCGCCCAGGACACCAGGATGGTCAGCACCAGCAGGCCGAGGATGATGTAGTAGTAGGGCAGCTTCGACAGGAAGATCAGCCAGCCCCAGCCGCCGCGGTCCATCGGCAGGTAAAGGCCGACGGCGCCCTCCAGGAAGTCGCTGTTGGTGACCAGGATCTGCATGATCTCCGCCACCGCGATGGTCGCCATGGCGAAATAATGCCCCTTCAGCCGGAAGCAGGGCCAGCCCATGACCAGCGCGAAAAGCGCGGCCAACAGCCCGCCGGCCAGGGCGCCGATCCAGGGCGTCAGCCCCAGCGTCGTCAGCAGCATGGTCGAGGTGTAGGCGCCGATGCCGTAGAACACCGCATGGCCCAGCGAGACCTGCCCGGCATAACCGCCGACGATGTTCCAGGCGACGCCCATCTGGGCGCCCATCAGGATCAGGATCAGGAAGTTCTGCTGCGACGGTTCGGTGATCGCCAGCGGCAGCACGGCGGCGAGGGCCAGCAGGGCGCCGGTGCCCATTGCTTTGGGCGAGATGGGCGCCTTGCGTGAAAGTGTGGTTCCGGTCGTCATCAGGCTTTCCCCAGCAGGCCGCGCGGACGCACCAGCAGCACGACCAGCAGCAGCGACAGCACGATGGCGGTCTTGTATTCCGGGCCGATCAGGAAGCCGCCCAGCACCTCGATCAGCCCGACGATGATGCCGGCCAGGAAGGCGCCGGTGACGCTGCCGAAGCCGCCCAGCACGACCACCACGAAGGCGATCAGGATGAAGTTCGACCCCACCTCCGGGAAGATCGGGAAGAAGGTGGCGATCAGCCCGCCGGCCAGACCGGCGCAGGCGGCGCCGATGCCCCAGGCAAGGGCGAACATCTTCTGCCCGTCGATGCCCATCAGGGTGGCCGCCTCACGGTCGATGGCGGTCGCCTCCAGCGCGGTGCCGAGGCGGGTGCGGTGCAGGAACATCCACAGGGCGCCGGTGACGCCGACCGCACCCAGGGCGGCGACGAACTGCGGCAGGCCGAACTGGACGGGGCCGAGCGCGATGTTGCCGCTGACCAGGCTGTGCGGGATCAGCCGGTGGTCCGGCTTCCAGAAGAATTGCGCCAGACCGCGCAGCAGGATCATCAGGCCGAAGGTCGCGAAGATCTGCGACAGCATCGGCGCCTTCAGGATGCGGCGGATCACCGTCTGGTAGACGATGACGCCCACCGCGAACAGCAGCAGCGCGGTCAGGGGAAGCGCCACGATGGGGTCGATGGCGAAGAGGGCGAAGGCCCAGAAACTGGCATACATGCCGAGCATCAGGAATTCGCCATGGGCGAAATTGACGATGTCCATCACGCCGAAGATCAGCGTCAGGCCCACCGCAACCAGGGCATAGATCAGCCCGATCAGCAGGCCCGAGACGAGCACTTGGATGAGAATGTCTGCGGTCATTGCCGCGCCCCTTTTGCGGTCAGGGTGGGCCGGAGGAGCGATGACGGGCAGGATCTCCCCCCGCCATCGCTCCAACGAAAAAGCGCCGCCTCAGCGGCCGTCCCAGGCCGGCATCGGGTAGACGACCGGCTTGGTCGCCACGTCGAACGGCCACACCGTCACATACTGGCCGCCCTGCACCTGGACGATGATGCCCTGGCCCAGCTCGTTCTGGCCGTTGGCGTCGAACTTGACGCCCTTCCACGGCATGATCAGGCCGCTGGCCGGGATGTCGGTCTTCTGAAGCGCTTCGCGGATCGCGTCGGGCTTGGTGGAGCCGGCGCGGTCCAGCGCGTCGGCCAGCACGGCGATGCCGGTGAAGGCGCGGGCGGAGTTGCCGTTGAAGTTCACGCCGGTCCGCTGGTGCATCAGGTCGTTGACCTGTTTGATCAGCGGGTTGCGCTCTGCCTGATCGAGCGCCCAGACCTCGCGGCTGATGACGAACTCGCCATCCTTGCCCATGGTCTTCAGGAACTCGCTGTCGTTGAAGCCGGCGTCGTTGGCCAGCAGCATCTTCGGCGAGAAGCCCAGCTCCTTGTAGGTCTTCATCGACAGGATGGCGTCGCCGAGATAGCTGGATTGCATGATGACCGCCGGGGCGGCAGCCTTGATGCGCTGCACCTCGGACGTCATCTGCGTCGTCTTCGCCGGATAAAGGATCTTCTCGGCGATGGTGAACTTCTGCTCTTCGGCCAGCTTCACCTGCAGCTTGGTCGTCTCGTTGCCCCACAGCGTGTTCTCGTTGAACAGCGCGACGCTGCGCAGCTTGTCGCCGGTCTTCTTCTCCATGTCGCCGAGGAAGGTGAAGAAGTTGCCGACGAACAGGTCGTCATGCGGCGTGGTGCGGAAGAACCATTTGAACTTGCGCTGGGTCAGCGAGGCCGACGAGGACTCGCCGTTCAGGAAGGGCACGCCATAGCGTTCGGCGACCTGGCTGGCGGTGGCGGTGACGTTGGAGAAATAGGCGCCGGTCAGCGCCACGACCTTTTCGCTGGTGATCAGGCGTTCGGCCTCGGTGGCGCCGACCTGCGGGTTGCCCTGATGGTCGCCGAAGATCAGCTTGATCTTGGCGCCGTTCAGATGCGGCAGGCCGATGCCGGCGACCAGCCCCGGAGGGGCGGGGATTTCCTTGTTGATGATGGCGGCGGCCAGCTCGGCGGCGGCCTTCAGTTCAACGCCGGTGGAGGCGGCGGCCCCGGTCAGCGGATAGATCACGCCGATGCGGATCTCGTCCTCCGCATGGGCAGGAGAAGCGCCGAAGCCGATGCCGGTCAGCGCGGTCGTGGTCAGCAGGGCCGCCGCCGCAAGCATGCGCTTGATCGTCTGCCGGCGGGTGGGGGCGTTGGCCGTGGGCGTGCGGGTGGGTTCGGTGATCGCTGCCGCGAACCGCATCGTGAATCTCCTCTGTTCAGTGCCTTGGTGGCTTGCGGCGCGTGCCTTTGCGGCTGTTCGATTGCGCCTCTGACAGGATGATGACACGAACAGTCTTGGGTCCGTCCAATCGTATGTTTTGATCTGGACTGATAAACAGTGACGATCAATCGCCAGCCGATGCGCGCAGGTCAATCCGCGGCACGGGGCGCCTCGTTGCCGGTCGTTGCCTCGTAATTGGCGGCCACCTCGGCCGCCAGATCGGCGACGACCGACGCCATGTGGTTCTCCGCCGTGGCGGAATGGGCGGCACAGAAGGTCATGCCCGGCAGGGCCGCCTGCGACCGGATCAGCCGCAGCCGCCCCTCCGCCAATTCGCGCTGGACGATGACGGTGGGGATCACGCTGACGCCGACGGCGTCCACCGCCATCCGTACGACGCTCGCGAGCGAACTGTTGCCGAACATCCGCACCGGCAGGCCGACGGACGAGAACATCTCGCGGATCACGCCATAGGGCTGAGTGGTGCGGGAAAAGGTGATGATCGGCCAAGCCGCCAGATCGGCCAGCGACACCGGCTCCGCCGGCAGCGCCAACGCCGGACTGGCCACCCAGCCCAGCGGATAATTGCCGACCGGGATCGCCCTGAACCGCACGTCCGTGTAGGAGGCCAGCATCACCGCCACGTCCAATTCATGCCGGGCGAGCGCATCGCGCAGGCTGGGGGAGGTTTCCACCTCGATCTCCAGAGACACGGCGGGGTAGAGGGCGTTCAGACGCTCGATCAGCTGGCTGAGCCAGGTATGGACCACCGTTTCCGCCACGCCAAGCCGGATGACGCCGCGGATAGCGCTGCGGTCCGCCACTGCGGTCAGCAACTCCGACCGCAGCGCCATCATCTTCTCGGCATAGGTCAGCAGGACCATCGCCTGCGGCGTCGGCGCCACCCGCCGGCCGACACGCTCGAACAGCACCACGCCCAACTCGTCCTGAAGCTGGGCGATGCGGGCGGAGACGGCTGGCTGGGTGGTGTTCAGCCGCTCCGCCGCCCGGCGGAAGCCGCCCAGCCGCATCGTCCAGATGAAGATCTCCAGCGATTTCAGGTCCAGCATGCCTCACCCATCCCCGTTCCGGATCATCGCACGCCACACCGTCATCGCCGGCTGCCCTCAGTCCTCGTCGGCCAGCGTCGCCAGTTCCGCCTCCAGCACCGCCAGCCGCTCGCGCAGCCGGTCGCGCTCCGCCTCCAGCGCCTCGCGGCGGCTGACATGGTCGATCGCCTTGTTCCGCAGATCGCGCTTGAAACGGACGATTTCCGGCCGGGTGACGTCGGGCCGGATCAGGTTGCGCTGGTCGGCCAACCGCAGCTGCTCGCTGGTCAGGGTGGCAAGCTGGTAGACGGTGGCGTAGCTCGGCGGCAGCTTCGGACCGGGCAAACGCCCGCTGTCCACCGCCTCCGCCACCATGCGCAGCTGGTAGGCGACCTGATAGCCGAAGGGCAGCTCGTTCTCGACCATCGCCTGGAACTCGCCATGCGGCAGGCGTGCCCGCGCCTGGACCAGATAGCGGCCGATCAGCAGGAACTTCTCCTGTGCGCTGCGCCAGAGGGTGGAGATTTCCTGGACGAACTCCTCGCGCCGGACAAGGTCGACCGTCGCTTCCGACATGCGTTCGATCCGTTCGTCCACGGCGATGTGGCGGCGGGCCTGGGCCTTGGAAACCTGCTTGAACCCGCTCATTGCGCCAGCTCCAGTTCGTGGCGGACGAAGGCCCAGACACCGGCGACATGCTCGGCCCCCTTGCCCCCCTTCAGCTCCAACAGGCCGAGACCGCGGCCGGCGGTGAACTGGATGTCCTCGTAATCCGGCACCTCGACCGGACAGATCCGGCCGTCGCCCAGCAGCTTGCGCTGCGCCTCGGTGAAGCCGCGGGTGCGCGGCTTGACGCGGTTCATGACGAAGGCGGCGTTCTTGCCATAGCGGCGGACGAAGCGCATCCAGGGCCGCACCGAATCCAGGTCGTCGTCGCTCTGTCCGGTCGGGACGACGATCAGGTCGGACGACAGCGCCAGCAGCTTGAACTCTTCCGGATGGTCCTCGATCGACGGCGGCGTGTCGATGACCAGCAGGTCGAAGCCCGCGATGCCGTCCAGCGCCGCCCGGATGTCGGTCGGCGTCATGCCCGCCTCGAAATGGGTGATGGACGCCATACCGTCCGGACGCTTGGCGAACCACTTGGTCAGGCTGCGCTGCGGATCGAGGTCCAGCGTTGCCACCGCGCAGCCGTCGAGCGCCGCCGCCACCGCGATGTTGCGGCTGAGCGTCGTCTTGCCGATCCCGCCCTTCGGGCCATTGACCAGCAAGCGCTTCACCGGCACGTGTCCCGTGTCGTTGCTCATTCCCATGCCCCTTATCGCCATCGGCTGTCGGCCCCTTTTATCAAAGCCGGGCCGTGGCGCAAATCTAAGACATGTCTTAGCTTCTCACCGCCCCGACAGGGTGTCGCCCCTGCCACAGACCGGCTTCCTAAGACAGACCCTGTGCCTATCATCGCATGCGACGCATCGCCGACGCCAGCACCGGACGCACAGAGGCGGATCCGCCCCCCGTCTCCCCGCTTCGCTCGCCGGCCATGGCGATGGCGCGCAACCGCTCAGCCAGAGCCCGTTCGGCGGCACAGGCCTCTTCGCACAGCGTGCGGATCTCGGCGATGCTCGGACGCCATTTGCGGGTCCGCCGCCAGCGGCGTGCCGCCTGATCGATCGCCCAGGCCGGGAACTCGCCCAGATCATCCGCCCAATCCATCGCGAGCAATTGCTCCACCTCCGGCGTCGTCGCCTTCGCCGGAAAATGGCTGAGCAACGCCAGCACGCGACCCAGCAGATGGTTGGCCGGTGCCGGCGCCAGGATGGTTTCGTCGATCTCCGCAAGGGCCCGACGGGCAAGCGCGGCATGGCGCGGCGTCACCCCATCGGGCGGCGTCCAGTCCTCCACCACGTCGGCGAAGCCGTCCTCGGTGAAGCGGCTGTGACGTCCGACCTGCCCGCGGTCGAGCAGCCGTTGCAGCGGCTCCGGCAACGCCCCACGCAACATCCGGCTGCGCAGGGCCGGGGCCATCGCCGGATCGAAGGGCAGCGGCAGGCTGGGCGGAACGGCCGGTGCTGCGGGGAACGGGTGCAGGTTGCTCATGCGATCCCCCAGGGATTGGCAGGCGTGGCCGATTGCCCGGCGTTCAGGCGCGCCGCAACGCTGGCCCAGGCCGACAGGCGCTGTTCCGCATTGGCGGCGGCAGTGGATGCCGCGGCGGGTGTCGATGCGCGGGGAGCGGTGCGCGCAGCACGGTTGCCCGATCCACGGTTGCCAAGTCCACGTTCGCCAAATCCACGGTCGCCAAATCCACAGCCGCCGGATCCGCCGGCCGTTGCCGCGGGCTGTGGCGCCATACGCCCGGCGTCCTGCAAAAGCCACGACCGCCATGCCGCAGCCGGATCGCGGTAGCGGTAACCATGGGCCCGGCATTGCTGGACGAAGCGTTCGGCATGTCCATCGACATCGAGGTCGGGGAAGCGTCCCGCCGCCCACTCGCGGTCGGTGGTCGGCGGCGTCCAGTCCTGCGGAACCGCCTCGGCCACCGGCGCCATCCCCTCGTCTGCACGCCGGTGGAGCGTGTCAGGAATCTGTTCTGGTTCAGGCTGTTCGTGACTCGCCGGTGAACAGGGGGAGTCCGCCGCTGAGTCAGCGGGGCTGTCCACCCCTGCACCATCGCCGGCCTTCTCGTCCGCCGCGTTCCCGACGGTCAGCGCCAGCCGATACCGGCAGCTCAGCCGGCCGCCGTTGGACGAGCGGCGGTGTTCGATGCCGACCAGCCCAAGCGCCTCCAGCCGGCCTAGGATCCGGTTGACGGTCGGCCGGCTGCGTTTCAGCTTGTCCGCCAGCGTTGCCTGCGACGGCCAGCACACCCCCGCCTCGTCGGCGTAGGTGCTGAGCGCCGCCAGCACGGCGAGGCCGTCGGCGTCGAGGTCCGGGTGGTCGAGCCACCAGGCCGGGATCCGGCCCCAGCGGTTTTGCCCGGTGCGGTTCGGGCTTTTGCTGTTCTCGGTCATCTGTGGCGATACTCCTCCGCGCCATCCGCGCAAGATTGGACGCATGGACGGCCGCATGTCTGGCTGTCACGATTGGTCCAGATGATTCGAAGCGGTTGATTGCAGAGTCGAATCGCGGGCAGGCACTCCATGACCACCCATGGAGCGGCAGCCCGCACATGGTGAGCGACAGCCCGCGACCGTAAAGCCCCTGCCCGCGACCATGGAGCATCGGCTCGCGGTTCCCTGCCGAATCGGAATCCTGATGCCTTTGGCCGCGGTCCTGGAGCCTTTGCCCGCGATTTGGCCCCTGCCGCCCGCCCGCGATCCTTCCCGCGATCCCGGCCAATCCTGGAGCAACAGCCCGCGATTGACCGCGGATAGGGGCAATCGCGGGCAATCCGGCCCCTCTCGCATCCATGTCCGCCTTCCATGGAGCGGCAGCCCGCGGTTCCGTCCGGCAAGCCCGCCGGTCCACCGGCGCCGATTCTCCCGATTCTTCAAGGAGTCACGGTCACGTACCCCGGCAGGACGGTTCTCACGGGCCAATCGCGGGCTGTCGCTCCATAACCGCGGGCCGTTGCTCCATCATCGCGGGGGGTGGCGCCATATGCGCGGGCTGTCGCTCCATCCCGGATGCGGTAATTTCTCCGCGTTCTGTTGCACCGGCGGGTCCGGCGCGCCATGGTTACTTCCGACCTTCGGAGACGTTCATGACCAAGATGGCCCCGACCAGCGCCGCGCAACTCATCCTGTTCGAGCTGGAAGACCGTTCGCAATCCCACCTGATCGCGCTCTACGATCTGGCGCCGCGCTTCGTCTTCGTCTCCCGCGACAACGACAAGGAAAAGGCCGCCAAGGACAAGGGCGAGCTGGTCACCAAGGACAACTTCATCAAGTCGGTGCGGCGCGAGTTCGCCTTCCGCGGCCGCAACTATCGCCTGACCGTCCAACCCGCCCGTATCGACCGGCTCAGCACCGCGAAGAGGGACGACCGCGCTCCCGGCGCCGGACCGGATCTGGTCGAAGTCGAGATCTTCCCGTCTGAGCGCGAGCAAGTGGTGGAGCAGGTCGTCCGCCGTCTCGCCATGGACCGCTCGCGCCTGTCGCTGACCGGCGAGAACCGCGACAAGGTGCAGATGCGCTTCAGCCTCTACGAGATTCAGCGCGAACTGCGGGCGGTCAACCACACCCTGTCGATCCAGGACATCCGCGAATCCCTGACCATCCTGGCGCGGTCGCGCATCATCATCTCCACCGGCGGCAGCGCCGAGCCGGGGAAGAAGAGCCGCGGTCAGAACCTGCTGGAATCCACCGCCTTCCCGGTGCTGGCGATCCGTTCGCGCCCGGATCTGGTCGATGAGGATGGCGGGGTCGAGGAAACCTATCTGGAATTCAACCCGCTGGTCTCCGCCGCGATCCGCGATCTGGAGTTCAAGCCGGTCTCCTACGCCTGGCTGATGAAGCTGAAGTCGCCGGTGTCGCGCTGGCTCTACAACCGCCTGTCGATCGAATACGACACCGCCGACGACGAGGCGAAGCCGATCTCGATCAGCGCCGACGAGATCATCAAGAACAGCGGCATGAACGAGTGGTCGCGCCGCCGCGACACGCTGCGCGTGGTGACCTCCGCCGTCGACGCGCTGGTGGAAGAAGGGATCCTCGACGTCGCCGACAAGGAATACACCAAGGTCGGCAAGCGCATCGACGCCATCGACTATGTGCTGACCCCGTCGCAGAAGTTCCTCGATCAGGTCCGCCGCGGCCGCCGGGTGCAGACCACCAACATTGACCTGCTCAAGCAGATCGTCGGCAACGCCATGCGTCCCGATGGTTTCGTGCCGTTGAAGGCGGGGGAGGCGGCGGAGGTCCGCAACAAGCGCGCCAAGCGGCTCGCCGATCCGGCCAAGCCGCAACAGGCCGCTCTGCCGCTGCCGAAGAAATAGCGGCTCAGCGCGCCAGAAGGCGCCGCGCCACCAGCGTAAGCGCCGTTCCCAGCAGGGCGCCGGCCAGCACGTCGGATGCCCAATGCCGGTGTCGGACCACCCGTCCGCCGGCGAGCGCCGCCGCCGTTCCGTAGATCATCAGGCTCTGTGCCGACGACCGGCTGACGGTGGCGAGCGCCGTCGCCGCGGCGAAGGCGCTCGCCGCATGTCCGGACGGCAGCGACCGCGCGCTGATGCGCCATCCCGGTTTGCGGCGCGGGGCGCATTCATCCGGGCGCCGACGCTTCACATAGCGCTTGATCGAGCGGCTGGCGGTCGCCGTCACCACCAGACCGGCCACGCCGACGCTGCCGGCGCGGCGCAGATCCGGCTGACCGGTCAGCAGCCCGACGATGCCGGCGATGGCGAAGCCGGGGATCAGCACATGCCGCTTTATGGCGTAATGGCCCGCGGTCGCCAGCGCATGGCTGACCGGGCCGGGATCGCAGGTGACGATGTCGTGGACCTGCGCATCGAGTGCATCGACGGCGGTCAGGGTGGGCTGAAGGATGGCGGGAACCGGGTTTCCGCCATAGCCGATGCCGCCGCCCGGATTCTCGATGCCGCTCTTTTCCCCGCCGTGTTCAATGATGTCGCTCAACGCCGGTCCTCTGCCTTCCGCGCCGCAGCATGGGCGCTGCAGAGGAACGCAGGGCGGGCGGGGGCGGTTCCCTGACCCCGCCTGCCGGATCGACACTCAGTTCTCAACAGGACATCCCATAGGATATCATCTGCATTGCCCCGCGTGAGGGATCTACCCATAATCACCGGAATGAAGAGAGCTGTCCTCGACACCAACATTCTGACCGCAGGCTTGCGGAGCCGGCAGGGCGCCTCCTTCGCGGTGCTGAGCCTCCTTGCCGATGGGTTTCTGAAGGCCCGTGCCGGCACCGCGACCGGCGCGGGCCTGCGCTCATTCTTGGACCGGGTGCCGGACAGACCGCCACATACGGGTGACGAATTGGAGCGGTGACACTCGCCTGGACGCGGCGCTGGCTGAGGGCGCCGCCCCATGCCGTCACGACAGGATCAGCCCTGCGCCGGCCGCCAGCCGGCGAAGGCGTCCAGCACCGCCGTCAGCACCCGCTGCAGCCTTGAAGCCCGGTCGGGGCGATAGGCGAAGGGCGGCGCCTCCTCGTCCATGTAACGGTCCTGCGCCAGTTCCATCTGGATGGCGTGGACGCCGTGCCCCGGTTGGCCGTAAGCGCGGGTGATGTGGCCGCCGACGAAGCGCCCATTGGTGACGCAGGTCATCCCCTCGGCCGCGACGGCGCTTTCCATCGCCGTGACGACGCGGGCGATCAGGCCGGGGTCGGCGCTGGTGCCGTGCGCCGTGCCCAGATTCAGGTCGGGCAGCCGCCCCTCGAACAGCCGCGGCACCTGGCTGCGGATCGAATGGGCGTCATAGAGCAGGGCGAAGCCGTGCCGCGCCTTCACCCGCGCCAGTTCAGCCGCCAGCGCATCGTGATAGGGCCGCCAGTATCCCTCCACCCGCTGCGCGACCTCCGCCGCGTCGGGCGCCTGGCCCTCGCGGTAGAGCGGCGTGCCGTCGAACAGCACATCCGGGCACAGGCCTGTGGTGGCCTGTCCGGGATAGAGGCTTTCGCCGGTCGAGGCCCGGTTGAGGTCGACGACATAGCGCGAATAACGGGCACTGAGCAGCGTCGCGCCCAGGCCGCTTGCGAAGCCGTACAGGCGCGGGATGTGCCAGTCGGTGTCGCGCAGGGTCAGCGCTTCCTCCGTCAGCCGCTCGGCCAGACCGGGGGAAAGCGCGGTGCCGCAATGGGGCATGCTGATGACCAGCGGCCCGTCGCCATGCACCAGATCGAAGATGGTGTCGGTCATTGTGCGGTCTCCAGGGATACCGGCATCAGATGGTCCAGCGCGCCGTTGCGCACCAGGGTGCCGATGGCGGCCAGATCCGGGGCGAAATAGCGGTCGACCTCGTAACGCGGCACCTCGGCGCGGATGGTGGCGATGGCCTGCTCCAGCCGCTCGGCCGTCTTCAGCGGGCGATGGAACTCCAGACCCTGAATCGCGGCCAAAAGCTCTATACCGACGATGTCCGCGACATTGCCGGCGATGTCGCCCAGCCGCCGGGCCGCGAAGGTCGCCATGCTGACATGGTCCTCCTGGTTGGCGGAGGTCGGCAGGCTGTCGACGCTGGCGGGATGGGCAAGCGACTTGTTCTCCGACGCCAGCGCCGCGGCGGTGACATGGGCGATCATGAAGCCGGAATTCAGGCCAGGCTCGGCGACCAGGAAGGGCGGCAGGCCGCTGATGGTGGTGTCGATCAGCATGGCGATGCGGCGTTCTGCCAGTGCGCCGATCTCCGACGCCGCGATGGCGAGCTGGTCGGCGGCCATCGCCACCGGCTCCGCATGGAAGTTGCCGCCGGACAGCACCTCGTCGGTGTCGACCAGAACCAGCGGGTTGTCGGTGACGCCGTTGGCCTCGATCACCAGCGTGCGCGCCGCCTGCCGCATCTGGTCCAGAACCGCGCCCATCACCTGCGGCTGGCAGCGCAGGCTGTAGGGGTCCTGCACCCGATGGCAGTCGGGCCCCTGGTGGCTGGCGTTCAACTCGCTGCCGGCCAGCACCTCGCGGAAGGCGGCGGCGACGGCGATCTGGCCGGGCTGGCCGCGCAGCGCGCTGATGCGGGCATCGAACGGACGGTGGCTGCCCTTGACCGCCTCCACCGACAGGGCACCGGCGACCAGCGCCGCCTTGAAGGTGCGCTCGATCTCGAACAGCCCGGCGAGCGCCAGACCGGTCGACACCTGGGTGCCGTTGATCAGCGCCAGCCCTTCCTTGGCCTTCAGGTCGAAGACCGGCAGTCCGGCGATGCGCAGACCCTCTTCCGCCGGCAGCGTCTCGCCGTTGACGCGGACATGGCCGATGCCGAGCAGCACGCCGCAGAGATGGGCCAGCGGCGCCAGATCGCCCGACGCGCCGACGGAGCCCTTGCCCGGCACCACCGGCAGCACGTCGGCCTCATAGAGCTTCAGCAGCGCATCGACCAGCGCCGGCCGCACGCCGGACGCGCCGACGGCGAGGCTGACCGCCTTTATGACCAGGATCAGGCGGACGACGCCGTCGGCCAGCGGGGCGCCGACGCCGGTGGCGTGCGACAGGATCAGGTTGCGCTGGAGCGTCTCCAGATCCGACGCGGCGATGTGGGTGTGCGCCAGCTTGCCGAAGCCGGTGTTGACGCCATAGACCGCCTCGTCGCCGCCGGCGATCCGGTCGATCAGGGCGCGGGAGCGCTCCATCCGCGGATAGGCCGCCGGGTCGAGCGTCAGGGCCGGACGGCCGCGATAGATGCTGCGCAGCGTGTCGAGCGACAGCGCGCCCGGAACCAGAGTGATGCTCTCGCTCATCCCAGAAGTCTCCCAAGTGTCTTTTTGAAGCGGTCGGCGATTTCCTCCTCGCGCGGATGGCGGCGGTCGCGGACGATTGCGCGTCCGGCGATCACCACGTCACGCACGAGGGAGGTGTTGCCGGCGAAAATCCAGCCGTCCAGCAGCGCATCGCCCTTGCGCGCCGCCAGCAGCGGGTGGTCGGTGTCGAGCACGACGATGTCGGCTCGCAGTCCGGCGGCGATGCGTCCGGCCTCGAATCCGGTGGCCTGCGCGCCGCCGGCCTGGGCGTCCTCCACAAGCCGGCGCGCGGTGGAGCGGCGGGGGCCGCCGGCCAGCACGGTGCGCCGTTCGCTGGTCAGCCGCGCGCCGTACTCCAGCCAGCGCAGTTCCTCCACCGGGCTGACGGAGATGTGGCTGTCGGAGCCGATGCCCCAGCGTCCGCCCTGCGCCATGTAGGATTCGGCGGCGAAGAAGCCGTCGCCCAGATTGGCCTCCGTGGTCAGGCACAGGCCGGTGACCGCGCCGCTGGCGGCGACGCCAGCGACCTCCGCCCCGGTCATGTGGGTGGCGTGGATCAGGCACCAGCGGCCATCGACCGGCTGGGTGTCGAGCAGATGCTCCACCGGGCGGCGGCTGCGGAAGGCGAGGCAGTCCTCGACCTCCCGGCGCTGCTCGGCGATGTGGATGTGGATCGGGCCTTGCGGGTTGGCGGCGACGGTCTCGGCCAGCAACCCGTCCGGCACGGCACGCAGCGAATGCGGGGCGATGCCCAGCTGCACGTCTTCGGACCCGCCATAGGCGCTGCGCAGGGCCGTGGTCAGCCGGTCGAACCCTGCCCCGTCATGGATGAAGCGGCGCTGTCCGGCGGTCGGCGGCGTGCCGCCGAAGCCCGACGCGTTGTAGAGCACCGGCAGCAGCGTGATCGGCAGCCCGGCGCTGCGGGCGGCGGCGACGGCGCGGTGGCTCATTTCCGCCGGGTCGGCGTAGGCGCTGCCGTCGCGGTCATGATGCAGGTAATGGAATTCGGCGATGGCGGTGAAGCCGGCCTTCAGCGTCTCCACATAAAGCTGGGCGGCGACCGCCTCGAAATCCTCCGGCTCCATGCGGTCCAGCGCGCGGTACATCACCTCGCGCCAGCTCCAGAAGCTGTCGGAGCCCTCGCCGGAGCTTTCGCCCATCCCGGCGATGGCGCGCTGGTGGGCATGGGAATGCAGGTTGGCGATGCCGGCGACCGCCGCCCCGGCGAAGCGCTCCGCACCGGCCGGGCAGGCGGCACCGGGCGTCGCCGAGACGATCCGGCCGTGCCCGTCCGTCGTGACCAGCACATCCTCCGCCCAGCCGTCCGGCAGCAGCGCCGAGGCAAAAAACAGGTTGCTCATGAGGGCGCCCTCGCTATTATAGACAACACTATACAAGTATAGGCAACCGGCTGCCAAGAGGGTTGCTGCACGAACTTGTAGGAAGGAGCCGAACCGATGCCGACCAGCGCGCCGTGGGATTCCCTGTGGATCGACCTGTCCGTTGCCACCATGAGCGAGGCGGACGGTTACGGCGCCGTCGCCGACGCGGCGGTGGGCATCAAGGACGGCCGCATCGCCTTCGTCGGCCGCCGCGCCGACTTGACCGATGCGCCGGACGCGTTGGCGACCGAGGTGCATTCGGGGCAGGGCGGCTGGATGACCCCCGGCCTGATCGACTGCCACACCCACCTCGTCTATGGCGGCAACCGCGCCCGCGAGTTCGAGATGCGGCTGAACGGCGCCACCTATGAGGAGATCGCGCGGGCCGGGGGCGGCATCCTGTCCACCGTCACCGCCACCCGCGCCGCCAGCGAGGACCAGCTTCTGGCAGCCAGCCTGCCGCGGCTGGACAGCCTGCTGGCCGAGGGCGTGACGACGGTGGAGGTGAAGTCCGGCTATGGCCTCGACACCGAAACCGAAACCCGCATGCTGTGCGTCGCCCGACGGCTGGCACAGGTGCGCCCGGTGGAGGTGCGGACGACCTATCTCGGTGCCCACGCCCTGCCGCCGGAGTTCAAGGGGAATGCCGACGGCTACATCGACCGCATCTGCACCGAGACCCTGCCGGCCATCGCCGAAGCGGGCCTTGCCGATGCGGTGGACGCCTTCTGCGAGGGGATCGGCTTCTCGGTCGCCCAGACCCGCCGGGTGTTCGAGACGGCGAAGCTGCTCGGCCTGCCGGTGAAGCTGCATGCCGAGCAGCTGAGCAACCTCGGCGGCGCCCGGCTGGTGGCGGAGTTCGGCGGGTTGTCGGCCGACCATATCGAGCATCTGGACGAGGAGGGCGTCGTCGCGATGGCGCAAGCCGGTACGGTTGCGGTGTTGCTGCCCGGCGCCTTCTATGCGTTGCGCGAAACCAAGCTGCCGCCGATCGACCTGCTGCGCCGCCATGGCGTGCCGATGGCGTTGTCCACCGACAACAACCCCGGCACCTCTCCGGTCACCTCGCTGTTGCTGATGCTGTCGATGGGCTGCACCTTCTTCCGCCTGACCCCGGCGGAGGCGCTGGCCGGCATCACCCGCCATGCGGCGAAGGCGCTCGGCCTGACCGACCGCGGCGTGATTGCTCGGGCCAAGCGCGCCGATCTGGCGGTGTGGCGCATCGAACATCCGGCGGAGCTGGCCTACGCCATCGGCCTCAACCCCTGCATGGCGGTGGTCAATGGCGGGGTGGTCCGCAAACCGCATGTGGAGGCCGCATGAGCGACGTCATCTCCACCGCACAGCCGCGCTATGCCCAGATCAAGGAGGCCATCCGCCGCCGGATCAGCTCCGGCGACTGGCCCGAAGGTTTCCAGATCCCGTCGGAGCACAAGCTGCTGGAGGAATTCTCGGTCAGCCGCATGACGGTGCACCGCGCGCTGCGCGACCTGACCGACGAGGGGCTGCTGACCCGCGTGCAGGGGTTGGGCACCTTCGTCGCCGAACGGCCGCCCAGCACCGACGTGGTGGAACTGCGCAGCATCGCCGACGAGATCGCCGAGCGCGGCAACGTCCATTCCTGCCGGGTGGAGCAATTGCTCGCGGTTACCGCCGATACCGGTCTGGCCCGCCGCTTCAACCTGCCGGTGGGGGCGAAGCTGTTCCATTCCGTCGTCGTCCACAGCGAGAGCGACGTTCCGGTCCAGTTGGAGGAACGCTGGGTCAACCCGTCGGTCGCGCCCGACTATCTGGACCAGGACTTCACCCGCCAGACGCCGGGCGAGTATCTGATCCGGCTGGAGTCTTCGCCGCAGGTCGAGCACGTCATCGAAGCGGTATCGCCGACGGCGGAGATCGCCCGCCTGCTCGACATTCCCGTCACCGAACCCTGCCTGCGCGTCACCCGCCGCACCTGGGTCGGGGGACGGGTGGTGACAGTGGCGATGCTCGTCCATCCCGGCAGCCGCTACCGGCTGGGGGCACGGTTCCAGCTGCCGCCGCCTTAGCAACGTTAGACCCCCACCTAACCTCCCCCGCTGGGCGGGGGAGGGACTGCCGCCACCCTTCCGCACAAGCGCCAACTCCCTCCCCCGCCCAGCGGGGGAGGGTTGGGGTGGGGGCAAGAGTCAGCACAACACGCATCCCCCTCCCACCAGGAGCCACCACCCCATGTCATCCCGCCTCGACAACCAGCGCGTCATCCGTGCCCCGCACGGCCCCGAACTGAGCTGCAAGAGCTGGCTCGCCGAGGCGCCGATGCGCATGCTGATGAACAACCTCGACCCCGACGTCGCCGAACGGCCGCAGGAGTTGGTCGTCTATGGCGGCATCGGCCGCGCCGCCCGCGATTGGGAAAGCTTCGACCGCATCGTCTCGGCGCTGAAGACGCTGAACGACGACGAGACCCTGCTGGTCCAGTCGGGCAAGCCGGTCGGCGTCTTCCGCACCCATGCCGACGCGCCGCGCGTGCTGATCGCCAACTCCAACCTCGTGCCGCGCTGGGCGACCTGGGAACATTTCAACGAGCTGGACCGCAAGGGTCTGGCGATGTACGGCCAGATGACCGCCGGGTCCTGGATCTACATCGGCAGCCAGGGCATCGTCCAGGGCACCTACGAGACCTTCGTCGAGGCCGGACGCCAGCATTACAACGGCGACCTGAAGGGCAAATGGATCCTGACCGGCGGCCTGGGCGGCATGGGCGGAGCGCAGCCGCTGGCCGCCACCATGGCCGGCGCCTGCATGCTGGCGGTCGAATGCCGCCCCAGCAGCATCGAGATGCGCATCCGCACCGGTTATCTCGACCGCCACACCGCCGACCTCGACGAGGCGCTGGCCTGGATCAACGAGGCCTGCGCGAAGGGCGAGGCGATCTCGGTCGGCTTGCTCGGCAACGCCGCCGACGTCTTCCCCGAGCTGGCGCGCCGCGCCGGCACCGACATCAAGGCCCGGCCGCACATCGTCACCGACCAGACATCCGCCCATGATCCGGTGAACGGCTATCTGCCGCAGGGCTGGACGCTGGAGGAGTGGGAGAGCGCCCGCGAAAGCCAGCCCGCCGCGGTGGCCGCAGCCGCCCGCAAGTCGATGCGGGTGCAGGTGGAGGCGATGCTGGCCTTCCACGGCATGGGCATCCCGACCGTTGATTATGGCAACAACATCCGGCAGATGGCGAAGGAGGAGGGGCTGGAGAACGCCTTCGACTTCCCCGGCTTCGTCCCCGCCTATATCCGTCCGCTGTTCTGCCGCGGCATCGGTCCCTTCCGCTGGGCAGCATTGTCCGGCGATCCGGAGGACATCCGCAAGACCGACGCCAAGGTGAAGGAGCTGATCCCCGACGATCCGCACCTGCACAACTGGCTCGACATGGCGGCCAAGCGCATCCAGTTCCAGGGCCTGCCGGCGCGCATCTGCTGGGTCGGGCTGGGGCAGCGCCACCGCCTGGGTCTCGCCTTCAACGAGATGGTGAAGTCGGGCGAACTGAAGGCGCCCATCGTCATCGGCCGCGACCATCTCGACAGCGGATCGGTCGCCAGCCCGAACCGCGAGACCGAGGCGATGAAGGACGGCACCGACGCCGTGTCGGACTGGCCGTTGCTGAATGCGCTGCTGAACACCGCCAGCGGCGCGACCTGGGTCAGCCTGCACCATGGCGGCGGTGTCGGCATGGGCTTCTCCCAGCATTCCGGCATGGTCATCGTCTGCGACGGCACCGACGCGGCGGCCAAGCGGATCGAGCGCGTGCTGTGGAACGACCCCGCCACCGGCGTGATGCGCCACGCCGACGCCGGCTATGACATCGCCATCGAGTGCGCCAAGGAGCAGGGGCTGAACCTGCCGTTCCTGAAGTAAGCGGGCAGAGAATCTCCCTCTCCCGTCCCGGGAGAGGGAAGGGGCCCATGCGGAGCATGGGAAGGGTGAGGGGTGGCGCAAGAAACCATGCGCTCCTTGATTCTTGACCTAACCCTCACCCTCCCCACTTCGTGGGTCCCCTCCCTCTCCCGGGGCGGGAGAGGGCATTTTCCTCACGCCCCCCGGATCAGGTCGGAATACCAGCGCGCGGACTCCTTCGGGATCCGCGCCTGGGTTTCGAAATCCACCCGGACGATGCCGAACCGCGTGCCATAGCCGCCGCCCCATTCGAAATTGTCCAGCAGCGACCAGACGAAATAGCCACGCACGTCGGCCCCCAGCCCCTTCGCCTCCGCCATCGCCGCGATGTAGGCCTGGAGGTAGGCCAGCCGCTCCGCATCGACCACACGGCCCTCGGCGTCGGGCGTCTCGGCCGCCTTGGTGCCATAGCCGTTCTCCGTCACATAGATCGGCAGGCGATAGCGGCGGGTCAGGTCGACAAGCGTCTCGCGGAAACAGCCGGGGTCATAGGGCCAGTCGATCGCCGTCCGCTTCATCCCCGGCGGCGGCGACCCGAAGCCGAAGCCCCAGATCAGGCTGTCGTCCTTGCGGCCATAGACCGGCGCATAATGGTTCAGCCCGAACCAGTCCACCGGCCGGGCGATGCGCGCCATGTCGCCGGGCTGCACGTACGGCTCTATGGCCTCGGCGATGCGGCGCGGATAGCGGGCCAGCAGCTGCGCGTCGGGGAAGGCGCGGTTCCAATGCTCGTCGAACAGGGCCGCGGCCTCGACATCCTCCGGCTTGTCGGTCTCGGGCCGCATCGGCTGCACGCTGTGCACCGCGCCGATGGAGGCCCCCGGCACCAGCGCCCGCAGCACATCCACCCCGGCGCCATGGGCGAGGTTGACGTGGTGGATCACCTTCAGGTGGGTGGCGCGGTCGGCGATGCTGGGCGCCCCCCAACCGAAGGCCCAGCCGAACAGGGTGAAGACCGAGAACTCGTTGAAGGTGGCCCAGCGCTTCACCCGGTCGCCATAGCGCCGGGCGCACAGCGCGGCATAGTCGGCGAACCAGCCGATGCTGTCGCGGGTGCCCCAGCCGCCCAGATCCTGCAAGGCCTGCGGCAGGTCCCAGTGATAGAGGCAGAGCCAGGGTTCGATCCCCTTCTCCAGCAGCCGGTCGATCAGCCGGTCGTAGAAATCCAGCCCCTTTTCGTTCGGCGCCCCCCGCCCGCGCGGCAGCACCCGCGGCCAGGAGACGGAGAAGCGGTAGGCCTGCAAGCCCAGATCCGCCATCAGGTCCACATCCTGCGGCATCAGGTGGTAATGGTCGCAGGCGACGTCGCCGCTCTCGCCATTGTCAACCCGGCCCTTCAGCTTGCAGAAATTATCCCAGATGCTGGGCGCCCGCCCGTCCGCCTCGGCCCCGCCCTCGATCTGATAGGCCGAGGTTGAGGCGCCCCACAGGAAATCTTTGGGAAAAACCGGACGTTCGGCCATGGCGGATCACCCGAATGGAGGATATCCGAATCCTACGCCATTCCCGTCCGGGTGGAAGGGGCCAATCGTCGCTGTCGCCGCCGCAGCCGGGCACCACCATCCGTCGGGTAAAGCGTCACCATATCGCGGTCGACAGGACGGCGTGGCGCTCCTATGGTCACGCCGACCGAACGGGCGATTTCAGAAAGGAACGGGCGCATCATGGCGAAGAAGGACGGAGTCAACGGCAAGGGCGGCCAGTTCAGCGGGACGCCGGCCGACCGGCTGGTCCGGCTGTGGCGCAACAACGACGAACGCTTCGGCGCCCTGCTGGACGAGGTTCTGGACGGCAACCGCCAGGGCGTGATCGAAGCCGCGCTGGGCAAGCTGCGCGAGGAGGAAGGCTACGACTTCATGGACGAGGTCGAGGCATTCTCCGAAACGGCGCAGAGCACCGACGAGCATGGCGACCCGACCCTGTCGACCCTGTTCTGGGTGGCGCTGGAGGTCGAGGGCCGGCTGGACGAGCCGCCGTCGGTCGATGCCATCGAACGCGCGCTCGATTCGGCCGGGCTGCTGGAAAAGGCGGCCGACATGCGGCTACTGCCGCTGTGGCTCGATCCGGAACCGCTGTCCTATCTCGAGGCCGCCGACCGCCGGACCCTGCTGCGCCGCCTGATCGACTCGCCCGAGGCGGCGGAAGCCTTCGTGCGCGAGCAGGATCTGGTCGCCGCCCCCGACGACATCGGCACCCGCCTCGTCGGCGTCGTCGGTCTGGTGATCGAGGAGGATGCCGAGCAGGACGGCGAGGCGATGCCCGACCCGCTGAACCTCGGATTCTCCGGCGAGGGCGAGGAGCTGGAGATCGACCCCATCGAGCAGGAGCGCATCCGCCAGTCGATGGCCGCGTTCGCCGAGGCGGTCGCCACCGCCGACCCGCGGGTGAAGCGCTGCGAGCCGGTCGGCGGGCTGAACGACCTGCTGGACTTCACCGCCGAGGGCGTCTGGCCGGACGACGTCGTGGCCAGCTTCGACGAGGTCAACGACTTCCTCGACATCGCCGGCAACGAGACCGGCGACGGCGTCCTCGACGTGACGGCCGAGCAGACGGCGGAGGGACTGCAGGTGCGCGCCTACAACTCCGACGGCGTGCTGATGGACGAGCGCAGCTTCGACCTGACCGGCGAGCGGGCGGAAGAGGCGGTGGCCCTGATGAAGCGCCGCTGCCGCCGCGTCACCGCGGGCTAATCCGCCTCTCCCGGCCCCCTCAGCTCATCTCCTCCAGCCGCAGGGGCTTTTCCACCACAAGGCGGAAACGGCCCCTGCCGGTCTTCTCGATGCGCAGGCAGCCGCAACGGTCGGCCAGCCGGCGCTGCAGCAGGATCAGCCGCGCTTCCAGATTCTCGGCGAGGTCGGGCAGCGGGATGTCGGGCGCCAGCCGCAGTTCGCGGTTGGTGAAGTCGGTGCGGCCCAGCGCGGTGTGGTCGCGCACCAGCTTCCACAGGATGGCGCCGGCCACCCCCTTGATCAGGTAATCATGGTCGAGGAAGACGCTGTCGTCGCTGGCGTAATGGCGCACGGTGATCGGGTCGCCGATGGCGGGTGGCGTGACGGCCGGTGTCGGCGCCTCTTCGGTCTCCGCGCCATGGGCGGGCGGCAGGCCGCGCATCAGCGCACCCAGCTGTGCGGCCAGCGTCGCCAACGCATCCTCGTCGTCATAGGTGAAGCGCATCTCCTGGGCGCTTTCCACGAACAGCACGCCGGCCAGTTCGCCGCACGCCCCGGGATGCGTCAGGTAGTGCGCCAGGATCGGCACCGCCAGCTGGCTGTGCGGCCGGTCCAGTCCGGGGAAGGGGATCTCGCGCGCGACGGCCGCCGCGGTCCCTTCCCGCATCGCCATGCTGTAGGCGACGTCGGTGGTCATGTGGGTGATGCGGATCGGCACCCGCTCGCGCGCCGCCATGCCGATCACACCGTCGCCGGGCGCCACCTCCCAGCCGATGCCGCTGCCGCGCCCTGCCGCCTCATAGCCCAGCGCCGCGACGGTGAACAGCCGGCCGCTGGCGGCGTCGGGCAGCAGGATCAGCGCATGCTCCACTCCGAACAGGTTGCGCAAGGCGGCGATGGCGCGGTCGAGCAGGTCGGACAGGTCGGCGGCGCCGCGCAACCCCTCGCAGGCGCGCCGGACCGCCGACAGCAGGCTGCGCGGCCGGACCGGAGCGGGCAGGGGACAGCCGCCCGGCACCGCCTCGATCGCCACCACCCGGAACAGGTCGGCGCCGCGCAAGCGGAACACCTCCGCCATCCCGACATGGGAGGCGATACCCGACAGTTTCGCCTTCATGCTCTCGAACAGCGGCCCGTCCGTCTCGGTGCGCAGATAGGCCAGCCGCAGCCGGTACTGCGCCCCGGTTGCCGGGTCTATCACCTCCAACTGCGCGTCCGGATTGGCCAGGATGTTGGCGCGCGTCTTGTTGAAGAACTGATAGGACAGGGCGATGTGGCCGGGATCGACGTAATGGACCTGCGACAGCTGCGACACGTTCGGCGTTCCCTCGGCGTCCGCCGTGGCGATGGTGCCGGGGATCACGCCCTCCAGACAGGTCCGGATGGCATCCAGGGTAAGAGCGTCGTGGGGCAGGGGGCGGGGCAGCGGGCCGCTCATGCCGGGATCCGCTCGCCGGCCTTCGGCCCCGGCGTCTGGTCGAAGACGTCGGCAGGAGCCAGATGCAGAGCAACCAGATCGGCCGGATCGAACTCCATCACCGCCCGGACGAAGGCTTCGGTGAATCCCATCCCGGCCAGCTCGGCGATGAAGCCGTCGATGTAGGGGCCGGGCAGCGCCGACTCTTCGACGGTTGGTGCCGCCACCGAAGCGTTGTCGTCCTTGATCTGAATGGACCGGTGGGTGCTGGGTTCGGTGAAGACCACGGCCAGCCGCCCGGTCCCGGCAATGGCGGCGACCAGCGCGGCGTTGGCACGCCCGTCGATCAGCACGGTCAACCGCTTGCCGCCCGGCGACACCCGCGCCGCCACGGCCCGCGCGACCAGCGGACGGCCATCATGGTCGCTGGTCGCGACATTGACGCTGAGGCTGCGGTCCAGGAAGCGCCGGACCGTCTCGTCCAAACCCCTCTCCCGCCGCATGTCCCGCCGCTCCGAATTGCCGACCGGCCGTCAGCATAGCGCCGCCGCCGGCCCGGCGGCAAACCAACCGAAGGCGATCCAACCGATGGGCGTCATCCTTCGGCGAGTGATGCCGCGACGAGCGCTCAGGCCCCCGGCGCCACCACGAAACAGGCCATGCCGATGTTGACCAGCCCGCTGCAGGCGCTGGCCGCATCCTGCTGCGACAGGCCGGACAGGCGGGCGCGGTAGAGCGGCCCGGTCTGGGTGTCCACCGCCTGGACGATCCGTTGCGAGCGCGTCAGCACCGGCATGGAGTTGCGGGCGCGGTCGATCACGCGCTGGCTGTCGTCGGGAGAGCGGAAGGCGCCGAGCTGCACCGTCCACACCCCGCCGCCGGCGGTCGCCGCCCCGCTCATCGTCGCCACCGGACGCGGCGCCGGAGCATCCGGAGTCGAGGTATCGGGCGCCACCACCCGCACCGCCGGTGCCGGTGCCGGCGTGGGCGTAGGAGAGGGCAGGGCGGCCACGGCGATCGGCGGCCGGCTCGCCACCGGGCGGCTGCTGGCGGGAGGGGTGTAGGAAGGCGCCGGGTTGACCGGGGCCGAATAGGAGGATGACGGCCGGGCATAGGGCGAACCGTAATCCGGCGGCGAATCGGACGACGGCGCGCTGACCAGCACGATGTCGGCGCCGTTGGGCGCCGGGGTGCGGTTCAGCCGCGGCCCGACAGATGCGATGTAGCGGCGCGTCTCGCCCGGCAGGCCGCGCTTGCCGGCCAGATAGTCGCCGTAACAGCCGGGACCGCAGTTGTAGGCGCCAAGGAAGCCCGGCGCGCCGAACAGGTTGTACATCTCGCGCAGATAGGCGGTGCCGGCGATGATGTTGTCATGCGGATCGAAGGGGTCGGAGCCCAGATTGTGCTTGCGCCGCATTTCTTCATAGGTCGCCGGCATCACCTGCATCAGCCCCATGGCGCCGGCCTTGCTGACGATGGGCTTGCCGTTGACGGTGGTGCGCCCGCCGCTTTCCTGGCGGATGACCTCGCGTATCCACAGCTCCGGCATGTCGAAGCGCTTGGAGGCTTCCGCGACATGCGCGTCGATTTCCTCCGGCGAGGCGACGCGATGTGTGCCCCCGCCGCTGGCGCAGGCGCTCAGCAGGGCAGTCAAGGCGGCGCAGGTCAGCAACGGCTTCAGGCGACGCACGGAACCCCCGGTCATCGTTCAGTTCAATCGTTTGGATAAGCCCGATTTGGAGGTACCGACCTTTGCACATTCCCGGCCCGCCGTAAACCGTCCCAGCTGTGACCTTCGACGCGGCCGGAGAACGCGGGAGGGGAGGGGGCTTTCAGTCCTTCGGACGGACAAGCGGCCGTCCGGGTATCTGCCGTCCGGCACAGCCTATGCCGGGATTTCCCTTGCCTGGGTTTTAGGCCTCGGTAAATCGGCGATCAGCTCTCGCGATCGTCATCCGGGTCGCGGCGGGTGGTGAGTTCGCGCATCAGCCGTTCCTTGGCGGTCTTGCGGCTCGGCCGGCTGCCGCCGCGCCCGAACAGCCCGCCCAGCAGGCCGCCGGCTTTCGGTTCCTCCTCCGGTTCCTCGGCCATCTGGGCGCGTTCCGCCTCGCGCCGGGCCAGCATGGCGGCGCGGTCGACCAGCGGGTTGCGCAGCCGGTGCGGCAACGCCTTGAAGGCGAGGTTGGCGCGTTCCAGGTCGGCCAGATCCTCGGTGGAGCGGGCGATGCGCAGCGCCACCCGCAGCAGGTCGAGCCGCCACGCATCCTCCGGCGCATGCGGCAGCGTCTCCGCCGCCGCCAGCAGGGTATCCAGCCCCTTGCCGGTCAGCGCGCTGGTGGATCGTTCGCTGCTGGATTTTTCGGTGTCGCGGTCCCGTCCCATTCCGTCATCAATGCTGTCGCGCTGAAGGCGGACTTTAGGACGGCTCGACAGGATTTGTCTGCCCCCATGCGGAGACCACACCATTCGGGTGGGGATGATTGCCTGCCTTGTGGCAGCGAGCGTTGATCGCACTAGCGCGCGAGACGTATCCTGATTAAAATAGCCCAACATAAGGCGGCAATGTAAATGATTGGAGGTGATCTGCCTGCTGCGATCGATTCTTTGGAAAACGCCGCCCTTCGCAGGGCGTCGTAAGAATAATGGCAAAATAATATCTCAAATTAGGAGAGCGTTAATAATGAAAGTCGTTTCTGTTATTAACTTTAAAGGCGGCGTTAGTAAGACCACGTTGTCCTTTCATCTGGCTTGCTTTCTTGCTCGATCTGCTAAAGTTTTGCTAGTTGATATTGATCATCAGTCTAGCTTGTCTCTCGTTGTTCTAAAATCAAAAGCTTGGCAAGGTTTGGTTGGAGAAGGAAAAACTATCAACCGCGTATTTGAATCGTACTCCAACAGGCACGTTCATATGCCTGGAGAAGAGATCGTGTGCAAGAGTCCTATGCAAAGAGGACCCGCTATCAACCTTTATCCAAGTCTCCATTTGGCTCCTGCGCAGTTCGAGCTAGATGATACAGAAATTGACCTAGCTTCGACTTTCTTTAGTAATCCCACGCTATCAGACTGGGATAAACGGACTTTATTGGCAACATGGTTGGACTCTATTCGTGCAGGTGAAAAATATGATTATATAATTTTTGACTGCCCTCCAGCTACAAAAATTGTTAGCCAAAATGCTTTAGCCTGCAGTCACGGTTACATTATTCCAGTAATTCCTGATGAATTGTCAAGTCGTGGAGTTACGCATTTTACTTCTCTCGTGCGCACGAAGATTGATGAAAAATTAGAATATCTTCGACAGTCTGCGCGTGTGCCTGAAAACATTACTCCTAAGGCTTATGTTCCAGTTACTAAGCTTGCTGCGATTGTACCATCGCTGGTAAAGTCAGCAGGGAATGCCGCATCCGGTATGACTAATATTCATACTGAGCAGCTTGCCGCATTACATCGCCAGTGGAAGGGCGCTGTACTAGGAACAGTTGGCAAGCACTACATTGGTGTTCCTGAAGCGATGAACGCTGGAATGCCTGTGTGGAACTATTGGGGGAGTAATGCAAAGAGACA
Source organism: Azospirillum sp. Sh1 (assembly GCF_008365135.1). NCBI lineage: Bacteria > Pseudomonadati > Pseudomonadota > Alphaproteobacteria > Rhodospirillales > Azospirillaceae > Azospirillum > Azospirillum sp. Sh1. The sequence goes on along the minus strand of NZ_VTTK01000021.1, from coordinate 69,431 downwards.
GGTCAAGAACATGATGACCAACATATGTACCGAACTGAAAAACCGTATTGATGCGCTATGAAAGACGAACAGAAAGCAATTGCTAATTTTAGGGCCGTTGTCAGAATGCTTGACCTTCAGCGCAAGATTCTGGCTGAGGCCCATGCTGACCAAGGTCTGAGAGACACTTTTAGCATGCTCATACAGCATCTCAATGGAATGTCCGAGGCTCAGATCTTACGCGTTGTCGGTGGCCGGCAATACCGAGATGCAGTTAAGTTCAGCAAAGCGGATGCCATTTCTAAAGCGGCAACAATGACATTGGATGTTATCGAGCAAGTTCTTGCCGACGAAAAGGCGACGCGAGTCCAGCTAGAAGCCATTGCGGTTGGCCGTTTTCAGGTTCCAAGCGGATCGCTTAGAAGCTTAAGAAATATAGAGCTATTGAGAAATAAGATACAAACACTTGTGCAAAACGAACGTGCTCATGAAGCTATCAGTTCAGTCGCGAGAGATACTAAATTCTAATCCACTCTATCTGAGTATAGAGCTTAAAGAAAAGCCCTCCCCCCGTCGCCGGGAAGAGGGCCGCAAGTCAGTCGGGGAAATGCGCGGCTGGATGCCGGCAAGCATGCCGACGCCCAGGGGGATGGGCGCGGCATCTCGAAGCCGGCCCCTCCGCAACCCAGCGGAAGGACCGGAAAACTCACCTCACTCCGCGGCCTGCGCCACGGTCAGGCCCAGCCGCTTGGCGACGCCCTCGCCATAGGCCGGGTCGGCGGCCAGGAAGTGCTTCAACTGGCGCTGCTGGATGAACAGCGGGGCCTTGCCCAGGCTGCCGGCGATGTTGTCCATCAGCCGGTCCTGAGCCTCGACGCCGATCAGCCGGAACAGAGCGCCGGCCTGGGCATAGTCGTCGTTGCCTTCGCGGTGGTCGTAGGTGGCGGCGTCGCCGCTGATGCGCAGCGGCGGCTCGCTGGCGACCCCGGTCTGGGCCGGGCCGCCGAAGCTGTTCGGCTCGTAGTTCGGCCGGCCGCCGCCGTTGCCGTCGACCCGCATCGCGCCGTCGCGCTGGTAATTGTGCACCGGGCAACCCTGCGGCTTGTTGACGGGGATCTGCGCATAGTTGCCCCCCAGACGGTAGCGGTGGGCGTCGGCATAGGCGAACAGCCGGCCCTGCAGCATCTTGTCCGGGCTGAAGGAAATGCCGGGCACCACGCTGGCCGGGCTGAAGGCGGCCTGTTCGGTCTCCGCGAAGAAATTCTCCGGGTTGCGGTTCAGCACCAGCTCGCCGATCTCGATCAGCGGATAGTCGGCATGCGGCCACACCTTGGTCAGGTCGAACGGGTTGATGCGGTAGGCGTCGGCCTCGGCCTCCGGCATGATCTGCACCGAGACGGTCCAGGCCGGGAAGTCGCCGTCCTCGATCGAGGCGTAGAGGTCGCGGGTGGCGTGGTCGGGGTCGATGCCGCCCATCGACGTCGCCTGCTCGGCGGTGAAGTTCTCGATGCCCTGGCGGGTCTTGAAGTGGTACTTGACCCAGAAGCGCTCGTTCGCCGCGTTGATCCACGAGAAGGTGTGGCTGCCGAAGCCGTCCATGTGGCGATGGCTGCGCGGCGTGCCGCGGTCGCTGAACAGGATGGTCAGCTGGTGCATCGTCTCCGGCGACAGCGAGAAGAAGTCCCACATCGCAATGGGATCCTTCAGGTTGGTGGCCGGGTTGCGCTTCTGGGTGTGGATGAAGTCGGGGAACTTCAACGGATCGCGCAGGAAGAAGACCGGCGTGTTGTTGCCGACCAGATCGTAGTTGCCCTCTTCCGTATAGAACTTCACCGCGAAGCCGCGCGGGTCGCGCTCGGCATCGGCGGAACCCTTCTCGCCGCCGACGGTGGAGAAGCGCAGGAAGACCCCGGTCTCCTTGCCGACCGAAGACAGGAAGGCGGCCTTGGTCCATTGCGTCACGTCGCGGGTGACGCGGAAGGTGCCGTAGGCGCCGGCGCCCTTGGCATGGACCACGCGCTCCGGAATGCGTTCACGGTTGAAATGGGCCAGCTTCTCGATCAGGTGGAAATCCTGCAGCAGCAGCGGACCGCGCGGCCCGGCGCTCAGCGAATTCTGGTTGTCGGGAACGGGCTGGCCGAAGCTGGTGGTCAGGGTGCTCATCGGGGTCGTCCTCTCCAGGGGCGGTGTGGCGCGATGCGGCGCCGCTGTCTGTGCGCCATCATTGTCTCTCCCCTGGTTATCCAGCGTCTTGAACGATATATCCAAGACATAGAAGGAAATGCACCAATAGGCTTCACCTATGAATCTGTCCGGCTTGTCCCTGCGTGACCTGGAATATGTCGTCGCCGTCGCCGAGCTGCGCCATTTCGGCCGCGCCGCCGAACGCTGCGCCGTCAGCCAGCCGTCGCTGAGCGCCCAGATCCGCAAGCTGGAGGAAGCCCTCGGCCTGTCGCTGTTCGAGCGGACCAGCCGCAGGGTGCTGCTGACCCAGCGCGGCGAGGCCATCGTCGCCCAGGCCCGCACGGTGCTGGAGGAGGCGCGGCGGCTGCTGGCGCTGGCCGACGGATCGGACGGGGCGCTGACCGGCCGGTTGCGGCTGGCGGCGATCCACACGCTCGGCCCCTATCTGTTTCCCCACATCCTGCCGGCGCTGCGCTCGACCTGGCCCGACCTGACCCTGATCCTGTCGGAAGGCCGCACCGACAGTTTGCTGGAGGAACTGCGCGACGGCCGGCTCGACGCCGTGCTGCTGGCCCTGCCGGCGGAGGGCGACGGGCTGACGGCCGAACCGCTGTTCTTCGAACCCTTCCTACTGGCCCATCCCGCCGGCCACCGCCTCTGTGCCGCGCCCGGCCTGTCGCTGAACGACCTCGACCCGGCGGAGCTTCTGTTGCTGGAGGAGGGGCACTGCCTGCGCGATCAGGCGCTGGCCGCCTGCGGTCTCAGCGCGCGGGGCGGCGGCGTCCACGCCACCGGGCTGGAGACGCTGCGCCACATGGTGGCGGCGGGGGCCGGCTGCACGCTGATGCCGGTCCTGGCGGTCAAAGGGGCGGCCAAGGCCGAGGATGGCCGCGCCGCCACGGTCGGCGGGCTGGTGGGTTATCGCAGCTTCGACCGCACTGCCGACGGGCCGCGCCCGCCCGGCCGCGTCATCGGTCTGGTCTGGCGCGCCAGCGACCCGCGCGACCGTGGCCTGCGCCAACTGGCGGACCTGCTGCGCCGCGACCTGCCGGCCGGCACGGAGCCCGTCCTACCCCGAACGGATGACTGACGAGGGGACGGAACAAGCGCCCATCGGCCGGGTTGTAGGCTCCGCCTGCTCTCCTCACTGTTCAGGGGACAGGTTTGACCTTCGATACAGGCGGAGAAACGGGCGATCATGGCAAATATCCTGAGGCAAGCGACCAGGCTCGGGGAAGGATTGCCCTTTCCGCTGGGCGCGACGTGGGATGGGCTCGGCGTCAACTTCGCCCTGTTTTCCGCCAACGCGACGAAGGTCGAACTGTGTCTGTTCGATGAAAGCGGCGAGGAGGAGCTTGAGCGCATCGAGCTTCCCGAATTCACCAACGAGATCTGGCACGGCTACCTGCCCGACGCCCGTCCCGGCCTGCTCTACGGCTACCGCGTGTACGGCCCCTACGAGCCGGAGAACGGCCACCGCTTCAACCCGAACAAGCTCCTGCTCGACCCCTATGCCAAGGAGCTGGTCGGCGAGATCCGCTGGAACCCGGCCCATTTCGGCTATGTGATGGAATCGGGCGACGACCTGACCTTCGACGAGCGCGACAGCGCGCCCTTCATGCCGAAATGCAAGGTGATCGACCCCGCCTTCACCTGGGGCCGCGACCATAAGCCCGGCACCGCCTGGGACCGCACCATCTTCTACGAAACCCATGTGAAAGGCTTCACCAAGCTGCACCCGGCGGTGCCCGACAGCCTGCGCGGCACCTATGGCGGCTTGGCGGTGAAGGAGGTGGTCGACTACATCAAATCGCTCGGCGTCACCTCGGTGGAACTGCTGCCGGTCCATGCCTTCGTCCAGGACCAGCATCTGGTCGACAAGGGTCTGGCGAATTACTGGGGCTACAACTCCATCGGCTTCTTCGCGCCCGAACCGCGCTATGCCGCATCGGGCAACGCCATCAAGGAATTCAAGGAGATGGTGGCCCATCTCCACAATGCCGGGCTGGAGGTGATCCTCGACGTCGTCTACAACCACACCGCCGAGGGCAACGAGCGGGGGCCCACCCTGTCCTGCAAGGGCATCGACAACGCCTCCTACTACCGCCTGATCCCGGACCAGCGGCGCTACTACATCAACGAGACGGGGACCGGGAACACCGTCAATCTCAGCCACCCGCGCGTCCTGCAGATGGTCACCGACAGCCTGCGCTATTGGGCGACCGAAATGCATGTCGACGGCTTCCGCTTCGACCTCGCCACCATCCTCGGCCGCGAGCCCTACGGCTTCGACGAGGGCGGCGGCTTCCTCGACAGCTGCCTGCAGGACCCGATCCTGAACAGCGTCAAGCTGATCGCCGAACCGTGGGACTGCGGCCCCGGCGGTTATCAGGTTGGCAATTTCCCGCCGGGCTGGGCGGAGTGGAACGACCGCTACCGCGACACCGTCCGCGCCTTCTGGAAGGGCGACGAGGGCAAGCTGCCGGAGGTGGCGCCGCGGCTGTGCGGCTCGGCCGACCTGTTCGACAAGCGCGGGCGCAAGCCCTGGGCCAGCGTGAACTTCATCACCGCCCATGACGGCTACACGCTGAACGACCTCGTTTCCTACAACGACAAGCACAACGAGGCGAACGGCGAGGACAACAACGACGGCCACTCCCACAATCTGTCCTGGAACCATGGGGTGGAGGGGCCGACCGACGACCCGGAAATCAAGACGCTCCGCGAACGGCAGAAGCGCAACATGCTGGCGACGCTGCTGCTGTCCCAGGGCTCGCCGATGCTGCTGGCCGGCGACGAGTTCGGCAACACCCAGCATGGCAACAACAACGCCTATTGCCAGGACAACGAGACGGCTTGGCTGAACTGGGACGGCATCGACGAGGACGGGCAGGCGCTGATCGAGTTCGTCCGCCGGGTCATCGCGGTACGCCAGTCCTTCCCGATGCTGCGGCGCGGGCGCTTCCTGTCGGGCGAGTACAATGCCGAGTTCGACATCAAGGACGTGACATGGTTGACCCCCACCGCTGACGAGATGGACGAGAGCCATTGGCACGACGGCAACGCCCGCTGCATGGGCATGCTGCTGGACGGCCGCGCCCAGGCCACGGGCATCAAGCGGCCGGCGATGGACGCCACGCTGCTTCTGGTCATCAACGGCCATCACGACGTGGTTGGGTTTACCCTGCCCGAGGTGACGGGCGGCAACGTCTGGCGCTGTCTGGTCGACACCAACCTGCCGGACCCCGACGAGGCGCCGCGCGTCGACACCGGGGACACCTATATGGTGACCGGCCGCTCGCTGCTGCTGCTGGCGCTGGAACCGGAAGGCAAGACCTCCTTCGCGCTCCGCCGCGCCGCCCACGCCCTGCGCAACGTCGCCGAAAGCCCGACGCTGTCCTTCGGCGAGGAGACCACGGAAGAGGAGAAACCGGCTGAGCCGGTCGAGGTGAAGGAACCGGTGAAAGAACCGGTAAAGGTGGAAGCGGCTGCTGCGGCAAAGCCCGAAGCGAAGAAACCCACCTGATTCGACGCCAAATCGCCCTCTCCCGAGGCGGGAGAGGGCAATCAGGATCCCCCGCCATGAAACTCTTCGAATGCCAGAACTGCCACCAGCCGCTCTATTTCGAGAACACGCTGTGCGAGCGCTGCGGGCACCGGCTCGGCTATCTGCCGGATGCGGGGACCTTGTCGGCGCTCGACCCCACCGACCGTGACGGGGTGTGGAGCGCGCTCGCCACCCCCGAACGGCTCCACAAATTCTGTGCGAATGCGGAACTCGACGCCTGCAACTGGATGCTGCCGGCCGACTCCGCCGAAACCCACTGCGCCGCCTGCCGGCACAACCGCACCATTCCCGACCTGTCCGACACCGACAACCTGACGCGCTGGCGCAAGCTGGAACTGGCCAAGCACCACCTGTTCTACACGCTGACCAACCTGAACCTGCCTTTGCAGACCCGGATCGAGAATCCGGAGGAAGGTCTGGCCTTCGACTTCCTGACCGACACCGTCGCCGCCGACGGCACGGTGACGCCGGTGCTGACCGGCCATGCCAACGGCCTCATCACCATCAACGTCGCCGAAGCCGACGATGCCGAGCGCGAGAAGCGCCGCACCGAGATGGGGGAACCCTACCGCACGCTGCTCGGCCATTTCCGCCACGAGATCGGTCATTACATCTGGGACCGTCTGGTGCGCGACGACCCGGCGTTGCTGGAGCGTTTCCGCGCCCTGTTCGGCGACGAACGGCAGGACTATGGCGAGGCGCTGAAACGCCATTATGCCGACGGCGCGCCGGCCGACTGGCAGGCCAATTTCGTCAGCACCTATGCCACCGCCCACCCGTGGGAGGATTTCGCCGAGACCTGGGCGCATTACCTGCACATCGTCGACACGCTGGAAACCGCCCGCGCTTTTGGCCTGCGGGTGCGCCCACGCATCACCGAAGGGGCGGAACTGGAGGCGGAGGTCGACTTCAACCCCCACAAGGCCCGGCGGATCGAGGATCTGATCGACCTCTGGCTGCCGCTGACCTACGCGGTGAACAGCCTGAACCGCAGCATGGGCCAGCCGGATCTCTACCCCTTCATCCTATCCGCGTCGGTGATCGAGAAACTCGGCTACATGAACGGGATGGTGCGGGGGCTGTAGAGCCGTCAGGCCCCCATTACCCCTCTATGGCATTCCCACATTTCCAGGCATTGGCAAGCCTTTGGAATCAAAAGAACTTTTCGTCATCCCCGCGAAGGCGGGGATCCAGAGTTTCCAGTGCGGGTACTCGCGAAATCTGGATTCCCGCCGTCGCGGGAATGACGGCCGAAGAAGTGATTTATCCCAATATTTTACATGCCGCCGAGATGTGTGAATGCCATAGCATCACCCCTCCGCCCCCACCACCGCCCGCACCCAGCGCACCGCGCGGTTGCGGCCGTCGCGCTTGGCCTTGTAGAGCGCGGCGTCGGCATGGCGCATCACCGTCGCCATGTCGCTGTCATCCTCCGGCCAGCAGGCGATGCCGATGGAACAGCCGACGCGGACCATCTCGCCGTTGAACGACACCGGTTCGTTGACGGCGGCGATGATGCGTGACGCCAGTTCCTCGGTGTCGGGAGCCGGGCGGCCGGCGCGGCGGGGAAGCACGGCGGCGAACTCGTCGCCGCCCAGCCGGGCGACCACGTCGTCGTCGCGGAAGATGCTGGCCAGCCGGCCGCCGATCTGGCGCAGCACGGCGTCGCCGGCATCGTGGCCCAGCCGGTCGTTCACCGGCTTGAAGCCGTCCAGGTCAATGTACATCACCGTCGCCAATCCGCCGCCGCTGCCGGTCGACGCCTCGACATACTGTTCGAAATAGCGCCGGTTCGGCAGTGTGGTCAGCCGATCCTCGTAGGCGATGTCCTCCAGCCGCATCAGGGCGGCGTCCTTGTTGGTCAGGCTGTCGACCATCTCCCGCAGCGCCACCGACAGCCGGCGGATCTCCGCCGCACCGCCGACGTCGGGGATCGCCACGCCGCGCTCGCCCTTGCCCATGCGCTCGGCGGCGTCGGCGATGGCGCCCAGCGGCCGGGCGATGCGTCCGGCGGCGAACCAGCCGATGCAGCTGAACAGCAGGGCCAGCATCGCGCCGGACCCGATGATCGTCGTTCGCAGGCGGTTGGTTTCGGCATAGACGATGTCGGCCGGCTGGCGGGCGACGACGGTCCAGCCCAGCCCCGCGTAATCGTGCAGCCCTTTGCCATGGGCCACGCCGGTGACATAGGTGACCCCGTCGGGCCAGACCTCGCTGCTCCAGCCGTCGCGCAGCCTGGCGGTCAGCGTCGGCACCGGCAGGGGCTTGCCGACCGCCGAATCGGGACCGATCAGCACGGTGCCGTCGGCCGACAGGATATAGAGCGTCAGCCCCTTGTGGTCGGACAAGGGCTCGATCAGCTGCCGGATCGAGGCGTGGGCCCACTCCCAGCTGTAATGGGCGGCCAGCACGCCGACCGTGGTGCCGTCCGCCTTCTGCAGCGGGGCGGACACGTCGACGAATTTCGGCGTTTCGCCCACCAGGTACTGCACCTTGCCGCGCAGGGCCACCGCCTCGTGCACATCACCGACGAACAGGCCCTTCATACCTTCCTGATGGACCGGCCGGCTGGCGATGTCGGCCCCCAGCAGCAGCCCGTTGGAGGCGGCCACCACCCGCCCGTCGGCATTGGTCATGCCGATCCAGGCGATGGTGGGGTCGCGGCGCTTCAACTCGTCGATGGTCGATTGCGCCACCGCCGGATCCTTCAGCGCATCGATCCGCGACAACGCGGCGATCTGGTTGGCACGCGCCCACATGGTCGAATCGAGCTGTCGCGCCAGCGATTGCGCCAGCCCGGTCATCGAATTGCCGATCTCCTTCGCCAGCGCGTCCGCGGCGCCATTGCCGACGACCAGCCCCTTCACCAGCGTCGATCCCAGCAGCAGAACGGCCACGGTGACGGCCACGGTCATCCGCAGGCCGATGGCCCGGCGCGGAACACGGATGGCGGCAAAATGGTGTCCGGCAGTCCGGCCGCTTGGCTGTCCAAGGGGCGACATCGTGGCAAGATCCTTATCAAGCGACCCCGGACAAGCCGGATGGGAGACGATCAGTGCAGACACTGTATCATCCCAGCCCTTTATAAAGGGTCAAGCGGAACCGTCGCGATGCAATTACAATGTAGGAGGGAAAGGCGCGCAGCGTTCGGCACGCCTCGGACGTACGTCAGGCAAAAAAGTTTGCGAAGCTGACTTTCAGCGTATTGCGTAAAAGAGAAAAGGCCGCTAGCTATACGGCCGCGGCCCGAGTTTAGGGAGGAAACGCCTGAAAGGCGATCGAAACAATAAATAATGCTGCGTCGCCGAAGATCCAGCCCGTTGCGGCTGGATTTTTCGTTTTTGCCGCAAGGTTCTGCCGCGAGCTTCATCCCCACAAACCGCACCGCCCCGGCGGAAGGGGGATTCCCCAAATGGTTGGTTGCGCTATCATGTCAGCCCAACGAACCATACAGTCGGGAAGAATCTTCATCATGAAACGGCGTGCGTTCCTCTCCAGCGCCGGTGTCGGCCTTGCCGCCGCCGGAACCGCCGCGACCATCGCGGCTCCGGCCATCGCCCAGACCTCCCAGCCGGAGATCAAGTGGCGCATGGCGTCGAGCTATCCCAAAAGCCTCGACACCATCTATGGCGCGGCGGAGTTCATCGCCAAGCGGGTGTCCGACGCCACCGACGGCAAGTTCCAGATCCGTACCTTCGCGGCGGGTGAGATCGTGCCGGCGCTCCAGGTGCTGGACGCGGTGCAGAACGGCACGGTCGAGTGCGGCCAGTCGGCGGCCTATTTCTATGTCGGCAAGGATCCGACCTTCTGCTTCGACACCGCCATGCCCTTCGGTTTGAACACGCGCCAGCACATCGCCTGGATGATGCATGGCGGCGGGCTGGAGCTGATGCGGGAGGTGTTCAAGGATTACAACATCCACCACATCCCGGCCGGCAACACCGGGGCCCAGATGGGCGGCTGGTTCCGCAAGGAGATCAAGAGCCTGGAGGATCTGAAGGGTCTGAAGATGCGCATCGGCGGTCTGGTTGGCCAGATCCTGACGCCCTTCGGGCTGGTCCCGCAGCAGCTCGGCGGCGGCGACATCTATCCGGCGCTGGAACGCGGCACCATCGACGCGGCCGAGTTCGTCGGCCCCTACGACGACGAAAAGCTGGGGTTCCACAAGGTCGCCAAATACTACTACTACCCCGGCTGGTGGGAGGGCTCGGCCCAGATCCCGCTGATGTTCAACATGCAGGCCTGGGAACAGCTGCCGAAATCCTACCAGACCATCCTGGAACAGGCCTGCTGGGAGGCCAACAGCTGGATGATCGCCAAGTACGACACGCTGAACGCCTCGGCGCTGAAGCGGCTGGTCGGCGGCGGCGCCCTGCTGCGCCCCTTCCCGCGCGACATGATGCAGGCCTGCGAGAAGGCGGCGTTCGAATTTTACGACAAGCTCGCCGCCAGCAACCCGCGCTTCAAGAAGGTCTATGACGGCTGGAAGCCCTTCCTGGAGCAGGAGCGGCTGTGGTTCCGCGTTGCCGAGAACGGCTTCGACAGCTTCGTATACAGCCAGTCTGCGCAGCGCTGAGTCGGGCAGAGGGAGGCGGGTCGCCTGCGGCGATTCGCCCCTCCTTTCGCGGAAAACACTGATTTTCACGCCGGCGTATGTCCGCTATCTCGATCATCGGCCTTCTCAATCGCACGCGAATGGAGCACACTGCCGGTCTAAGCGTGGGCATCGCCTTCGCAGTTGCACAAAATTTCAGCAAACCGTTGAATTGATCACGACATAGTCATTCCTCTTGTCTATTTTCTTAAACGCGTGGTACCGTCAGGGACAGAAAGACGGACCGGACCGGGGTGGCGTACCCGGATCCAGGTCGCCTGTGACGGGAGCGGACGGATGGACGGCGGGATGATCGCGACGACAGATACCCTGGTGCGCTTTTCCGGGGTGCAGAAGACCTACGATGGCGAGCATCTCGTGGTGAAAAGCCTCGACCTCGACATTCGCAAGGGTGAATTCCTGACGCTGCTGGGGCCGTCGGGGTCGGGCAAGACCACCACGCTGATGATGCTGGCCGGGTTCGAGGTGCCGACCCATGGCGACATCTTCATCGGCGACCGGCCGATCAAGAACACGCCGCCGCACAAGCGCGACATCGGCATGGTCTTCCAGAACTACGCCCTGTTCCCCCACCTGACGATCGAGGAAAACGTCGCTTTTCCGCTGTCGGTGCGCGGCGTTCCGAAGGCGGAGGTCAAGGAGCGGGTTCGGGCTGCGCTCGACATGATCAAGCTCGGCAACCTCGCCGGCCGCCATCCCGGCCAGCTGTCGGGCGGCCAGCAGCAGCGCGTGGCGCTCGCCCGCGCCCTGGTCTTCAATCCGGCGCTGGTGCTGATGGACGAGCCGCTGGGCGCGCTCGACAAGCGCCTGCGCGAGCATATGCAGTTGGAGATCAAGCGCCTGCACGAGACGATGGGCCTGACCGTCGTCTACGTCACCCACGACCAGGGGGAGGCGCTGACGATGTCCGACCGCATCGCGGTCTTCAACGACGGCATCGTCCAGCAGATCGACCGGCCGGACGCGCTGTACGAGCGGCCGGTGAACAGCTTCGTCGCCAACTTCATCGGCGAGAACAATGTTCTGAGCGGCGTTGTTGAAAATATCGAACAGGGCTGGGCGCGGGTCGCGCTGGATGCCGGCGGTTCGGTGGTGGCGCAGGCGGTGAACATCGGCGGCGCCGGCAACCGCACCTCGCTGTCGCTCCGGCCGGAGCGCGTCGCCATCGAAACCGGCGACAGCGGCGACAGCGACATGAACCGGCTGCCGGCGACGCTGACCGACCTGATCTATCTCGGCGACCACACGCTGGCGGTGCTGAACACGCCGGCCAACCCGGAATTCATGGTCAAGCTGCCGGCCGGCTCCTATGCCGGTCTGTCGCCGGGCCAGGATGTCTACATCGCGTTCCGCCCGGAGGACTGCCGGGCGCTCGATCCGGTCTGAGGACGTGGTTCCTCGGCGCCAGGATGCCTTTCAGCAACAACAACCACGACGAATAAGGACGGGGAATCATGTCGAAGATTAAGGTGGCTCTCGGTTTCGCTGCGACCTTCACCGCCCTCACGGCCCTGGCTTCGGCCGCAAGCGCCCGCGACCTCACCGTCGTGTCGTGGGGCGGCGCCTATCAGGACGTCCAGAAGAAGGTGTATTTCGGTCCGTTCAAGGAGACCGGCACGCCGATGAACGACGAATCCTGGGACGGCGGCGTCGGCGTCCTGCGTGCCAAGGTCCAGGGCGGCGCCTCCACCTGGGACGTCGTGCAGGTCGAGAGCGAGGAACTGGCGCTGGGCTGCGACGAGGGTCTCTACGAGAAGCTCAACTATTCCAAGATCGGCGGCGAGGACGCCTACCTTCCGGCCACCGTCAACGCCTGCGGCGTCGGCGCCATCGTCTATGACTTCGTGCTCGGCTACGACAAGGACAAGCTGAAGGACGCGCCGAAGAGCTGGGCCGATTTCTTCGACACCAAGAAGTATCCGGGCAAGCGCGGCCTGCGCCAGGGCGCCAAGACCACGCTGGAAATCGCGCTGATGGCCGACGGCGTGGCTCCGGCCGACGTCTACAAGGTGCTGGGCACCGAGGCCGGCGTCGACCGCGCCTTCAAGAAGCTCGACACCATCAAGAACGACATCGTCTGGTGGAAGGCCGGCGCCCAGCCGCCGCAGCTGCTGGCGTCGGGCGAAGTGGCGATGACCTCGGTCTATAACGGCCGCATCGACGCCGCCAACAAGAACGAGAAGAAGAACTTCGGCATGGTGTGGAACGGCGCGCTCTACACCATCGACAGCTGGGTGATCCTGAAGGGCAGCCCGAACCAGGAGGCCGCCTACAAGTTCCTGAACTTCGTCGGCAAGGCGGAGAACCAGGCCAAGCTGTCCGAAGGCATCGCCTACGGCACGTCGAACAAGAAGGCCCCGTCGCTGCTGCCGAAGGCGGTGCTGGCCGACCTGCCGACCGCGCCGGACAATATGAAGAACGCGATCGAGATCAACACCGACTTCTGGCTGGAGAACATCGACCGCCTGACCGAACGCTTCAACAAGTGGGCGGCCAAGTAAGTACTTTGTTGTGAGTATCCCTCTCCCGTCCCGGGAGAGGGAAGGGGCCCGCCGCAAAGCGGTGGGAAGGGTGAGGGGCACCGCAAGAATCCCGAACCGCATGGTTCCTTGGATCACCCCTCACCCGGCGCCTTCGGCGCCACCCTCTCCCGGGGCGGGAGAGGGGATGGTGCACAGTCGCGTAAGCACCCACTGCGTCTTCTCAACAGGACAATGCCGATGACAGCCGCCTTCGTTGCCGGCGCCGACGTGCCGTTGAAGCGTCGATTGAAACGGGCCGAGCGGGCCCGGCAGTTCCGTGCGCTGGGCCTGGTGCTGCCGCTGCTGGCCTTCCTGCTGTTCACCTTCGTCGTGCCGCTCGCCGGCATGATCTGGAAGTCGGTGGACGACTGGGAGGTGCCGCAGGCGATGCCGCAGACCGTGGCGGCGCTGGAGCGTTGGAACGGCCAGGGCCTGCCCGACGAGGCCGCCTTCGCCGCGCTCGCCGCCGACATCCGCACCGCGCACGATGCCGGCACGCTGGCCGTCGCCGCCAAGCGGCTGAACTACATCGTCAACGGTTATCGCACCACGCTGCTCTCCACCGGCCGCAAGCTGAAGGAGCAGCCGGCTCCCGGCACCGCCAGGGAGACGCTGATCGGCATCAACCCGGCCTGGGGCGAGCGCGAGAGCTGGACCGCGATCAAGAGCGCCAGCGGCCCGGTCACCAGCTATTACCTGCTGGCCGCGGTCGACCTGACGCACAACGCCGACGGCGCCATCGTGCACGCCCCGGCGGACCAGTCGATCTACCGAGAGGTGTTCATGCGCACCTTCGAGATCGGCTTCGGCGTCACGGCGCTGTGCCTGATCCTGGGCTTCCCGGTGGCCTATCTGCTGGCGAACCTGCCGACCGGCCGGTCGAATCTGCTGATGATCTTCGTGCTGCTGCCCTTCTGGACCTCGCTGCTGGTGCGCACCTGCGCCTGGATCGTGATCCTGCAGAGCGAGGGCATCGTCAACGGCTCCCTGCAATGGCTGGGCGTCATCGACGAGCCGATGCGGCTGATATACAACCGCTTCGGCGTCTACATGGCGATGACCCATGTGCTGCTGCCCTTCATGATCCTGCCGCTCTACAGCGTCATGCGCGGCATCTCGCCGGCCTACATGCGGGCCGCCGCCTCGCTCGGCGCGCCGCCGGCGACCGCCTTCCTGCGCATCTACCTGCCGCAGACCATTCCCGGAATCGGCGCCGGCTGCTTGCTCGTCTTCATCCTGGCCATCGGCTACTACATCACGCCGGCGCTGGTCGGTGGGGCCGCCGACCAGATGATTTCGTCCTTCATCGCCTTCTACACCACGGAAACGGTCAACTGGGGCCTCGCCTCGGCGCTGGGGGCGGTGCTGCTGCTCTCCACGCTGGTGCTGGCGGTGGTCTACGGCAAGCTGGCGCTCGGCCGCCAGACGACGGGAGGTCTGAAGAATTGAGCGCGAACCATTCCCCCCAAACCGCCAGCCAGCGCCTCGCCTGGATCGCCACGATCGTCGCCTCCACGCTGGTGTTCATCTTCCTGATGGCGCCGATCCTGGCGATCGTGCCGCTGTCCTTCAGTTCCAGCACCTACCTGACCTATCCGCTGCCGGGCTTCTCGCTGCGCTGGTACGAGGAATTCCTCAATTCGGCGCGCTGGATGAATTCGCTGAAGAACAGCTTCATCATCGGCATATCGTCGGCCATGCTGTCGATGGCGCTGGGCACGCTCGCCTCGCTGGGTCTCGCCCAGTGGAAGAGCAAGTGGAAGCCGCTGATCCTGGCCGTCGTGCTGTCGCCGATGGTGGTTCCGGTGGTCATCACCGCGGTCGGCGTCTATTTCTTCTTCGCGCCGCTGGGGCTGACCGGCAACTATCTCGGTCTGATCCTGGTGCACACCGCGCTGGCGACGCCCTTCGTCGTCATCACCGTGTCGGCGACGCTGCAGAGCTTCGACATGACGCTGGCGCGCGCCGCCGCTTCGCTGGGGGCGCCGCCGCTGCTGACCTTCCGCAAGGTGATCCTGCCGCTGATCCTGCCGGGTCTGGCGTCGGGCGCGCTGTTCGCCTTCGCCACCAGCTTCGACGAGGTGGTGACGGTGCTGTTCCTCGCCGGGCCTGAGCAGCGCACCCTGCCGCGAGAGATGTTCAGCGGCATCCGCGAGAACATCAGCCCGACCATCACCGCGGTGGCGGTGGTGCTGACGGTGATCTCGGTCTTCATGCTGTCGACGCTGGAAATCCTGCGCCGGCGCAACGAGCGGCTGAAGGGGAACGTGGGGTAGGGGAGTGGTCGCGGGAGGGGAAATCCTCCCGCCCCTCACAGATACGGCGGCGTGCAGGCGCTGATCAGCTCGCACTCCACCTCGCCGACGTTGCGGAACCGATGCGGCACGCGGCTGTCGAAGAAATAGGCGTCGCCGGGACCGAGAAGCTGTTTGCGGTCACCCACCGTCAGCTCGATCTGTCCCCTGATGACGATGCCGCCTTCTTCGGATTCGTGCTGCAGCATGGTGCGGCCGGTGTCGGCGCCGGGGGCGTAGCGTTCATGGAGGATTTGCAGGTTGCGGCTGCGCAGGTCGCCCACCTGCCGGAAGGAAACCCGGCCGACGGTGCCCTTCAGCTCATCGGCCAGTTCGATCAGCTCGTCGCCCTTGAAGAAAATCTGCTCGGGCGGCGGCAGATCGTCGGAGGAGAAGAATTCGGCCAACGTCATCGGGATGCCCTGAAGCACCTTGCGCAGCGACGACACCGACGGGCTGCTGCGGTTTTGTTCGATCAGGGAGATCGTGCCGTTGGTCACTCCGGCCCGCTGGGCGAGCGCCCGCTGCGACAGCCCGTGCTGTTCGCGGATCTGCTTCAACCTTGCGCCGACGTCGAATTCCATCACCGGACTCCTGCTCCACATCCGTTAAGGCAATAGCCCATTCGCGCAACCCCGTCATCAGAATATGAACAGCTAAACAGGGGTTGTTTAATTTATTAAACATGGTAGGCTTCTGTCCAAGGTCCAGGCCCCCGCGAAGGAAATCCTTGATTGGCAAGGAAATTTCCACCGGGCGCGGCCGGACGGTTCCATAATCTTCATGCAGGGCGGATCGAACATGCTGTCGCTGAACGACCAGGGCCTTCTCCGAACCAAGGGCTACGTGAACGGTGCGTGGCGCGCGGCCGATTCCGGGAAGACCTTCCCGGTCACCAACCCCGCCACCGGCGCCGTCATCGCCGAAGTGTCCGACATGGGCGCCGCCGAGACGCGCGAGGCGATCGACGCCGCCAACGCCGCCCTGCCGGCGTGGAAGGCCAAGACCGCCAAGGAACGCGCGGCCATCCTGCGCCGCTGGTACGACCTGATCCTCGCCGCCCAGGAGGATCTGGCCCAGCTGATGACCGCCGAACAGGGCAAGCCGCTGGCCGAAGCGCGCGGCGAGGTGGTCTATGGCGCCTCCTTCATCGAGTGGTTCGCGGAGGAGGGCAAGCGCGCCTACGGTGACGTCATCCCCAGCTTTGCCGCCAACAAGCGCATCGTCGTCCTGAAGGAGGCCATCGGCGTCGTCGCGGCGATCACGCCGTGGAACTTCCCGAACGCCATGATCACCCGCAAATGCGCCCCGGCCCTGGCCGCCGGCTGCACCGTGGTGGTCAAGCCGGCCGAGGACACCCCGCTGTCGGCGCTGGCCCTGGCCGAACTGGCGGAGCGCGCCGGCATGCCGGCCGGTGTCTTCAACATCGTGATGGGCAGCGAGCCGGCCGCCATCGGCAACGAGCTGACCCACAGCCCGATCGTCCGCAAGGTCAGCTTCACCGGCTCGACCGAGGTCGGCAAGCTGCTGATGCGGCAGGCCGCCAGCACGGTCAAGAAGGTGTCGCTGGAGTTGGGCGGCAATGCCCCCTTCATCGTCTTCGACGACGCCGACCTGGACGAGGCGGTCAAGGGCGCGATGGCGTCGAAGTACCGCAATGCCGGCCAGACCTGCGTCTGCGCCAACCGCCTGCTGGTGCAGGCCGGCGTCTATGACGCCTTCGCCGCCAAGCTGGCCGAAGCCGTCAAGGCGCTGAAGGTCGGCGACGGCGCCGAGCCGGGCGTCACCCAGGGTCCGCTGATCAATGCCGACGCCGTCGCCAAGGTGGAAGAGCTGATGGGCGACGCGCTGGAGAAGGGTGCCAAGGTCGCGCTCGGCGGCAAGCGCCACGCGCTGGGCGGCACCTTCTTCGAGCCGACGATCCTGACCGGCATCACCACCGAGATGCGCGTCGCCCGCGAGGAGATCTTCGGCCCGGTCGCCCCGCTGTTCAAGTTCGAGACGGAAGAGGACGCCATCCGCATGGCGAACGACACCGAGTTCGGGCTCGCCGCCTATTTCTACAGCCGCGACATCGGCCGCGTCTGGCGCGTGGCGGAAAAGCTGGAATACGGCATCGTCGGCATCAACGAAGGCATCATCTCCACCGAGGTGGCCCCCTTCGGCGGCGTCAAGGAGTCCGGCATCGGCCGCGAAGGCTCCAAGTACGGCCTCGATGATTTCATGGAAGTCAAATATCTCTGCGTCGGCCTCGGCGCCTGACCCTCCCCAAGGGTAAGTCAAAGGAAAACAGACCATGAGCACCAACCAGTCCTTCGTCGCCCGTCGCGAGGCCGCCGTCTCCCGTGGCATTTCCGCCGGCATGCCCTTCTACATCGACCGCGCTGAAAACGCCGAGATGTGGGACATCGAAGGCAAGCGCTTCATCGACTTCGCCGGCGGCATCGCCGTGCTGAACACCGGCCACCGCCACCCGAAGGTGATGGAGGCGGTGAAGGCGCAGCTGGAGCGTTTCACCCACACCTGCGCGATGGTCACGCCATATGATAGCTTCGTCGAACTGGCGGAGAAGCTGAACGCGCTGGTCCCCGGCCCGACCCCGAAGAAGACCGCCTTCTTCACCACCGGCGCCGAGGCTGTCGAGAACGCCGTCAAGGTCGCCCGCGCCGCCACCGGCCGTCCCGGCGTCGTCGCCTTCTCCGGCGGCTTCCACGGCCGCACGCTGCTGACCATGGGCCTGACCGGCAAGGTCGTGCCTTACAAGGTCGGCTTCGGTCCCTTCCCGGCCGAGATCTTCCATGTGCCGTTCCCCAACGCCTATCGCGGCATCAGCGAGGCGGAGAGCCTGAAGGCGCTGGACAATCTGTTCAAGTCCGACGTCGATCCGGCCCGCGTCGCCGCGATCATCATCGAGCCGGTGCAGGGCGAGGGCGGCTTCAACATCGCCAGCCCGTCCTTCCTGCAGGCGCTGCGCGCGGTCTGCGACAAGCACGGCATCGTCATGATCGTCGACGAGATCCAGACCGGCTTCGCCCGCACCGGCAAGATGTTCGCCGTCGAGCATGCCGGGATCGAGCCGGACCTCGTCACCATGGCGAAGAGCCTGGCCGGCGGCTTCCCGCTGTCGGCGCTGACCGGCAAGGCGGCACTGATGGACGCCCCGATTCCCGGCGGCCTGGGCGGCACCTATGCCGGCAGCCCGCTGGCGACCACCGCCGCCCTGGCCGTCATCGACGTCATCGAGGAAGAGAAGCTGATCGAGCGCGCCGAAAAGCTTGGTGAGCGCATCGCCGGCCGCTTCCGCACCATGGCCCAGCGCAACAGCCTGTCGGTGATCGGCGACGTCCGCAACCTGGGCGCGATGGTCGCCATGGAGCTGGTGACCGACCGCGAGACCAAGGAACCGGCCGCCGACCTGACCAAGGCGCTGGTCGCCAAGGCGGCGGAAAAGGGCCTGATCCTGCTGTCCTGCGGCACCTACGCCAACGTCATCCGCATCCTGGTCCCGCTGACCGCCTCGGATGCCCTGGTCGACGAGGGCCTGGACATCATCGAGCGTTCCCTGGAAGAACTGGTGTCGGCGTAATAGCTCCCTCCCTTGCGAAGCGGGGGAGGGAAGGGGCCCATGGCATCGCCATGGGAAGGGTGGGGGCAAGGGGCGTCCAGACACGGACCCCCACCCCGACCCTCCCCCGCTCCGGCGGGGGAGGGAGAACCAACAGGAGGAAGACACCTTGGCCGGACCCTTGTCGCACATCCGGGTGCTGGAGCTGTCGCGCGTGCTGGCCGGGCCGTGGTCGGCGCAGACGCTGGCCGATCTCGGCGCCGACGTGATCAAGGTGGAACGGCCGGGCGCCGGCGACGACACCCGTGCCTGGGGTCCGCCCTGGGCCGGCGACCAGTCGGCCTATTTCCTGTCGACCAACCGCGGCAAGCGGTCGATCACCATCGACTTCGAACGGCCGGAAGGGCAGGAGCTGGTCCGCAAGCTCGCCGCCCAGGCCGACGTCGTCATCGAGAATTTCAAGGTCGGCGGGCTGGTCAAATACGGCCTCGACTATGAAAGCCTGAAGGCGGTCAACCCGCGGCTGGTCTATTGCTCGATCACCGGCTTCGGCCAGACCGGGCCATACCGCAACCGCGCCGGCTACGATTTCATGATCCAGGGCATGGGCGGGCTGATGAGCATCACCGGCCTGCCCGACGGCGAGCCGGGCGGCGGCCCGGTCAAGGTCGGCGTTGCGGTGACCGACATCTTCACCGGCCTCTACGCCACCATCGGCATCATGGGCGCGCTGGCCCACCGCGACCGCACCGGCGAGGGGCAGCAGGTCGATCTGGCATTGCTCGACGTCCAGGTGGCGGTGCTGGCCAACCAGGCGATGAACTGTCTGGTCGGCGGCAAGGCGCCGCAGCGGCTTGGCAACGCCCATCCCAACATCGTGCCCTATCAGGCTTTCGCCACCCGCGACGGCTACATCATCCTGGCGGTGGGCAACGACGGCCAGTTCGCCAAGTTCTGCACGGTCGCCGGCCGTCCCGATCTGGCGAAGGACGAGCGTTACGCCACCAACCCGGCCCGCGTCGCCAACCGCAAGGAGCTGGTGGCGCTGCTGGAGGAGCTGATCCGCACCCGCGACAGCCACGACTGGCTGAGCGCGCTGGAGCAGGTCGGCGTGCCCTGCGGCCCGATCAACGACCTGACCGCAGTCTTCGAGGACCCGCAGGTGAAGGCCCGCAACATCCACCAGGATCTGCCGCACCCGACCCAGGGCAGCGTGCCGACGGTGGCGAGCCCGATCCGCTACAGCGGCACTCCGCTGGTCCACGACACCGCCCCGCCGACGCTGGGCCAGCACACCGACACCGTGCTGGCGGAGTCCCTTGGCCTGAGCGGGGCCGATATCGCCGCCCTGCGCGACAAAGGCGTGATCTGACCGCCGGATCGACGTGCCGGAAAGCGAGAGCCTTCCGGCACCATCGTTAAACTCCGTCTTCAGAACTCGGTCACCGCGGTGACGCCGGTGCCCTCGAACCTGTCCATGTTCATCAGGGCGTCGATGGACTGCTCCAGCGTGATCGTCCGGCCGATCAGCTTCTCCGGCGCCAGCTTGCCCGACCGCATCATCTCCATCATCGCGTCATAGCGATGCGCCTGCATGCCGTGGCTGCCGAGGATCTCCAGCTCATTGGCGATGACGCGGCTCATCGGGATGGCCGGTGTGCTGTTCTCCGCCAGCATCAGGCCGACCTGCACATGCTTGCCCCGCTTGCGTAGGTTGCTGATCGAATTGAAGCAGGTGGTGGGATGGCCCAGCGCGTCGAGCGAGACATGGGCGCCGCCGCGCGTGATCTCGATGACCGCTTCGGCGACATGCGCGACCTCGGACGCGTTCACCGTGGCGACTGCGCCGAGTGCTCGGGCCATGTCGAGCTTGTCTTCCGAAATGTCGATGGCGACGACATTGGCGCCCACCGCGTTGGCGATCATGATCGCCGACAGGCCGACGCCGCCGCAGCCGTGAACCGCCACCCACTGGCCGGCGGATGCCTTGCCCTGATCGACGACGGCGCGGAAGGAGGTCACGAAGCGGCAGCCGAGGCTGGCGGCGGTGGTGAAGTCCATCGTCTCCGGCAGCCCCACCAGATTGATGTCCGCCTGATGCAGGCCGACATATTGCGCGAAGGACCCCCAATGGGTGAAGCCGGGCTGGAATTGCCGGTCGCAGACCTGATGATTGCCGGAATGGCATTCGGGACAACTGCCGCAGCCGCCGACGAACGGGACGGTCACCCGGTCGCCGACCTTCCATTTGGTCACGTCCTTGCCGACCGCCTCGACGATGCCGGCCAGCTCATGGCCGGGCACATGCGGAAGCCGGATGTCGGTGTCATGGCCGACCCAGCCGTGCCAGTCGCTGCGGCAAACCCCGGTCGCCATCACCTTGACGACGACGCCATGCGGCTCCGGCGTCGGATCCGGCACGGTCATGATTTGGGGCGGTGCGGAAAACGCCTCGTAGACCACCGCTTTCATCGGGATTCTCCTGCTGGATTTTCCCGGCATTCTACGGTGATGCCGCTGAGATTGCCTTTCAATTGAAGACGGGCGGTCCGGAGATATGAAGGGTTCCTTCGGATGTCCCGCGTCGCGATCCGCAATGCTCCCTCGCTCCGGGCGGGGGTTGTGTTCGTCCGCCATTCCAGCAATATCGCTGCCCGCGCAGGTCTCCGGCCTGCTCCTGCGGATCCCACGCTCTCAACCATTGCCGGACCCCTCCATGACCGCGGCCCCCGCGACCGACACCCGCCTCGGCATCCTGATGATGCTGGGCGGCATGACCCTCTTCACGCTGAACGACGCGCTCGGCAAATGGCTGGTGGCCGACCATCCGGTCGCCATGCTGATCGCGGTGCGCAGCCTGTTCGGGCTGGCGGTGCTGGTGCCGATGATCTGGCGCGAGGGGATCGCCGCGGTCTTCGCCGTCGACCGGCTGCCGCTGCACATCCTGCGCGTGTTGCTGATGACGGTGGACGTCGCCTGCTTCTACTGGGCGGTCGGCTATCTGCCCTTGGCCGACGTGATGACCATCTACATGTCGGCGCCGCTGATCGTCACCGCGCTGTCGGTGCTGGTCCTGGGGGAAAGCGTGGGCTGGCGCCGCTGGGTGGCGGTTCTGGTCGGCTTCGTCGGCGTCGTCATCGTGCTGAACCCGACCGGCCGGTTCGACCTGTGGCCGTCGCTGGTGGCGCTGCTGGGCGCCTTCATCTTCTCCGGCGGCGTCATCTCCACCCGCGTCCTGCGCTCCGCCTCCAGCCTGACGCTGGTCGGCAACCAGATGGTCGGCGGCATCCTGATCGGCGGTGTGACGCTGCCCTGGACCTGGGAGGCGCCGGGCTGGCTCGGCTTCTTCCTGCTGGGGCTGCTGGGCGTTACCGCGCTGGCCGGCCACGCCATGATGAACCGCTCGCTGCAGCTCAGCCCGGCCGCGGTGGTGGTGCCGTTCCAGTATGTGTCGATCCTGTGGGCGGTGGTGCTCGACCTCGCCGTCTGGGGCACCGCGCCGACCGCCCGCATGGGGGTGGGGGCGGCGCTGATCATCGGCAGCGGCCTGTTCATCGTCTATCGCGAACAGCGCCTCAAGCGCGGCATCGCGGCCGAAGGGGTGGCGGAGGTGCCGTGAGGCAGCCCCTCATCCCCCGAAGAAGCGCGGCACCAGCCTGACCGTCAGCGGATCCAGCGGGCGCCAGCCATAGTCGCGGATGACGTCGTTGGACTCGACCGGCCGCCGCCCGTCCGCCAGCGACCAGGTGATATGGTAGGTGGAGCCGTCCGGCCGGTCGCTGGTGCCGTCGATGGCGACGACCACGGCCTGCACCCCTTCGCCGTCGTCGGCGCAGCCGATCACCTCGGCCAGCGTGGCGGTGGGCAGAGGGTCCTGCGGGCCGGCGCCGACCTGCAGGGTCACATGGTCGGCGACCAGCCGTTCATAGCGCGGCGGGACCAGGGCCAGCAGGCGCCCGCGCTCGTCGGCCGGCAGTTCCCACCCGGTATATCCCGATCCCATCACCGCTTCCCCCAAGCCGAAAGGCGCCGGCACATGTCACCGCCGGTCGCCGTTCATGATCCCGTCCATGATCTTATTCGCTTCCGCCGGCCCGGCAATCAGCTCGATCATGCGGATGGCGGTATAGCCGCTGCGGGCGTTGCCGGCGGGGCCGGCCAGTTCCTTCTGCGCCCGTTCCGTCAGCGAGGCGGTTGTCTTCTGCGTCATCTCCCGCAGCTCGCCGCGCAGCCCCAGCGAATCGGCGATGGTCGCGCATTTGCGCAGCGCCCGCGCGTGGTTCTCCGCCTGGGCCAGTTGCGCCCGTCCCTCGCGGACGTCACCGCCGCCATCCAGCGCGCCGATGGCGGAGACGATGCCGGCGTCGGCATCCTGCAGCACCTGCGTCTTGACCATGGAGTGGACGGAGTTGCGGACCTGCTTCAGCCGGTGGTCGAACTCCTTGTTGCGGCTCTGCTCCATCGCCGCGCGGGTGGCGTCCAGGGTGGCGACGAGGTCGAGCGCCAGATCGGCCACCGCCATGCGGTCGCCGCCCCCTGCAGCCTGCCCGGCCCTTGAACGATCCTCGATCTGGGCGACGACCGTGCTGCTCAGCGACATGAACAGGGCGGCGCGGTCGGCCGATTTCTGCCCCAGATCCATGTCCCACAGCCCGCTGAGCAGCACCGAAGGGTTGGTCAGCCGCGACGCGGCCAGCAGAACGAAAATCTTCAGCGCGTCCGGCCGGACGCGGGACAGCCGCCGGCCGATGGTCTGGATCGCCTCGATATGGTCGCCATGCAGCTTCGGCACCGGCTTGGGCGACAGCGCCGCCTTCAGCTCCGCCACCTCGGGCGCGATGGACAGGATGACGGCGATGTCGGCCAGCGCCCGCGTCCGGTTGGGGTTCATCCGCAGGTCCAGCGGCTCGCTGAAATGCCCGGCCACCGCCCCTTCGGCGATCTTCGCCACCGCGCCCGCGCATTCCGTCCAGAACGCCTCGCACAGCGCCTTGCGCTCCTCCCCCTCCTGCAGGGCGGGGCGGTAGGCGCGCAGCCGGTCCTTGCCGATCTCCGCCTCGACCAGCGGCCACAGGCTGTTCATCAGCGACCGCTCGATCACGCTCAGCGGCACCGGGTCGGCCTTGCCCAGCGCTTCGAACAAATCCTCGAACGGGTCGCAGAACAGACGCTTCAGGGTCGGGCGACGGCTCAGCCGCAGCTCGACCAGCCGCGGGCGGATGACGGCGATGGTGCGCTGGATGTCGGGATGGTCGTTCATCTGTTCCAGCAGGCCGACCACCTGGCGGAACTTGGCCTCGTCGATGTCCATCAGCTTGTCGCCCAGCGCGACCAGATCCCTCATCTCCATCGTCAGGCGGCCTTCCCTTTGATCGTCTCGATCCGCATGACCAGATCGACGTCCAGCTGGCCGCTGCGCCAGTCGACATAGGCGCGCACCGACCGCTTGTGGCTGGAGATCAGCTTGTCCGCCATCATCGACTGGTCGGCGCGGCCCTCGTCCTTCGGCAGCAGGGGGATGACGCGGAAGATGTCGTGGACGGCCATGTCCTGGCTGTAGCGGTCCTGGGTCAGCGCGTCGTTCCATAGCAGGATCAGGTATTCCCAGCCGTCGAGCAGCCAGGACAGCCGGCTCGACGCCTTGCGGATCAGCGCCCGCTTGGTCTCCCACTGCCGCAGCAGGGTCTCGAACGACGCCATCGCCTGATCGAGCTGGCCGATGACGTTGCGGGCATGGTTGACCGTGTGTTCGGCCACCTCGGCGCAGAAGCCGCCGATGGGGGCCGCCTCCGACACGTTGTCGGTAGCCCAGTCGGTCATGCTGTCGCGGAAGCCCTGCAGGTCGCGCATCAGCCGCCGCAGCCGCGCCGGCTTGGGCGAGCTGGCCAACCCGATCGACTCCATCAGCACCGCCAGCTCGGCGATGCGGCCATACAGCTCGGTCGGCTCCAGCGCCAGACGCTGGGCCGCCTTCATCATCAGGTCGCGCGTCAGCTTCTGTCCCTCGGCGGAGGTCAGGCCGACCCGCAGGATCTCCGTCGATTCCAGCCCGACCGCCTTCAACGCCTCGACGATCAGCTGATAATTGATGAGCAGCCGCTGCTCCTCGTCGTCGCTCAGCGCCGCCTCCGCCGCCGCCACCGCCCCGCCGCCGGCCAGCCCGCAGCGCGCCGCCTCCAGCACCGCCTTGCGGATGTCGTCGGGCGAACAGCCGTCGGCCTTGGCGATCAGCTCGTGCAGCATGCGGTCATGCACCGTCATCGGGAAGGCCAGCGGCAGCGACTTCCACGGCACCACATAGACGCCGCGCCCTTCCGACAGGTTGGGCACCAGCACCTCCAGCTGGTCGCGGCTGTCCTTGCGCACGCGGGTCTGGGCCAGGACCGGCGTGGTGAAGGCCACCGCGGCACCGCGTTCCTCGAAGGTGGAGGGGGCGAAGTTGGTAAGGGAACGCATCGTGTCCGCGGTCGTGGCTGCTGAAAATGGTGGAACCGGATGGTCGAACGATTACGGCGCCGCGATGCTGAATTTTGCGTTAAATCCAATATAAGCGCCAACGGAAATACATCACCTTCGGGCGTCGGCCCGGATCTCTCGCGGTACCCCCTGTCTCCGACCTCCACCGATCCGCCCCCTCGTCCGTTGTCAGGATCAGGGATGGTGCGCGGAGGACCGGCGGCATGGCAGCGGGGGCGGGATCGGTGTTCAAATGGATCGGCTACGGGCTGCTCGGCCTCGTCGGTCTCGTCGTCGTCGCGGTCGGCGCGGTGCTGCTGCTGTTCGACTGGAACGATGCCCGCGGCTTTGTCGCCCGCCACGCTTCGTCTGCGCTGAACCGCGAGGTCGCCATCGACGGCGACCTGCGCGTCCATCTCGGCAACCCGATCCGCATCCACCTGGAAGGGCTGCGCGTCGCCAATGCCGACTGGGCGCAGGATAGGACGATGGTGGAGATCAAGGTTCTCGACGCCACGCTGCGCCCCTGGCCGCTGCTGCGCGGCGACTGGGAACTGCCGGAGCTGAAGTTCCAGGGACCGAAGCTGATCCTGGAAAAGAACGAAAAGGGCGAGGCCAACTGGAACTTCGGCCCGCCCAACGCGGAGAAGGAGGTGGCGAAACAGGCCGCGACCCCCGACGACCGCGGCGACATCCCGGTGATCGAACGGCTGCTGATCGCCGACGGCACCATCCGCTACCGCGACCCCGCCAGCGACGTCGACATCGACAACACCATCAACACCGCGACCGGCGGCAACGACGACGACACGGTGGAACTGAAGGGCAAGGGCAGCTTCGCCGGCAAGCCCTTCACCCTGGCGGCGGTCGGCGGTTCCCTTCTGTATCTGCGCGACGACCCGAAGCCCTATCCGCTGAAGATCGACGCGGCGGTCGGCAAGACCAAGGGCCATATCGAAGGTTCCATCGCCGAACCGGTGAAGATGGAGGGTGTCGATCTGTCGGTCGCGCTCAGCGGCCCCGACATGGCGGAGATCTTCCCCATCGTCGGCATCCCGACGCCGAAGACCCGGCCCTATTCCATCGACGGCCACCTGTCGCGCGAAGGCGACCTCTGGGCCTTCCGGGGCATGACGGGCAAGGTCGGGGAGAGCGACCTGTCCGGCGACCTGTCGGTCAAGACCGGCGGCGAGCGGCCGATGGTGAGGGCCGACCTCACCTCCAAACGGCTGGCGGCGCAGGATCTCGCCGGTCTGGTCGGCGCCTCTCCCCGCGGCAGCGACGATTACCCGACCCGCGGCAAGGACAGGGTGATTCCGGCCACGCCCATCCCGGTGGAAAAGCTGCGCAACACCGACATGGACGTCCGCCTGCGCGGCGCGAGGGTGGAGGCGCCCTTCGCGCCGCTCGACGACCTCGACATGCGGGTGCGGGTGAACGCCGGCGTCCTTCGCTTCGATCCGCTGTCGCTGGGAATCGGCGGCGGGCGGATCGCCGGAACGGTGGAGGTGGACGGCAGCCGCAAGGTGCCGGCGATGCGCACCAACCTGGACATCCGCGCCATGAAGCTGTCGAACTTCTTCAGCGAGACCGCGCTGGCCGGGCAGATCGGCGGCACGGTGGCCGGGCGAATCCAGCTTGCCGGCACAGGGAAGACGGTGGCCGACCTGCTGGCGACCTCCGACGGCAAGATCGGCCTCGCGGTGGACGGCGGCCGGGTCACCAGCCTCGCGGTCAAAGGGCTGAAGACCAACATCCTGGAGACGCTGGGCGTCGCCATTTCGGGGTCGAAGCCGATGCCCTTCAACTGTCTGGTCGGCAACATGGCGGTGGAGAACGGCATCGCGCACGTCCAGGCGCTGGTGCTCGACACGCCGGAAACGCTGGTCACCGGCAAGGGGCGGATCAACCTGCGCAACGAGGCGCTGGACCTGCGGATCGTCGGCGACGCCAAATCGCCGCAGGTCTTCGCCACCCATGTCCCGGTCCTGGTCGGCGGGACGCTGGGCAACCCCGACATCGGCGTCGATCCCACCGAGTCGGCGGCGCGCGGCGCGGCGGCGGTGGCGCTGGGCGTGCTGCTGACGCCGCTGGCCAGCGTGCTTCCCTTCCTTGACCCAGGCAGTGATGAGCAGCCACAGTGTGGCCGGCTGGTGCGGGATGCCCGCTCTCCCGAGAAGGGGGGACAGGCGTCCGGCAAGTCGGGCAATGGCCGCGGGGAAGGGAAGGCGTCGGGTTCGGCGCGCTGACCGGACGCCCTTGCGCATCCATCCTGTCCGATCCGGCCACCGTGAAGGCCAGGAAGGACGCCGTCCCTGCCCATGACCATCGACCAGATGTTATCCTTCGGCATCATCGGCGCGGTGATCGCGCTGCTGATCTGGGACCGGCTGCGCTACGACCTCGTCGGCATGCTGGCGTTGCTGGCGTCGGTCGCGGCGGGCATCGTGCCGGCGAAGGAGGCCTTCCAGGGCTTCTCCGACGACATCGTCATCATCGTCGGTTCGGCCCTGGTGGTCAGCGCCGCCGTCGGCCGGTCGGGCGTGGTGGAGGCGGCGATGCGCCCGCTGACCACGCGCATGACCAGCGTCTGGACCCAGGTGGCGATGCTGGCCGGCGCGGTGACCATGCTGTCCGCCATCGTCAAGAACATCGGCGCGCTGGCCATCTTCATGCCCATCGCGCTGCAGGTGGCGCGTCGCACCGGCACGCCGGTGTCGCTGCTGCTGATGCCGATGGCCTTCGGCTCTCTGCTGGGCGGCCTGATGACGCTGGTCGGCACCTCGCCCAACATCATCGTCTCGCGCGTCCGGGCGGAGATGACGGGCCAGCCCTTCCACATGTTCGATTTCACGCCGGTCGGGCTGGTTATCGCGGTGTTCGGCGTCGCCTTCCTGTCGGTCGGCTATCGGCTGCTGCCGAAGGGCAGGGCGGCGGGGGCGGGCCCGGCCTTCAACATCGACGACTACACGGCTGAGGCGCGGCTGCCCGCCGGATCGCAGTTCGTCGGCCGCACCGTGGCGGAGCTGGAGCATTTCGTCGAGGGCGAGGTGACCGTCGCCGCCATCGTCCGCGAAAATTACCGCCGCTATGTCCCGTCAGGCCATTGGGTGCTATTCGCCGGCGACATCCTGGTGCTGGAGGGCGACACCACGGCGCTGGCGGAACTGGTCAAGCGCGCCGGCCTGCGCATGATGCACGACAAGGACCAGGAGGGGGTCGAGCACGAGGACGACATCGCCGTGGTCGAGGCGGTGGTGGAGCAGCGCTCCGCCATGATCGGCCACAGCATCGAGGAGGTGAACCTGCGCGAGCGATTCGGCGCCAACCTGCTGGCGATCAGCCGGCGCGGCCGTCCGATCCGCCAGCGCCTGCGCCGCGTCCGGCTGCAATCGGGCGATCTGGTGGTGCTGCAATGCCGTCAGGCCGCCGTGGCCGACACGCTGGCCGAGCTGGGCTGCCTGCCGCTGGCCGAGCGCAACCTCGGCATCGGCCGCGCGCCGAAGCGGGCGGCGGCGGTGGCGGTGCTGGGCCTGACCGTGATCCTGGTCGCCACCGGGATGGTTCCCGTCGCCATCGGCTTCTTCGGTGCGGCGGTGGCGATGACCGCGCTGAAGGTGGTCAGCCTGCGCGAGGCGTACGAGGCCATCGAATGGCCGATCCTGGTCCTGCTTGGGTCGCTGATCCCGGTCAGCGAGACCTTGCGCACCACCGGTGGGACCGAGCTGATCGCCGGCTTCCTGTCGGAGGCGTCGCAGGGGCTGCCGCCCATCGGCTCGCTCGCCATGATCATGGTGGCGGCGATGGCGGTGACGCCCTTCCTGAACAACGCCGCGACCGTTCTGGTGATGGCGCCGATCGGCGCCAGCCTCGCCACCCATCTGGGGCTCCGGCCCGACGCCTTCCTGATGGCGGTGGCGATCGGGGCGGGCTGCGACTTCCTCACCCCCATCGGGCACCAGTGCAACACGCTGGTGATGGGACCCGGCGGCTATCGTTTCGGCGATTACTGGCGGCTCGGCCTGCCGCTGTCGATCATGGTGGTGGTGATCGGCACCGCCGCCATCGCCCTGTTCTGGCCGCTGGTGCCGCGCTGAAAAAATCACGTCCGTTCACGAAATCGTGTAACGCACGACCGGTTCCGTCTTCCCTCCGTCTGGTGTAGGCTTCTTTGCAGGGCTGAAGCCTGACGGGAGGCGGAGATGTCGGTGTGGCGCCGCTATCTGGTAAAGGACGTGACCGGCCGGCTGGTCGATCTGCCGAGCAGCCTGCTGGATCGTGCCGACGACGGCACGGCCCCGCTGCCGCATTTCGCCGGCCGTTGCGTGGAAATGGTGGCGGCGGTGATCGTCGGCGACCGCAAAACCCACGCCCGCGTCACCGAACTGGCCTTCACAAAGCTGTATTTCGACCAGATGGGCTATGTCGACGCCGCCAAGCGCGAGCGGATGATCCGCCTGATGCTGGAAAGCTGCGCCGACCGCCGTTGCCGCCCGCCACGCAAGGACGTTGATCGGGATGCCCGTCAGGATGATTGCGCCCACCTGTCCCGCCGCGCCGTCGCCGCCCGTGACCAGCTGATCCGCGAATTCGGCTGGGAACCCAAGCCCGCCGAACGCGACGCCGCCCTCAGCCGCCTCGACCCCGCCCGCCTGCGCGGCACCCCTTCGCAGCCGGCGCGCACGCTGCATTGAGAAGGGCCATCCCCCATCCCCAGATGCGGCCTTTACATGTCACCAAACTTTCGAACGCCGGTGGACCTCAGTCCTCGATGATGGTGTCGCTGCCGTCCTGCTTCATGCGGGCGAGATTGTCCTTCATCTCCTTCAGCCGCTCGGGCGGATGTCCGACCCAATCCTCGACCTCTCCGGTGATCCGCAGCGGATCGACCGAACGGTAGGACGCCGTCATGTTGCCGGGGAACTTCTTGTCGGTGAGGTTTGGATCGTCGTCGAAGGGACCGGTCGGCTCGACGATGTAAATGCGGCCTCGGCCTTCGCCCCGGGCGAGTTCCGCCCCCCAGGTCGCCGCTTCCAGTGTTGCGGTGAAATAGACGTGCTTCAACCCACGCTCGACGAAATTGCTTCCGAATCCGGGCGCGATCAGGTCGCCAACCTCAAGGTCGGCCTTGGTTCCATGATAAAACACGGTCCCGGCTGGGACATCCTTGGCATACAAGGGCGCCTCCTCAGACGGCGTCTGCCGCAGCGAAATGGGCCAATTGGTCGTCGTACGCTTTCGCGAACGAGGGCCGGGACGTGGCGCGCGCAACGAAGTCACGGCAATGGGGGTGGTTCGCCAGCCCGCCGAACCGATCCACCGGCCGCAGTACATCCGCCATCAGAAGGTCAGCCACGGAGAAGCGGCCGTCCACCAGCCACTCCCGGTCGGCAAGCACCGCTTCCATCCGATCGAGCCGAAGCTTCAGGAAGTCTTCCACGAACTTGGCCTCGGGCGCTTCTCCGGGAAAGCCCATGAAACGGAACAGGGCCCACGGTTGGCTCGGCAGGTCGACCGAGTTGAGCGCGGCGATGACCCATTCCGTCACCTCGGCCCGGCCGCGCCGATCCGCGGGCATGAGTGCTGTGCTCTTCTCGCCGAGATGCAGGAGAATCGCGCCGCTCTCGAAAATGGTCAGGTCTCCGTCGGTCAGCCAGGGCACTTGGCCGAAAGGCTGCGCCGCGAAATGCTCGGGGCCACGCTCGCGAAACGGCGTGCTTTTCACCCGATAGGGCAGTCCAGCTTCTTCGAGAGCCCAACGCACCCGCAGGTCGCGGACAAAACCACGCGGCGGTTCCGGAACCCAGTCGTAGGTCGTCAGGATCAAGTCACTCATGGACCAACTCCACGAAAGAGGCTTCAAGAAACGGGGCGGCCCGGTCGCCTGACGCATCCGAAATGGGGGATGGCCGCAATGGAGGATGGGGGTCGATCCGGGTGCGCACCCAGGTCGTGGGACCATATCGCCGAAGCGGGTTCAATCCAACCTTGTACATCCTCCCTCGCCCCGCACTGTCCGTCAGAAGGGGGGAGAGGGAGCATTCCGGTTCCCACGATGGGGTGGGTCCCCTTTTCGACCCGCCTCTCCCGGCCCATATGCAGGCGAATGGAAAGCATGGAGCCCGGCGAACCGCAGATGAGTCCTCCCGATACCGCCCAGACGCTGTCTTTCGCGCGTGTGCGTCAGCTGGCCCTGATCGGCGCCGGATGCACCATCATACTGCTCGGCATTCTGCTCGCCCCCTTGCCCGGTCCGGGCGGGCTGCCGGTGATGCTGCTGGGCGGCGTGCTGGTGCTGCGCAACTCAGCCGACGCCCGCCGCCTGTTCGTGCGGTCGAAGCGCCGCTATCCCCGCATGTTCAGCCCGATCGAGCGCATCCGCCAAAAGCTGCGGGCCCGCCGCCTGCGCAAGATGCACGGCGGCTGATCCGCCCGCGCCGGTCGGGCGGGCGGACTCTCAGCCGATGCTTACGGTGCCGGCAGGGCCGGAACGCCGTCCTTCCACTGGTCCCAATGGCCGACGATGTGGTCGACCATCCGTGACCCGACGAGTTCCACATTCTCCACCGTCTCGGCGAAGCCGCCGGCGGTCTCGCCGGGCTTCGGGTCCAGGTGCTGGAGCGTGGTCTCGTTCGGGTTGCCTTGGTCGAAATTGACGGCGCCGCGCAGGCTCATCACCCGGTCGGAGCCTTGCAGCCGCTTGATGACCAGCGTGATCGCCGCCGCCTCCATCTCGGTGATGACGTAGTCGTCCGCACCATAGAGCTTGGCGATGTACTGCGCCTGGGCCGACATGCCTGGACCGTGGAAGAAGGTATCGCCGGTCATGTGCGTGCCGGTGCCTACAAAAGGAGCACGCTGCGCCGTTTCCTGCGGATAGCGCTTGCGGTAGGCACGGGCGGAGTCGCTGTCCTTCAGCGGCGTGTCGGCGGTCAGGCGCATGGCCCAGGACACCAGTGCCGGGTTCATCGGGAACAGCCGCACCGCCTCATAGCCCTTGCGCGGCATGAAGGTCGGCTCGCCCGGCTTGCCTTCCTCCGGCGCCCAGCGGTGGCCCAGATCATAGTCGACCACCCAGGTCGCCCAGTTCACTTCGCCGATGGTGCCGCGTGACGGCGGCGTGCCGGCCACGCCGGTGACCAGGAAATAGGCTTGCGACAGGTCAAGCTGCGGGTTCAGCAGGATCGCCTGCATCGAGGCGGAGGAGCTGACCTTGCCCATGCCCAGCACCGACCCGCACACGCCGTCGGCGTTGCAGTAGACCGGGTTCAGCGCGCCCTTCACCGTGATGGGCTCGGCCGTTTGCCAATAGCGTTCATACCAGTGCTGGAACTCGCCGGCGCGGTCCCCGGTGTTCTTGCCGATCTCG
This sequence comes from Azospirillum sp. Sh1, assembly GCF_008365135.1. NCBI lineage: Bacteria > Pseudomonadati > Pseudomonadota > Alphaproteobacteria > Rhodospirillales > Azospirillaceae > Azospirillum > Azospirillum sp. Sh1. The sequence continues at coordinate 36,879 of NZ_VTTK01000021.1, read as the reverse complement.
AACATCGAGCCGACGAACACCTTGACCTTGATCGGCTCCGCGGCCTGCAGGGAACCGGTCAGCCCGAACAGGAGCAGAGCCGACAGGGCGGCGCCGCGGCAGCGGGAGAACAATGACATCGGACCTTCACTCCTTGGGACGAAAAGACGCACCCGAGTATGCAACGGCCATACCATGGCCGTCCTCCCCCCGATCCAATGCGGCACGGGAAATTCAGTGATCGGTTTGCCGCCACTTTGCCGACCTGCCCCCCGCCCACGATCTGCCCTGCGGAAGCGGGCACTGGACAGCGTCGCCCCGCAGCATCCATCTTGTGCGTCGGTTCGCATGAGGAGGTCTTCCGGTGAAGTCGGGCAACGCGCTGCTGTCCAGCTATGGCACCACCATATTCGAGGTCATGTCCCGTTTGTCGGAGGAGCATGGCGCGATCAACCTGGGCCAGGGGTTCCCCGACGACCGTGGGCCGGCCGACGTGCTGCAGACCGCGGCCGACGCGCTGCTCAACGGGTGGAACCAGTATCCGTCGATGATGGGTACCCCCGACCTGCGGCAGGCGCTGGCCGCCCACGCCGGCCGCTTCTACGGCCTCGACGTCGACTGGAAGACCGAGACGATGGTCACCTCCGGCGCGACCGAGGCGCTGACCGCCTGCCTGCTCGGCCTGATCAATCCGGGCGACGAGGTGGTGCTGTTCCAGCCCATGTACGACAGTTACCTGCCGATCGTCCGGCTGGCCGGCGGCGTACCGCGCTTCGTCTCGCTGAAGGCGCCGGACTGGAGCTTCAGCTGTGCCGACCTGGAGGCCGCCTTCTCGCCGCGCACCAAGCTGGTCCTCATCAACGACCCGCTGAACCCGGCGGCCAAGGTGTTCGACCGGGCGGAGCTGGAACTGATCGCCGAGTTCGTGCAGCGCCACGACGCGCTGGCCGTCTGCGACGAGGTTTACGAGCACATCGTCTTCGACGGCCGCCGCCACATCCCGCTGATGACCCTGCCGGGCATGCGCGACCGCTGCCTGAAGATCGGCTCGGCCGGCAAGACCTTTTCGCTGACCGGCTGGAAGGTCGGCTACGTCACCGCCGCCCCGCATCTGCTGCAGCCGGTGGCGAAGGCGCACCAGTTCCTGACCTTTACCACCCCGCCGAACCTCCAGGCCGCCGTCGCCTTCGGGCTGGGCAAGGAGGAGGGCTATTTCACCGGGCTCGCCGCCGGGCTGCAGGCGAAGCGCGATCGGCTGTCGGCCGGTCTCGCCTCGGTCGGGTTCGACGTGCTGCCCAGCGCCGGCACCTATTTCGTCGCCGCCGACATTTCCCGCTTCGGCTTCGACGGCGACGATCAGGCCTTCTGCCGCTGGCTGGTGGCCGAGGCGAAGGTGGCCGCCATCCCCGTCAGCGCCTTTTTCGTGGAGAATGCGCCGACCAACGTCGTGCGATTCTGTTTCTCCAAGCGCGATGAAGTGCTCGACGAGGCCATCGACCGGCTGCGGAAACGCTTCGTAAGCGAATAATGCGTTGCGTACAGTAAAGTTGCCTGTGCTGATTATCGGGATGTTTGGCAAGTTTTAACCTGTCGGTGCGATGATTGGTCCTTCCCCGGCCGGCCGTCGCCCGCTGCAGTGAACCGGCGGGGGAGCGGTGGAACGGCGGAGCGCAGGTCATGCCACGTCTCCCGATCCTTCGGTTCCCGGCCGTCAGGACGCCGTCCTTCCGGACCTGCGTCCTGACGGCCGCCGCCCTGGCGATTGCCGGGGTGTGGGGCGGCTATGTCGTGATGGCCGCATCCATGCTGGAAACCCAGACGCGGGACGCGCTGGCGAATGCCGAGGCGACGGCCCGCGCCTATGAAAGCAGCACCAGCCGCACCCTGCACGATGTCGACACCACGCTCCGCTCCTTCGCCGAGCGCTATGCCGATGGCGGGTTGGCCCGTGCCCGCCGCATCGTCGACGACGGGCTCTATGACACCGCCCTGATCCATCATGTCTCGGTCTTCGGCCCCGACGGCGCCCAACTCTTCCGCAGCGGAACAATCGGTCCGTCCGACAGGCTGGACAATGACGGCCTGCTCGCCTTCCACCGGGGGGAGGGGCGGGGGCTGATGAACGTCGGTACGCCTTTCGCCGGATCGGCGACCGGCCGGCCGCTGCTGTGGCTTTCCCGCCGGCTGGAGGATGCGGCGGGCGGCTTCGCAGGGGTGGTTGTCGCCAACATCGATCCGGATTACCTGTCCGGCTTCTACCGGCAGGCCGATGTCGGCCAGAACGGGGTGGTGACCCTGATCGGGCTGGACAGGATCATCCGCGCCCGGGGCTCCAAGGACGGGCGCGACGCGGTCGGCGTCGACGGCTCCGCCTCGGCCCTGTGGGAGTCGGCGCGGCGGTCGCCGACCGGCATCTTCTGGCAGGACAGCATCGCCGACGGACTTCGGCGCGCCTACGCCTACCGGCCGGTGGAGGGCTATCCGCTGATCCTTGTCGTCGGCATCGCCGTGACCGACCTGGAGGCCGCGGTCGCCGGCTTCCGCGGACAGATGCGGATCATCGCCGCCCTGCTCAGCGTCTCGGTCCTGCTGGTCGCCGCCCTGCTGCTGGTCCAGCACCGCAATGCCGAACGGCTGGCGGAGGCGCTGGCGGTCAACCGCGATTTCCTGGCCCGCGTCAGCCACGAACTGCGGACGCCGCTGAATGCCATCATCGGCTTTTCCGAGATCATCAAGGACCGGATGTTCGGGCCCGATGCCGGCGACCGTTATGCCGACTATGCCGGCGACATCCATGCCTCCGGCCAGCATCTGCTGACGCTGATCGACGACATCCTCGATCTGTCGCGGCTCCAGGCCGGCAAGTTCGCCCTGCTGATGGAGGATGTCGACCCCGCCGTCGCCGCCGAATGGGCCATCCGCATCGTCACCCCCCAGGCGGAACAGAAGTCGATCCGGCTGGAGTTCAACCGCCCGCCGGCCCCGACCCTGGTGCGGGCGGACGAGCGGGCGCTGAAGCAGATGCTGCTGAACCTGCTGGGCAACGCCCTGAAATTCACCCCGGAGAATGGGCGCGTGCTGGTCAGCGTCGGACGCGGGGTCCATGGCCGCTGCATCGTCCGCGTCACCGACAACGGCATCGGCATGACGGCGGAGGAGCTGCGCCAAGCCTCCATTCCCTTCGGCCAGACCTCCGCCCTCACCACCCATCCCGGCCGCGGCACCGGTCTCGGCCTGCCCATCGTCAAGTCGCTGATCGAGGCGCATGGCGGCAGCCTTCGCGTCGACAGCCGGCCCGGCCAGGGCAGCCAGATCACCCTGGAATTCGCCGGCTGATCCACCTGTCCGTTGCCGATCCGGCCCGCAACCTGAGCGATCTTCGCGGCGGTGCCGCAAAGCCATGGCGAAACCCCCGCCGCTTGGGCATACTCCGCGCCGGTTTTGTCCAGGTCCGAGCCGACGCCAGGGCTGTCCCCGGCCGCGTGCTTCCGGACCCACCCGCGGAATTGGGGCCTGTCCAGAATGTTGCGTGCGCTGGCGCGTGTCTGTGCCGTTCTTGTCGCGTGCTCCGGCACGTTCACCGCCTCCCAGACCCTCGCCGCCGACCCGCCGGCCGAGCCGGTGCCCTTCGGCGTCTCCAGCGTCGAGGTGGTGGCGGAGCGTGATACGCCGCAGGCCTGCTTCACCTTCACCGACCGGCTGGAGCGCTCACGCGCCGTCAACTACCGGGACTTCGTGGCGGTGGAGCCGGCGGTGGACGGCGCCGCCATCGCCCGCGACCGCACGCTTTGCGTGGAGGGGCTGCACCATGGCGAGACCTACCGCGTCACGCTGAAGGACGGGCTTCCGGGCGCCGACGGCAAGCGGCTGCCGGCCGCCGACACCCGCGAAGTGCAGGTGCCCAACCGCAAGCCCTCGCTCGCCTTCCGCGGCGCCGGCTACATCCTGCCGCGCGTGGGGGCGGACGGCCTGCCGCTGCGCTCGATCAACCTGGACCGGGCGAAGCTGCAGGTGCTGCGCATCGCCGACCGGGCGCTGGTCGAGAAGATCTATTTCGGCCGCATCACCCAGCAGATGACCGACTACGACATCGGCGAGATCCTGGACAAGTCGGGGCAGGAGGTGTGGCGCGGCGAGATCGGCATCGGCAACCAGCCGAACCGCACCGTCACCACCGCCTTCCCGATCGACGCCGTCCTGGGCAAGCTGGAGCCCGGCGTCTATGTCGCCGTCGCCGGCGCGGACGAGATCAAGCCGGGCGGCTGGGACCGCAAGGCGACCCAGTGGTTCGTCGTCTCCGACCTCGGCCTCAACACCATCCTCGGCGAGGATTCGCTGGTGGTCTTCGCCCGCTCGGTCCAGAGCGCCGCGCCGGCCGCCGGGGTGGAACTGCGTCTGGTCGCCCGCAACGGCACCGAGCTGGGCCGCGTCCAGACCGGGGAGGATGGGCTGGGCCGCTTCGACCTCGCGGCCCTGCGCGCCGCCGGGACGGAGCCGGTGCAGGCGCTGTTCGCCGCGCGCGGCGACGGCGACTTCGCCGTTCTCGACCTGACCGCCGGTGGCGCTCCGCCGGCCGACACGCCGGACAAGCCCGCCGCCACCGTTGTCCGCCCGGCCGCCGGGGGACTGGATGCCTATCTCTACACCGAGCGCGGCATCTACCGGCCGGGCGAGACGGTGCAGCTGACCGCGCTGCTGCGCGACGCCGACCTGAACCCGCCGCCCGCCGGCAAGCAGCTGACCATCCGCGTCCTGCGCCCCGACGGCTTCGAAGTGGAGCGGCGCGGCCTGACCGACAGCGGGGCCGGCGGCTATGCCACGCGCATCGACCTGCCGATGAACGCCTATCCCGGCAACTGGATCGTCACCGCCCATGCTGAGCCGGACGGCCCGGCCATCGGCAGGGCCGAGTTCCTGCTGGAGGATTTCGTGCCGCCGCGGCTGGACGTGGCGCTCGCCTCCCCGACGACGGTGCTGGCGTCCGACGGCGAGGCCGACATCGCGCTCGACAGCCACTATCTCTATGGCGCGCCGGCTTCCGGCCTGCCGGGCGAGCTGACGGTGACGCTGCGTGCCGCCGCCAACCCCTATCCCAACCTGCCGGGCTATCATTTCGGTCTGGTGCAGGAGGACGTGAAGCCGGCCCGCGCCGATCTGCCGGGCTTCATCACCGATTCCAACGGCTCGGCCCGTCTGAAGGTCAAGCTGCCGCGTCCGCCCGACAGCACCCGCCCGCTGGAGGCGGTGGTGCGCGCCACCCTGTTCGACCTCGGCGGCCGCCCGGTCGGCCGCGACTTCGTGCTGCCGGTGCGCCACCAGTCCTTCGCCATCGGCATCAAGCCGCGCTTCGAGGGCGACGGGGTGCCGGAGGGGGCGACCGCCGGCTTCGACGTCATCGCCGTCGGCCCGGACGGCAAGCCGACCGACCACGCCGACCTCTCCTACGAGCTGTTCGAGGAGGAGTATGATTATTCCTGGTACGAGGCCAACGGCCGCTGGGACTACAAGGTCACGGTGAAGGACCAGCGGGTGACCGGCGGTTCGCTGTCGGCCCAAGCCGGCGCGCCCGTCCCGGTCGAAACCCCGGTGACCGCCGGGCGCTATCGTCTGGAGGTGTTCGATCCCAAGACCGGCGTCGCCAGCAGCTTCCGCTTCGCCGCCGGCTGGTGGATGACCCCGACCGCCGGCGAGCGGCCCGACTCCGTCGACGTCTCGGTGATGATGCCGGCCTACCGCGCCGGGGAAAGCGCCTGGGTCTTCGTCAAGCCGCCCTATGACAGTCAGGTTCTGGTCGCCGTGGCCGACCGCGGCGTCTCCTATGCCGTCACCCGCGCCATCGGCACGAAGGGCGCTTTCCTGGAAATCCCGGTCGGGCAGGGCTGGACCAGCGGCGCCCATGTGCTGGCGACCGCCTTCGCCACCTCCGACCCGCAGTCGAAGAAGCCGCCGCGCCGTGCCGTCGGCCTCGCGTGGCTGGCGATGGACAAGGCCCCGCGGACCCTCGACGTCCGCCTCTCCGCCCCGGCGGAGACGGAACCCCGCCGCGCCATGACCGCCGACATCACGGTGGACGGCGTCGCGGAGGGCAAGCAGGCCTTCGTCACCCTGGCCGCCGTCGACGAATCGGTGATGCAGCTGACCGACCAGCCGTCGCCCGATCCGGCCCGCCATTATCTGCGCAAGCGTCCGCTCAGGGTGGAACTGCGCGACTCCTATGGCCGCCTGATCGACCCGGCCAGCCTGGACGCCGCCCGTCCGCCGGCCCAGCCGACACCGCGCCTGCGCCAGATCTCCGGGCTGGTGCCGCCCAAGTCGGAACGGGTGGTCTCGCTCTATTCCGGCATCCAGACCGTCGGGGCCGACGGCAAGGTCTCCGTTCCCTTCGACCTGCCCGACTTCCAGGGGCGCCTGCGCCTGATGGCGGTCGCCTGGAGCGAGGGGCGGATCGGCCATGCCGAAAGCCAGATGCTGGTGCGGGACCCGGTCGTCGCCGACGCCGTACTGCCGCGCTTCCTCGCCCCCGGCGACTCGGCGCAGGTCCTGCTGTCGCTCGACAACCTGAATGGCCCGTCCGGCGATTACACCATGACCCTGACCGCGGAGGGCGCCGTCGCTATCGTCCAGCCGGAGTCCGGCAATGAGCTGGCCGTTCCGAAGCTGGCGCGCGGCAAGCGGGCGACCGCCGGCCGGGTGCTGACCGCCACCGCGGTCGGATCGGGCCATGTCACGCTCGACGTCACCGGTCCGGAGGGCGTCCGCGTCACCCGCCGCTGGGACGTGACCGTCCGCCCGGCAACCCAGCCGGTGTCGCGCCGCAACACCGCGGCATTGCCGACCGACAAGAGCCTGACCATCCCCGCCGACATCACCGCCGGCCTGCGGCCGGAAACGCTGTCGGTCGGAGCGGTCGTCGCGCCCCTGCCGGACCTCGACGTGGCGGGTCTTCTCTTCGCGCTCGACCGCACGGCGGCGGGCGGGGCGGAGCAGACCGCCAGCCGGATCCTGCCGCTGCTGTCGATGAGCGACATTGCGGCCGGCCTCGGCATCGCGTCGGAGGACCGCATCAAGGCCCGCGTCCAGCGCAGCGTCGACCGGCTGCTGACCTTCCAGCGCAACGACGGCGCCTTCGCCGCCTGGTCGCCGAAGGGCGACCTCGATCCCTGGCTGACCGCCTACGCGGTCGATGTGCTGGGCCGGGCCAAGGCTGCGGGCTACCGTATCCCCGACCAGCCCTATCGCAAGGGTCTGGACTGGCTGAAGCAGGCCATCGACAATGCCTGGGTCGAGACCGCCGACCTGCCGGGCCGCGCCTATGCGCTCTATGTGCTGGCGCGGGCGAAGATGATCGACGCCGGCGCCGTGCGCTATTTCCGCGAGAACTACTGGGACCGGCTGCAGACCGACTTCGGCCGGGCGCAGATCGCCGCCGCCACCGCCGTGCTGGGCGACCAGCCGGGGGCCACGGAGGCCTTCTCCAAGCTGACCGGCGCCCGCATGGTGACCGCCAGCCTGCGCGACCAGGGGTCCTCCCTGCGCGACGAGGCCGGCGTGGTGGTGCTGATGGCGGAAAGCGGAGCGGTGGACCGCGACCGCATCTTCCAGGCGGCCGACCGGGTGGCCAAGACCTTCGCCGCCGTCCGCACCACCAACCCGCAGGAGCAGGCCTGGCTGCTGCTGGCCGCGAAGGCGCTGATCGACCGGGCTGCGCCGATGAAGCTCGCCATCGGCGACCAGACGGTGGAGAACGCCAAGCCGCAGATCCTGCCCGTCGACCCGGCCGCCCCGCCCGCCATCCGCAACCTCGGCGGCGAGATCCGGCAGACCGTGTCGGTCGCCGGCGTGCCCGACCAGCCGGCCGGCGCGGAGGAGCAGGGGATGACCATCCGCCGCCGCCTGTTCGACATGGCCGGCCGTCCGGTCGATCCGGCCGGCATCCGCCACAATGATCTGCTGGTGGTGACCCTGGAGGGCGAGGTTGGCGATCCGCTCGACCATTCGGTGCTGGTCAGCGACCCGCTGCCGGCCGGCTTCGAGATCGAGAATGTCCGCCTCGCCAACAGCGGCCAGCTCGGCAAGCTGTCCTGGCTGGGCGAGCTGTCGGCCGTCCGCAATGTCGAGTTCCGCGACGACCGCTTCATCGCCGCGGTCGACCTGCCGAAGACGGCTCCCCGCTTCCGGCTGGTCTACCTGGTCCGCGCCGTGACCCCCGGCGACTTCGCGGTGCCCGGCGCCCAGGTCCAGGACCTGCAGCGTCCCCACCTGTCCGCCCGCACCGCCGCATCCCGGCTGCGTGTGCTGCCGGAGTGAAATGGCCGTGGCCTGAAACCTGAAGCCTAAAGGTAACTCTGCTCCCCCCGGTGGTGCTCCCGCCGGCGGGCGAGCAGGGTCAGGGCCGCGACCACCAGCGCGAAGCACAGGGTCAACAGCAGGTAGAAGGCCAGTGCGAGGCCCACGGTCATCGTGCCGATCAGCACCATGGCCAGTATCCAGACGCCCAGCGATACGATGGCGCGCGCCGACATGGGTTGTCTCCCGTACCCTATCCCGATCTACCCGAAACCTTGAAATTTGCCGCGGCCTTGTGGCCGTCTGTCCGGCGCCGCATTCCATCCCCATATCGACAGGGGAAATGGACGGATGCGCGCGCTCACCGCAAAGCCTGCCATAGCCGCCACCCGCGCCGGGGCGTGGCATCCTGTCACTGCGCGGGCGCGCCGCACCAGTTCGTGGCTAAACAGTTTGCGGCAGCCGGTCCGCCAAACTGGTTCGCATGGTCAACAAGCCAGTTGACATCAAGCGGCATCGACTTTACCTTTACGTAAACGTCAGGAAAGGGAGCGGGCAGCTTGGATCGGCTTTCGGTCAGCATCGGTTCGATGGAGGCGGAGGAGGGCGGCAGGCCGGACGGCCATGGCGCCGAACCGCGCCTCGCCATCGGCGAATTGGCCGGGGAGTTCGGTCTGACCCACCGCACCATCCGCCATTACGAGGATGAAGGGCTGCTGTCGCCGGAACGGATCGGCAGCGCCCCTGGAGGCGCCCGCGTCTACGGCCACCGCGACCGCGCCCGGCTGGCGCTGATCTGCCGGGGCAAGCGGCTGGGCTTCAGCCTGGCCGAGATCAAGGATTTCCTGAACCTCTACGACACCGACGACGCCCAGATCGAACAGATGCGTTACATGCGCACGATCGCGCGCCGCCGGATTTCCGCGCTTGAACAGCAGCTTGCCGACGTCAAACAGACGCTGGCGGAGCTGTGCACCATCGACACCCAGATCTCCGAGCATCTTCGCCGCAACGGCATCACGGAGACGCAGGACATGGAGGAGAAGCACTCATGAAGTCGGTCGTCATCGCCGGTTATGCCCGTTCGCCCTTCGCCTTCGCCCACAAGGGCGAGCTGACCAAGGTCCGCCCCGACGATCTGCTGGCCCGCGTCATCGCGGCGCTGGTGGAGCGCACCGGCCTGAAGACCGACGACATCGAGGACGTCATCGTCGGCTGCTCCTTCCCCGAAGGCGAGCAGGGCCTGAACGTCGCCCGCAGCATCTCCTTCCTGGCCAAGCTGCCGCAGACCGCGGCGGCCACCACGGTCAACCGCTATTGCGGCTCCTCGATGCAGTCGATCCATCAGGCGGCGGGCGCCATCCAGATGGGCGCCGGCGAGGTGTTCATCTGCGGCGGCGTCGAGTCGATGACCCGCGTGCCGATCATGGGCTTCAACCCGATGCCGAACCCGGCGCTGAAGGCCTCCTACCCCGAAGCCTACTGCTCCATGGGCATCACCGCGGAGAATGTCGCCCGCAAGTACGCGATCTCCCGCGCCGAGCAGGAGGCGCTGGCCGTCGCCTCCCACGCCAAGGCGGCGGAGGCGCAAGGATCCGGCCGCATGGCTGACGAGATCGTCGGCATCCAGACCCCGGCCGGTCTGGTCGACAAGGACGGCTGCATCCGTCCCGGCACCACCGCGGAAGGGCTGTCGGGCCTGAAGCCCGCCTTCATCGCCGACGGCACGGTGACCGCCGGGACCTCCTCGCCGCTGACCGACGGCGCTTCGGTCGTTCTGGTGACGACGGAGGAGTATGCCAAGGCAAACGGCCTGCCGATCCTGGCGAAGATCCGTTCGGTCGCCGTCGCCGGCTGCGCGCCGGAACTGATGGGGCTGGGTCCGGTTCCCGCCACCCGCAAGGCGCTGGCCCGCGCCGGCCTGTCGATCAACGACATCGACATTATCGAGATCAACGAGGCCTTCTCGTCCCAGGCCATCGCCTGCATGCGCGATCTCGACATCGACCCGTCCCGCATCAACCCGGACGGCGGCGCGCTGGCGCTCGGCCACCCGCTGGGGGCCACCGGCGCCCGCATCACCGGCAAGGCCGCGGCCCTGCTGAAGCGCGAAGGCAAGCAGTTCGCGCTGGCCACCCAGTGCATCGGCGGCGGCCAGGGCATCGCCACCATCCTGGAAGCGGTCTGACGAACGGGATCGGGGAGGAAACCACCATGAAGATCGAACGCGCCGCCGTGATCGGTGCGGGCGTGATGGGCGCCGGCATCGCCGCCCATTTCGCCAACGCCGGCATCCCCTGCGTCCTGCTCGACATTCCTGCGAAGGAAGGTGCCGACCGCAGCGCCATCGCCAGGGGTGCCGTGGCGAAGATGCTGAAGACCGATCCGGCCCCCTTCATGCATCCCAAGAACGCCAAGCTGATCACGCCCGGCAACCTTGAGGATGACCTGAACCTGCTGGCCGACGTCGACTGGATCGTCGAGGCGATCGTGGAGAACCCGGCGATCAAGGCCGACCTCTACAAGCGCATCGATCCGGTGCGCAAGGCGGGGTCGGTGGTGTCGTCCAACACCTCGACCATCCCGCTGGCGGTGCTGACGGAGGGGCAGAGCGAGCAGTTCCGCCGCGACTTCCTGATCACCCACTTCTTCAACCCGCCCCGCTACATGCGGCTGCTGGAGATCGTCGGTGGCGCCGACACCCGCGCCGACGCGCTGGCGGACATCGCCGACGTCTGCGACCGCCGCCTGGGCAAGGGCGTCGTCCACTGCAAGGACACGCCGGGCTTCATCGCCAACCGCATCGGCGTCTTCTGGATCCAGGCGGCGGTCAATGCCGCGGTCGATCTGGGGCTGACGGTCGAGGAGGCGGACGCCGTCGGCGGCCGTCCGATGGGCATCCCCAAGACCGGCGTCTTCGGCCTGATGGACCTCGTCGGGCTGGACCTGATGCCGCACATCGCCAAGAGCATGTCGGCGACCCTGCCGGCCAACGACGCCTATCGCGGCCAGATGCGCGAACACCCGGTCATCACCAAGATGATCGCGGAGGGCTATACCGGCCGCAAGGGCAAGGGCGGCTTCTACCGCATCAACAAGGCCGGCGGCGGCAAGGTGAAGGAGTCGGTCGATCTGCAGACCGGCGAATACGCCCCGTCGGAGAAGGCCCGGCTGGACAGCGTGTCCGCCGCCGGCCGCGACCTGCGCAAGCTGTGCGAGCATCCGGACAAGGGCGGCCATTTCGCCCGCCGCGTCCTGGCCCAGACGCTGGCCTACGCCGCCAGCCTGGTGCCGGAGATCGCCGACAGCATCGTCGCCGTCGATGAAGGCATGCGCCTCGGCTACAACTGGAAGCAGGGTCCGTTCGAGCTGATCGACCGGCTGGGCACCGAATGGTTCGCCGAGCTGTGCCGCTCGGAAGGCATTCCGGTCCCGGCCCTGGTCGAGACCGCTGCCGGCCGCCCCTTCTATCGGGTTGAGGGCGGCAAGCTCCAGCACCTGACCACCGCCGGCATCTATGACACGGTGGTGCGTCCGGAGGGCGTCCTGCTGTTGTCGGACATCAAGCGCGCCGCCGGCAAGCCGGTGTGGAAGAACGGCTCCGCCAGCCTGTGGGACATCGGCGACGGCGTGCTGTGCGTCGAGTTCACCAGCAAGATGAATGCGGTCGACGCCGACATCATGGCCGCCTACGAGAAGGCCATGCGCCTGATCGGCGATGGCAAGGGCGACTGGAAGGCGCTGGTCATCCACAACGAGGCCGACAATTTCTCGGTCGGCGCCAATCTGGGTCTTGCCCTGTTCGCGCTGAACATCGGCTTGTGGCCGCAGATCGAGGAGATGGTGGAGGGTGGCCAGCGCACCTACCGCGCGCTGAAATACGCGCCCTTCCCGGTGGTGGCGGCGCCCAGCGGCATGGCATTGGGCGGCGGTTGCGAAATCCTGCTGCACTCCGACCATGTCCAGGCCCATGCCGAGACTTATGTCGGCCTCGTCGAGGTCGGCGTCGGCCTGATCCCGGCCTGGGGCGGCTGCACCGAGATGCTGGCCCGCCATCAGGCCAACCCGAAGGCGCCGCGCGGGCCGATGCCCGGCATCGCCAAGGCCTTCGAGATCATCAGCACCGCCACCGTCGCCAAGTCGGCGGCCGAGGCCAAGGAGCTGCTGTATTTCCGCGCCACCGACGGCATCACCATGAACCGCGACCGCCTGCTGGCCGACGCCAAGGCCAAGGCGCTGGAACTGGCGGCGAACTATACCCCGCCGGAAAAGACCACCTCCTACGTCCTGCCCGGCTCCAGCGCCAAGGCGGCGATGGAACTGGCGGTGGAAGGCTTCGCCCTGCAGGGCAAGGTCACGCCGCACGACAAGGTGGTCTGCGCGGCGCTGGCCGAGGTGCTGAGCGGCGGCGAGGAGGCCGACATCTCCAAGCCGGTCGGCGAGGACCATGTCCTGCGGCTGGAACGCGAGGCGTTCATGGGTCTGGTGCGCACCGGCGGCACCATCGACCGGATCGAGCACATGCTGCTCACCGGCAAGCCGCTGCGGAACTGAGGGGGGGAGGAACGAGAGATGCCGATCTACAAGGCTCCGCTTGAGGATGTGCGCTTCGTCCTGGACGAGATCGTCGGCCTGGACAAGCTGTCGGCCCTGCCGGGCTATGAGGACGCCACGCCGGAACTCGTCGGCCAGGTGCTGGAGGAAGGCGCCAAGCTGTGCGAGGAGGTGCTGTTCCCGCTGAACCAGTCCGGCGACGGCGAAGGCTGCCATTTCGAGAATGGCGAGGTCCGGACGCCGAAGGGCTTCAAGGAAGCGTACAGCACCTATATCGAGGCGGGCTGGCAGGGGCTGGCCTGCGACCCGGCCTATGGCGGGCAGGGGCTGCCGAAGCTGGTCAACATCATGCTGGAGGAGTTCATCTGCTCCGCCAACCTCAGCTTCGGCATGTATCCCGGCCTGTCGCTCGGCGCCTACAACGCGCTGGCGATGTACGGCTCGGACGAGCTGAAGCAGCGTTTCCTGCCCAAGCTGGTCGACGGCACCTGGTCCGGCACCATGTGCCTGACCGAGCCGCATTGCGGCACCGACCTCGGCATCATCCGCACCAAGGCGGTTCCGGCAGAGGAAGGGGATCCGCAGGGCGGCTACAAGATCACCGGCACCAAGATCTTCATCTCGGCCGGCGAACATGACCTGACCGAGAACATCCTGCATCTGGTGCTGGCCCGCTTGCCGGACGCCCCGGCCGGGACCCGCGGCATCAGCCTGTTCCTGGTGCCGAAGTTCATGCCGAACGCCGACGGCACGCCGGGGGCACGCAACGGCGTCGCCTGCGGCTCCATCGAGCACAAGATGGGCATCAAGGCGTCGTCGACCTGCGTCATGAACTTCGAGGACGCCACCGGCTGGCTGGTCGGCGAGCCGCACAAGGGCATGCGCGCCATGTTCGTGATGATGAACGCGGCCCGTCTGGCCGTGGGCATCCAGGGGCTGGGGCTGGCCGAGGTGTCCTACCAGAACGCCGTCAACTACGCCCGCGAACGGCTCCAGGGCCGGTCGCTGTCGGGGGTGAAGGCGCCGGACAAGCCGGCCGATCCGATCATCGTCCACCCGGACGTGCGCAAGAACCTGCTGACCGCCCGTGCCTTCACCGAGGGTGCGCGCGCCCTGGGCGCACTGACCGCTTATCACCTGGACGTGGCGGAAAAGCACGCCGACGCCCGCACCCGCCGCGATGCCGACGAGTTCGTCCAGCTGATGACCCCGATCGTCAAGGCGCTGTTCACCGACATCGGCTTCGATTCGGCCAACATCGCCGTGCAGGTCCATGGCGGCCATGGCTTCATCTGGGAGACCGGCGTCGAGCAGTATGTCCGCGATGCCCGCATCTGCCAGATCTATGAGGGCACCAACGGCATCCAGGCGCTCGACCTCGTCGGCCGCAAGCTGCCGCAGGACATGGGCCGGCTGCTCCGCCACTTCTTCCATCCCGTCGGCCGCGACATCGAGGCGGCGATGGAGAAGGACGAGTTGGGCGAGTTCGTGATGCCGCTGGCCAAGGCGTTCGCCAAGCTGCAGCAGGCCACCGCCCTGATCGCCCAGAAGGGCCTGAAGGATCCGGAGGAGGCCGGCGCCGCCGCCAGCGATTACCTGCGCCTGTTCGGTCTGGTGGCGCTGGGTTGGAGCTGGCTGACCATGGTGGAGAAGGCGCAGGCCAATCTCGCGGCCGGGGAGGGCAACGCCGCCTTCTATGAGGCCAAGATCAAGACCGCCCGCTTCTATATGACCAAGTTGCTGCCGCAGACCAACAGCCTGTTCATCACCATCGCCGCCGGCGCCAAGCCGCTGATGGATCTGGAAGAGGCCGCCTTCTGACAAACCTGTCGATCAGCGTCCCATCGTCCTCCGGGGGTGCGCGACTACAACGCCGGTCCGGTGCCCGCAATCGGCACCGGCCGGCGCTTTTTTTAGATATTTCAAGCTCCAGCGACGCATTCGCACATTGACCTAAAATTGTCATAGCGCTTTAGAAATATCACTCTCGGGAAGTATCGCCTCTGTCCGCTAGGCCATCGGAGCGGTGACAAAAGTTAATTTCCGGTTGTCGGTCCTCGTCCCTGCGTGTTACATCTCAATAGAGATTACGTTCGGCCGGTGCCTGCTATATCCTTTGGATTCTAGGGAATATGCGGGTGGCGACAGCCCCCTCCTTTTCTCAAGCCCTTGGGGCGTCTTTCGGAGGGGCAGGCATGGTTCGGGAGTTTGAGCGATGAAGATCCTGATCGGTGATGATCACGTCCTGTTCCGGGAAGGTCTTCGCCGTCTGCTTGAGCAGCTTCGCGATAATGCTACCTTTGCGGAGGCTAGCAATTTCGACGAGCTTCTGGATATGGCGGCGTCGAAGGATGAGGCCTATGACCTTGTCCTGACCGACCTGCGCATGCCCGGCTGGCCCGGCTTCTCAGGCATCGGCATGCTGCGCGAGCGGCAGCCGAATGCGAAGGTTGTCGTCGTGTCTGCGTCGGAGGCACAGGCCGACGTGCGGGAGGCGCTGGAGAACGGCGCCGCCGGCTATATTCCGAAATCGTCCAGCGTTAAGATCATGCTGAGCGCGCTCGACCTGATCTTCTCCGGCGGCGTCTATGTGCCGGCGACGGTCCTGCGCGAGGGGACCGAGCCCGACCACCGCGGTGCCGGTGGGGTGATCCCGCCGACCGATCCGCAGCTGGAGCAGTTGCTGACCCAGCGTCAGCGCGAGGTGCTGGACCGCCTGCGCGAAGGCAAGTCGAACAAGCAGATCGCCCATGAACTGGGCCTGTCCGAAGGGACGGTGAAGATCCACATGACGGCGATCTTCAAGTCGCTGGGCGTGCGGAACCGCACCCAGGCGGCGATGGCTTTCCCGCAGTCGCATTCGGCCTGACGCCGCTCTTCCCGAGCAAAATGAAACGACCCGCCGGGGCGCTCCGGCGGGTCGTTTCGCGTTTCAGGCCGCGTGGATCGCCTCACCCCATGCCGGCGACATAGCCACGCAGCGACTCGACCTCCAACTCGGCGTCGTCGATGCGGGCCTTCACCACGTCGCCGATGCTGATGACGCCGATCACCTGGCCGGACTCGACGATGGGCACATGACGGATGCGCCGCTGGGTCATCACCGCCATCATGTCGGCGACGGTGTCGGTGGGGGTTCCGGTGATCAACTCCCGCGTCATTAGGTCGGCCGCCGGCCGGCCCAGCGCGTCGGCGCCGTCGCGGGCGACGGCCCGCACCACGTCGCGTTCCGACAGGATGCCGACCGGCTGACCGTCGTCATCCATCACCAGCACGGCGCCGATCCTGTGCTCGGTCAGCAGGCGGGTGACGGCGGCAACGCTGTCGCCCGGCGCGGCGGAGACGATCCGGTTGCCCTTGCGCTTCAATACGGCTGCAACATGCATGGCGGTACGGCCTCCCTTCCGTTGATCCCCGTAGGGGAATCATGGGGATAACCGTACAATCTGCAAGACGGATGGTAAAAAGAAAAAGACGGCCTCCCCCGGATGGGGAAGGCCGTCCTTTCGATATCGGGAACTGATCCCGGAAATCGGTCTTAGAAGCGGTAGCCGACGCCGACGCCGACCAGCCACGGGTCCAGCGTGACCTTGGAGGTCACCGGCAGGACGGCGGCGCCCAGGCGGGCGTTGGCGGTCACGTCGGTCTTCAGGAAGACCTTCTTGACGTCGAAGTTCAGCGACCAGTTGCCGGTCAGGGCGACGTCGACACCGGCCTGCAGAGCCCAGCCGAAGCGGTTCTTGTAGTTGGTGTCGGTGATGCGCAGGCCGGCGGCGTTCGGGTTCTCGGCCGCATCCTCGTTGTAGAACAGGGTGTAGTTGATGCCGGCGCCGACGTACGGGCTGATGCGCTCCTTCGGCATGAAGTGGTACTGCACGGTCAGGGTCGGCGGCAGCAGCGACACCTTGCCGATTTCCGTGACGCCGCCGGCGGCGGCGATCAGGTTGCCCTTCACGCGATGACGGCTGGTGCCGGCGATCAGCTCGGCGGCGATGTTGTCGGTGAAGAAGTAGGTGAAGTCGACTTCCGGAATGTAGTCGTTGCCGACCTTGGCCGACCCGACGTCACCCAGGGTGCGGTTGTTGATCGTGCCCTTTTCCTGCGGCAGCACGGCCAGGCCGCGCGCACGGACGACGATGTCGCCGGCCGACTTGCCCTTGAAGTCCTGAGCGAGCGACGGGGAAGCGATGGCGACGAGGGCCGAGGTCGCCAGCAGGGCGGCGGCGGCGCGCGACAGGATGGTCATGGGGTCTGCTCCAGGCAATGCGTTGTTGCTGTTCTGTGGCATCAGCCAATGGAGCTATTACCAGACACCGTGTAAGGGTACTAGGGGGTGTACAACCGATCCACGTCCCATGAAGCAGCTTTGCAACAGTGACGAGTTGTCGCATGGACAAGGAAATCAAGGGCTTGGTTTGATTGTCCGCTGCGGGATCAGCGCCATGCAGTTCTGGACAATGGCATAGCATTGGCTAAGTCGCGTGGACCCGCCGCTGGCGCCGCCATATACGACGCGCTCGACCACACCGTTTCTCAAACTGAAAGTTGCTTCACAGTCGAAGCTGTTGACTTCATAACCATATGACGGCCAGCCATAGCCGTAACCGTAGTGGGGCCATCCCCAGCCGCCATAATAGCCGAGCGGCGGCGTGCTGGGGTAGGAGACGATGCGGGAGCTGCGGTAGGTGAAGAACTCCCGGTTGTCGACGGTCGCCTGCCGTTCCGGCACCCCGGCGCAGGACAGCAGCGTCGCCTTGGGCATGCCGATCAGCGCGGTCTGCGCCACCAGCGCCTCGTCCGCCGCGGGGTTGGCACAGCCGCCGAGCGTTGCGGCGGCGGCCAGTGCCGCGACACCGAGCGCCTTCGGCGCCACATGCCCATGTAATGCCAGACGCACAGACATCGCACGCCTCCTTTGCCCGACGGCTTGAGCCCGTTTTATCGTTTCCTTGCCGGCGACAGGTCCAACTCGGTCACGCCCAGTGCCCGCACATCCTCCGGCAGGCCGCGGCCGGTGGCGAGCCCCGCCGCCACCCGGCCCATGGCCGGCGCGGTCTGGATGCCGTAGCCGCCCTGTCCTGCCAGCCAGAAGAACCCTTCCGCATCGGCCGCGAAACCCACCACCGGCACCTTGTCGGCGACGAAGCTGCGCAGGCCGGCCCAGCGGTGGGCCAATCTCCGAACGGTGAAGCGCGACGCTTGTTCCAGCCGATCCACCGTCACGGCGACGTCGATGTCCTCCGGCTGCACGTCGCAGGGCTCGACCGGTGTCTGATCGGCGGGGGAGGCCAGCAGCCGGCCGGCATCCGGCTTCACATAGAAGGTCTCGGCCACGTCCGACACCATCGGCCAGCCGTCCAGCCCGGCCTTGTCGGCCGGATCCTCGAACACCGGATCGAAGGTGATGGCGGTGCGCCGCTTCGGCACCAGACCGACGGTGGCGACTCCGGCCAGCTTCGCCAGCTCGTCCGCCCAGGCGCCGGCGGCGTTCACCACCACCGGTGCGGCAAAGCTGCCGGCGCCGGTCTCCGCCACCCACAGCCCGTCCTGCCGGACGAGCGTTCGCACCTCGGCATCCGTCACCACCCGGCCGCCGCGCGCCTTCAGCCCGCGCAGATAGCCCTGGTGCAGGGCATGCACGTCGATATCGCGGGCATCCGGCTCCCAGACGCCGCCGGCGACATAGTCCGGACGCAGGAAGGGGGCGCGGGCCAGAACCTGTTCGCGGTCGTACCGCTCGACCGACGGGGTCAGGCGGCGTCCCTGTTCGTACTCGGCATCCAGCCGGTCGATCTCGTCCTCCCGCCCGATGATCATCACGCCGCGCGGGGTCAGCATCGCGTGTTCGGCAAAGCCGGCGGGCGGGTTGGTGTAGAAGTCCCAACTCGCCACCGTCAGGGCGCGGATCGGCGCCGGGCCGTAGGTCTGGGTGTAGAGCGCCGCCGACCGTCCGGTCGAGTGATAGCCGGGCTGCGACTCGCGCTCCAGCACCAGCACACGGCCCTGTGCGGCCAGCTCATAGGCGGCGGACGCCCCGGCGATGCCGGCCCCGACCACCAGAAAATCGACGCGCTCCACTCGTCCCGCTCCTCGAATTCTTATCGGCCGCCTAAGGCGTGGCGGCGCTTTGGTTTGGCATGTGATCCGGCAAGGCCACCATTTCAAGGATCAGCTTCTGCCGCAGGGCGGCGACGAAGCTGTCCTTGTCCATGGCGCTCTTCACGAAGCTGCCCGGCCCGCCGATCACGCTCTCGTCGAAATACTCCTCCAGCCAGGGGAATTCGTCGAGGATGGCGAGGCCGTTGACGATGATTCCGCGCTTCGTCACCCGGTCGCGGGCATCGGCCGGATCGATCCCGCTGTTGGAAAAGCCGTTGGAAACCAGATCGATCACCTGCCGAGCCGCCTTGCCGCCGTGGTCGAACAGCTTCGCCGCCTCCAGAATCGCGCTGCCGATCGCCGTCGAGTCGCCCTGGAAGCCGCGGGGCAGGGCGTCGATCCGGTCGGCGAAGCGGCCGGCATCCTCCGGCTTGTCCAGAGCGGTCCAGGGGATCAGCACCCGCAGGCTGTTCGGACCGGAATAGGCGGCCAGCGTCACCCGCGTCCCGGCCGAAGCCAGCGCGTCGGCCACCGCCGGGTCGCGGAAGGCGGCGGCATGGCCCTGCAACTGGAACTCCAGATCGCCGGTGGTGATGGAGGCGGAGCCGTCGAGCGCCAGCACCAGCGCCACCCCGGCCTTCTTCTCCGGCGTTTTCTCAGGCGGCGCCGCCGTCGCCTCGCCGCACAGCGTCAGCAGGAGGACCATCACGACGATCACGGCACGCAGCATTCTTGTCAGCACTCCATCGAACGCACGCCCTCCTCAGGCATTGGAAAGGGCGTGGCGCACCACCTTCACCATCACCGACGGCAGGGCGTGATCGCCCAGCCGGTCGACCGGCACCCAATTGCCGTCGGCCCGCCGCCAGTCGGCCCCGGCCTGCGCCACGACCACCTCAAGCTCCAGGTGAAAGTGGGTGAATGTATGGCGGACCAGACCGGGCAGCCGGCGCCAGCGGGCGGGCAGGGGCTGTTGCGCCGCCACCGCCGCCTCGCCGGGCAGCTCCGGCCCCCAGGAGGTCGAGGGCACTTCCGCCATGCCGCCCAGCAGCCCCTCCTCCGCCCGGCGGCGCAGCAGGACGGCGCCGTCAGGGTTCAGCAGCCAATAGGCGACGCCGCGCCGGGTCGGCTTCTCCGCCTTGGCGGCCTTGCGCGGCAGGCTTTCGGCGATGCCGGCGGCGCGCGCCTCGCAATAGTCCGCCCACGGGCACAGCATGCATTTCGGCTTGCGCGGGGTGCAGATGGTGGCGCCGAGATCCATCATCGCCTGGGCATAGTCGCCAGGGCGGAACTCCGGCGTCAGGGTGGCGGCCAGCCGGCGCAGGGTCGGCTTGGCATTGGGAAGCGGCTCCTCCACCGCGAAGATGCGGGCGATCACCCGCTCCACATTGCCGTCCACCACGGTGGCCTTGCGGCCGAAGGCGATGGCGGTGATGGCGGCGGCGGTGTAGGCGCCGATGCCCGGCAGCTCCAGCAGCGCCGCCTCGTTGTCCGGGAACCGGCCGCCATGCTCGTTCGCCACCACGCGGGCGCATTTGTGCAGGTTGCGCGCCCGCGCGTAGTAGCCGAGCCCGGCCCAGGCCACCAGCAGATCGTCCAGCGGCGCATCCGCCAGATCGCGCACGGTCGGCCAGCGTTCGGTGAAATTGCGGAAATAGGGCGCCGCGGCGGGGACGGTCGTCTGCTGCAGCATGATCTCCGACAGCCAGACCCGGTAGGGGTCGGCGGTCTCGTCCGGCTTGGCGCGCCAGGGCAGGTCGCGGCGGTGGCGGTCGTACCAGGACAGCAGCCGCCGGGCGGCCTCGATGGAATCTGGAATCATGATGGGAAGAAATAGAGGGTTGGAAGCGTCTGGGGAAGGGAGCCGCGCCGGTGTCCGGTCACATGCTGGGCATCGGCCCACGCTTGCGCTAGGGTGCCGGCATCCCACATGACCCGGAACCGGTGTCTCGGCCGGTGTCGCACAGGAGTGATCGCAGAGCATGACCGGACCGCGTCGCATCGGCCAATCCGTTCCGGAGGTCGCCGGCAAGGTGCTGGGCAAGCGCGGGCTTGCCTTCGGCGCGCTGATCACCGACTGGCCGTCCATCGTCGGCCACCAGCTGTCGCTGCGCACCGCCCCCGACAAGCTCAGCTTCCCCCGCGGCAAGCGGGAAGAGGCGACCCTGCACATCCGCGCCATGGGCGCCATCGCGCTGGAACTGCAGCATCTGGAACCGCAGATCATCGAGCGCATCAACAGCTTCTTCGGCTACCGCGCGGTGGCGAAGATCAGGCTGATCCACGCGGCCCTGCCGTCCACCCCGTCGCCGGTGGTGCGCCCGCGCGCCCTGACGATGGACGAGGAGATCGGCATCACCACCACCACCGCGGCCATCGAGGACGAGGAACTGCGCGCCACCCTGGAACGCTTCGGCCGCTCGCTGATGGCGCGGCCGAAACGGGCGGCGCGCTAGCCGGCCTGCTGGACGCGCCGGTGCCTCATTGTCTATACGTCAACATCTGGTAGGAACGAGGGCAAAGTGAACCGCAAAATTTTGGGACGCAGGTACTTCGGGCTGGCCGGCCTTCTGGCCATCGGCTTTACCGCCGCCTTCGGCTCCGCCGTGACGGCTCCGTCGGCCGCCCAGGCCGCCACCCTGCCGCCGGTGTCGGAGCTGATGGCCGACCGCGTCATGGGCGACCCCAAGGCGCCGGTGACGATCCTCGACTATTCGTCGATGACCTGCCCGCACTGCGCCCATTTCCACACCGACATCCTGCCGAAGATCAAGGAAGCCTACATCGACACCGGCAAGGTCAAACTGATCTTCCGCGACTTCCCCTTCGATCAGGCGGC
Source organism: Azospirillum sp. Sh1 (assembly GCF_008365135.1). NCBI lineage: Bacteria > Pseudomonadati > Pseudomonadota > Alphaproteobacteria > Rhodospirillales > Azospirillaceae > Azospirillum > Azospirillum sp. Sh1. Next base: position 15,122 of record NZ_VTTK01000021.1, on the reverse strand, counting down.
GCTGAGCGCCAGCATGCTGGCCCATTGCGCCCCAGCCGAGCGCTACTATCCGCTGACCGACGTGCTGTTCAAGAGCCAGTCGACCTGGAGCCGCGCCGCCGACCCGGCCAAGGCGCTGGCCCAGTACGGCAAGCTGGCCGGCATGAGCCAGGAGACCATCGACGCCTGCCTCGCCAACAAGGAGCTGGCGGACGCCATCCTGAACAGCCGCCTGACCGGCCAGAACCAGTACAAGGTCGAAGCCACCCCGACCTTCATCCTCAACGACGGCAAGGCCCGCATCGAAGGCGCCCAGTCGTTCGAGGAGTTCTCCAAGGCGATCGACAAGCTGTTGAAGTAAGCGTCGGCAGCATTCAAAGCCATATTGCCCCCTCCCTAACCCTCCCCCGCTCTCGCGGGAGAGGGAACTCCGCCGCTCTTGCACTCAACTCCCTCTCCCGCGAAGCGGGGGAGGGGCGGGGAGGGGGCAGCAGATTCCCAGTGCGCACGCTATCCTAAGCCCAGTACACCAAAGGTTCTTCCCCAGTGCAGTTCACGCGTCTCCGCCTGTCGGGTTTCAAGTCTTTCGTCGATGCCACGGATCTGGTCATCGAACCCGGCATGACCGGCATCGTCGGTCCCAACGGCTGCGGCAAGTCCAATCTGGTCGAGGCGCTGCGCTGGGTGATGGGCGAGACGTCGGCCAAGCGCATGCGCGGCGACGACATGGACGACGTCATCTTCGGCGGCACCTCCAGCCGGCCGGCCCGCAATCTGGGCGAGGTGACGCTGGCGGTCGACAACCGGTCGCGCACCGCGCCGGCCGGCTTCAACGAGCATGACGAGCTGGAGATCACCCGCCGGATCGAGCGCGGCTCCGGATCCGATTACCGCATCAACGGCAAGCTGGTGCGGGCGCGCGACGTCCAGCTGCTGTTCGCCGACAATGCCTCGGGCGCCAGTTCCCCGGCGTTGGTCAGCCAGGGCAAGGTGGCGCAGATCATCTCAGCCAAGCCGCAGGACCGCCGCGCCCTGCTGGAGGAGGCCGCCGGCATCACCGGCCTGCATTCCCGCCGGCACGAGGCCGAATTGCGGCTGAAGGCGGCGGAGACCAACCTGACCCGCCTCGACGACGTGATCGGGGCGATGGACACCCAGCTGCAAAGCCTGAAGAAGCAGGCGCGGCAGGCCGCCCGCTACCGCAACCTGTCCGACCAGATCCGCAAGGCGGAGGCCGTGCTGTGGCACCTGCGCTGGCTCGCCGCGCAGGAGGAACGCGCCCGCGCGCACGCCGCCTTCGCCACCGCCGAGGCCGAAGTTCGCGACCGCATGCTGGCCGTCAACCAGCTGACCGCCCGCCGGACGGAGGCCGCAGCCGGCCTGCCCGACAAGCGCCAGGACGAGGCGCGTGCGGCCGCCGCCCTGCAACGGCTGGTGATCGCCCGCGAACAACTCGACGCCGAGGAAAAGCGCGTCGCCGACCAGCAGCGCACGCTGGAGGCCCGGCTGCGCCAGATCGCCGGCGACCTCGGCCGCGAGGAGGCGCTGGCCGCCGACGCCGGCGAGGCGCTGGCCCGGCTGGTGGCCGAACGCGACCGCCTGATCGCGGCGCAGGCCGACGAGGAGATGCTGGAGGAAGCCGCCGCCGACGCTTTGGCCGAGGCGCGCGAGCAGGTCGATGCGCTCGACCGCGAACTGACCCGCCTGACCGAAGCGGTCGCCACCGACGAGGCCCGCCGCGCCGCCACCCAGCGTCAGGCCGCAGAGCTGGAAAGCCGCGCCGCCGGGCTCGCCAAGCGGCTGGTCGAGCAGCAGGCCCAGCGCGCCGCCCTGGAGGCGGAGATCGCCGCCCGCGCCGACCTGTCGGAGGCCGAGCTGGCGGTCGAACTGGCCGAACAGCGGCTGGAACAGGCCCGCGACGCCGCCGAGGCCGCCGAACAGGCGAAGGCGGAGGCCGAGCCGGCGCAGTCCCGCGCCCGCGAGGCGCTGTCCGCCGCCGATAGCGCCCGCGCCAAGCTGCGCGCCGAGGAACGGGCGTTGGCCGAACTGCTGGAGGCCGGGGCGGGTGGACAGTTCCCGCCGCTGGTCGATGCGGTGACGGTGTCGCCCGGCTACGAGGGGGCGCTCGCCGCCGCGCTCGGCGATGCGCTGACCGCTCCGCTCGACATGGCGGCACCGGTGCATTGGCGCATGCTGCCCGCCTATGACGCCGTGGCGCCGCTGCCGGCCGGTGCGGAGCCGCTGTCGAACCATGTGCAGGGACCGCCGGCCGCCGCCCGCGCGCTCGCCCATATCGGGGTGGTCGCCGATGCCGGGACGGGGGTGGCGCTGGCCGCGACCCTGGCGCCGGGGCAGGTGCTGGTCAGTCGCGACGGTGGAGCGTGGCGTTGGGACGGGTTGACCGTACAGGCCGGCGCCCCGACCGCCGCCGCCATCCGCTTGAAGCAGCGCAACCGGCTGGCCGAACTGCGTGGCGAACTGGAGCTTGCCGAGGAACAGGTCGAACTGGCGCGTGAAGCGCTCGACGCCGCCAAGCTGGCGGTGGAGGCGGCGGCCCAGGCCGACCGCCGCGCCCGCGACGCCGTGCGGGATGGATTCGCCGCGCTGAACGCCGCCCGTGACCGCCACGCCAAGCTGGCGCGCGAGGCCGACGCCGCATCGTCCCGCCTCGCCGCCCTGGTGGAGGCGGTGGAGCGGCTCGCCGCCGACGAACGCGAGGCCGCCGCCCGCCGGGACGAGGCGCTGGAGCTGCTGGAGTCGCTGCCCGACCCGCGCGAAGGGCGGGAGCGGGTGAACGACCAGCGCGCCGCACTGGCCGAACGCCGCGCCGTTCTGGCCGAGCGGCAGAACGGGTTGGACCGCCTGACCCGCGAGGCGCAGGCGCGACGCCAGCGTCTGGCCGCCATCCAGTCGGAAACCGCCTCCTGGGACACCCGCTCGGCTGGGGCCGGCGGACGTGTGGCGGAGTTGCGCCAGCGCGCTGAAGAGGCGGAGGGCGAGATCGCCGCGCTGTCCGGCCGCCCGGCCGGGATCGCGGCGGAACGCCAGGAGCTTCTCGATCGCATCGCCATGGCCGAGCGCGACCGCAAGCGCGCCGCCGACGCGCTGGCGGAGGCCGAGGCCCGGCTGGCCGGGACCGAGCAGGCCCTGCACGATGCGGAAGCGGCGCTGGCCGATGGCCGCGAGGCCCGTGCCCGTGCGGAGGCCGCGGTTTCGGCCGCCCAGCAGCAGGAACGCACCCTGACGGAGCGCATCGCCGAACGGCTGGACTGCCGGCCGGAGGACACCCGCGCCGCCGCCGACCTCGACCCCGCCGAACCGATGCCCGACGCGACGGCGGTGGAATCGCGGCTCGACAAACTGACCCGCGAGCGCGAGAACATGGGGCCGGTCAATCTGCGCGCCGAGATCGAGGCGGAGGAACTGGAAGCCCAGATCACCGGCCTGCATGGTGAGCGCGAGGATTTGACCGCCGCCATCGCCCGCCTGCGCCAGGGCATCTCCAGCCTGAACCGCGAGGCGCGCGAGCGTCTGGTCGCCAGCTTCGACGTGGTGAACCGCGACTTCCAGGAGCTGTTCACCCGCCTGTTCGGCGGCGGCAAGGCCTATCTGGAACTGGTCAACGCCGAGGATCCGCTGAACGCCGGCCTGGAGATCTACGCCAGCCCGCCGGGCAAGAAGCTGCAGGTTCTCTCATTGCTGTCGGGCGGCGAGCAGGCGCTGACCGCGCTGTCGCTGCTGTTCGCCGTCTTCCGGTCGAACCCGGCGCCGATCTGCGTGCTGGACGAGGTCGACGCCCCGCTGGACGAGGCGAATGTCGGCCGCTTCTGCGATCTGGTGGAGGATATCGCGCGCCAGGGCGACACCCGCTTCCTCATCATCACCCACCACCGCCTGACCATGGCGCGGGTGGACCGCCTGTTCGGCGTGACGATGGTGGAGCGCGGGGTGTCGCAGCTGGTCAGCGTCGATCTCAGCCGCGCCGAGGAATTGCGCGGGGTGGCGTAAGACTCCTCGCCCCCTCCCGCCATGGAACGCGGTAGGGGGCGAGGGGGGCTGGTTACGCCGCGACCGGCATCCGGCCGTCGCGCGTGCGCATCAGCAGCCAGACCACCGAAACGCCCAGAAGCTTGGACGCGAAGCTGGCGGCCCAGACGGTGGGGTCCCAGACATCCAGCATGCCGAAGAAGATGGCGGTGTCGACCGGCACCGACAGGGCGGCGCTGATCCACAGCCGGTCGCGCAACGGGCGGCGGGTGATGGTGAAGACCGCCCAGTCGATGATCTCCGACACGGCGAAGGCGACGACGCTGGCGGTGGCGACGAAAGGATCGGTCAGCAGATAGGACAGCACGGTGCCGCCCAGCATGGCGGCGAGCGCCCAATGGCCGAAGCGCACCTGCACCATGTCGCGCAGGATGAAGATCAGGCCGGCCCAGCAGGACCAGACCAGATCCAGGTGCGGAAACAGGCTGAAGGCGTAGTTGATGGCAAGAATGCTGCCGATATAGGCGGCGAGCCAGAGCATGGCGATGTTCCTCCGAGAGCGGACCCGCGGCAATACGGGCGCTGATGACCGGAGCCGGCCCCGCGTGAATGCGAGCGCCCCGAAACCGCTTTAGCTAACAGAACATCGCCATGGTGGGAAGGTGCCGCGTGATCCCCTCTCCCCCCCGGGGAGAGGGGATCACACCGGCGTCGCGTCGCTCTTCATCAGGGCGTAGGTGTAGCTGTCCACCAGCGCCTCCATCGAGGCCTCGATGATGTTGGTGGACACGCCCAGCGTCGACCATTCCGTGCCGTCGGTGCGGGCGCTGCGGATCAGCACGCGCGGCATGGCGCCGGTGCCGTCCTTGGCCGCCAGGATGCGGACGCGGTAGTCGGACAGGCTGACCTTGGCCAGTGCCGGATAGACCGGTTCCAGAGCCTTGCGCATGGCGACGTCCAGCGCATGCACCGGGCCGTTGCCGTCCGCCACCTCCAGCCGTACGGCGTCGCCGACGCGCACGCGCACAACCGCTTCCGACTCCACCACCAGTTTGCCGACGGCGTTGTAGCGGCGCTCGTCGGTGACGTGGAAGCGCAACAGTTCGAAGAAGTGCGGCACCTCGCCCAGCTCGCGCCGGACCAGCAGCTCGAAGCTGGCTTCCGCCGTGTCGTAGGCATAGCCGTCGCTGTCGCGCTGCTTCACCAGATCGAGCAGGCCGGCCAGCCGGTCGTCCTTGGAATCCACCGCCATGCCGATGTCGCGCAGCCGCACGATCAGGTTTGAGCGGCCGGCCTGGTCGGACATGACGATCTGGCGGCGGTTGCCGATGGCCTCCGGCGCCACATGCTCGTAGGAAGACGGGTCCTTCTCCACCGCCGAGACGTGCAGCCCGCCCTTGTGCGCGAAGGCGCTGGCGCCGACGTAAGCGGCGTGGCGGTTGGGGGCGCGGTTCAGCCGGTCGTCGAAGGCGCGGCTCAACTGGGTCAGGAGATGCAGATCCTCGCGCCGGATGCCGGTCTCGTAGCCCAGCTTGAGCATCAGCGTCGGGATCAGCGAGACGAGGTTGGCGTTGCCGCAGCGCTCGCCCAGACCGTTGATGGTGCCCTGGACCATGCGGGCGCCGGCCCGCACCGCCGCCAGCGAGTTGGCGACGGCGTTCTCGGTGTCGTTGTGGCAGTGGATGCCGAGATGGTCGCCGGGGATGCCGTACGTCTCCACCACCTCGCGGACGATGGCGTCGATTTCGTGCGGCAGGGTGCCGCCGTTGGTGTCGCACAGCACGATCCAGCGCGCCCCGGCGTCAAAGGCCGCCTTGATGCAGGAGACCGCATAGGCCGGGTTGCGCTTGTAGCCGTCGAAGAAATGCTCCGCGTCGAACAGCGCCTCGCCCTTGGCGGCGTGAAGCGCGGCGATGCTGTCGCGGATCAGGTCGAGATTTTCCTCGCGCGGGATGTTCAGCGCGACGTCGACATGGAAATCCCAGGTCTTGCCCACCATGCACACCGCCTTGGCGCGCGACTGCGCCAGCGCCGTCAGCTGCGGGTCGTTGGCGGCGCTGCGGCCGGGGCGGCGGGTCATGCCGAAAGCGGTGAAGGTGGCGCGGGTCAGCTCCGGCGCCTCGGCGAAGAACTGGTCGTCGGTCGGGTTGGCGCCCGGCCAGCCGCCTTCGATGTAATCGATGCCCAGCCGGTCGAGGTCCTTGGCAATCGCGATCTTGTCGGCGACCGAGAAATCCACATCCTGGGTCTGCGCCCCATCGCGCAGCGTGGTGTCGTAGAGATAGATGCGCTCGCCCGTCATCGCCGCCTGACCTGTAAAGACATGGGGATCGGCAGTGTTTTGCCGCCCTGTGGAAAGCCGGGAGAATGGACGATGCGACGTATATCCTCAACCGTTTTGACAAGAAACTTGCGGAAAGCGGAGCTTTGCCGCAACGGAAGGGAATAGGAAGGGGAACGGGAATGGAAATGGGGCGGCCGATCAGGCGCTGCGCACCTGCCCGATGAAGCGCTCCACCTCCGCCGACAGCCGGTCGGCGTCGGCCGACAGCGTCTGCGCCGCGCCCAGCACGTCATGGGCCGCGGTGCCGGTATCGTCGGCGGCCTGACGCACCACCACGATGTTGGAGGAAATCTCCTCCGTTCCCACGGCGGCCTGCTGGACGTTGCGGGCGATCTCGCGCGCGGCGGCGTCCTGCTGGTCGATGGCGGCGGCGACGGCGGCGGCGATGCGGTTGATGTCGTCGATGGTCCGGCCGATCTCGGCGATGGCGTCCACCGCTTCGCCGGTCACGCTCTGCATGGTGCCGATCTGGCTGGCGATCTCCTCGGTCGCCTTGGCGGTCTGGCTGGCGAGATTCTTCACCTCCCCGGCGACCACCGCGAAGCCCTTTCCGGCCTCTCCGGCCCGTGCCGCCTCGATGGTGGCGTTCAGCGCCAGCAGGTTGGTCTGGGCGGCGATGGCGTTGATCAGCTGCACGACATCGCCGATCGCCTTGGCGTGGTCGGCCAGTTGGCGGATGGTGGCGTCGGTGCTGCCGGCCCGTTCGGCGGCGCGGCGGGCGACATCCGCCGTCTCGCCGACCTGCCGGGTGATCTCGCCGATGGAGGCGGCCATCTCCTCGGCCGAGGCGGCGACGGTCTGCACGTTGGCGGAGGTCTGTTCGCTGGCGCCCGCGACCGCCGCGGCCTGCGACCGGCTCTGCTCCGCCAGGGACGACAGGGAGCGCGCGCTGGCGGTCAGCTGCCCGGCGGCACCGCCGACCTGGGTGACCACGCCCCGCACCGCCTGTTCGAACCGGTCGGCCAGTTCGGCCATCATCCGGCGGCGTTCGGCCTCCATGCCCTGCTTCAGCCGCTCCTGCTCGGCCTCGATCCGCTGCTTTTCGATGGCGTTGTCCTTGAACACGGCGACGGCGCGGGCCATCCGGCCGATCTCGTCGCCGCGGTCGGTGGCGGGGACCGTCACCGTCACGTCGCCGCCGGCCAGCCGGGCCATGGCCGCGGTCATCGCCGTCACCGGCGCGATCACCCGGTGGAGGACGATGGCGATCCCGGCCGCCAGCAGCAGTGCCGCCGCGCCGACCAGCAGCCAGGAATTGCGGCGCTCGCCCACGTAGGAGTTCTGGGAGTCGGCGAACTCGTTGCCGGCGACGCGGACCTGCAGGTCGATCAGGCCGCTGACATGCTCCGTCACCGGGTCGATGGTCGGGTAGAGGTCGCGGGCGACGAACGCGTCCAGCCCCGCCTTGTCGCGGTTGTCGAGGATGCGCAGCAGCGTGGCGACGACGGCGTCGGCCCGCTCCATCGCCGCCCGCGTTTCCGCCACCATCCGGGATTCCTCCGCCGTCAGCGACGTGGAAGTGTAGGCCTGCCAGCGCTCCCGCACCGTCGCCATGGCCTTGCGCACGGAGGCGGCGCCGTCGGTCCAGGGCATGGCCCCGCCGCGGACCTTGTGGGAACTGTCGACAACCATCACCGCATAGGCGTCGGAAACGATCTTCAGGTCGCGCAGCGGCACCACCCGGTCCTCATAGACCGACTTCATCCGCTCGTTGGCGGTTTCCAGCGTGGTGATGCCGGTGAACGCCTCGAAGCCCAGCATCAGGCCGAACGCCGCCAGAACCCCCACCAGAATCGTGCGCAACGACATTGCCATTCCCCCTCCCTCTGTCGCATAACTGCAACATTTTCAGCGGATATGCATCGGCAATATTGCTTTAGGCAATAGGGGACGTTGCCGCATACAACGATGGTAGGGTTCGGTGGCGCTCCTTTTGCCGGGCTGACCCTTCAGCGCGCGAACAGGCGATAGAGGGCGGAATGGTCCAGCCCGCCGTCGCCCTGGTCGACCAGCATCTCGAACAGCTCCAGCGACAGGCCGAGTGTCGGCAGGTCGATGCCGGACTGCTGAGCCAGCTCCTCCGCCTGCCGCAGGTCCTTGACCTGGGTGGTGACGCGGCCGCCGGGGGTGAAGTCGCCGCTGACCATGCGGCCGCCATGCAGGTCGAGGATGCGGGATTCGGCGAAGCCGCCGCGGATGGCGTCGCGCACCTTGGCCGGATCGGCGCCGGCCGCCTTGGCGAGCGCCAGCGCCTCCGCCACCGCGCCGATGGTCAGGGCGACGATGACCTGATTGGCGGACTTGGCGATCTGGCCGGCGCCGCTGGCCCCGACATGGGTGATGCGGCGGCCCATCGCCTGCAGCACCGGCAGGGCGCGGGCGAAGGCGGCCTCCGACCCGCCGGCCATGATGGTCAGGATCGCCCCCTCCGCCGCCACCGTGCCGCCGGAGACGGGTGCGTCGAGCCACTCCGCCCCGGCGGCTGCGACACGTTCCGCCAGCGCGCGGGTGGCGGCGACGGCGGTGGTGCCCATGTCGATCACCAGATGGCCGGGGCGCAGGACCGGCAGCAGCGCCTCGGCCACCGTTTGCACGGCTGCGGTGTCGGTCAGCATCAGGATGATGGTCCCGGCCTGCCCGGCGACGGCGGCGGGGCCGGTGGCCGCGATCATGCCTTCCGCCGCCATCTCGGCGACCGGGCCGGGGCTGCGGCTGGTCACCACCAGCTCCGCGCCGGCACGGGCGAGCGCACGGGCCATCGGCTTGCCCATCAGGCCGAGCCCGATGAAGCCGACGCGCTGGCCGGCGAGGTCGGGGCGGAGGGTCTCTTCGGTCATGTCGGAGCTTTCGGAAAAGATTGGAAGACGGTCACAGGCGCATGTGGCGGGCGCGGGCGCCGCGTTCGATGGCGGCGGCGCACAGCCGGTCGACCCCCAGCCGGTGGCGGATCAGTTCCAGCATCCGCAACTCCTCCTGCGAGGCCTTGGGATCGGCGGCGGCGATGTCACAGGCCACCGCATAGGCAGTCTCGCGCAGCTTCGAAGGCAGCGCCTGCTCGACGATGGTCAGCACCGTGTCCAGCCCGTCGTTGTCGGACAGCATGGCGGTACATTCGCGCGTCGCGGCCATCACCTGATCGCCGCTGTAATCCTTGAAGATCGGCAGGTAGCGCACATTCTCGCCGATGGCTTCCAGTTCAGGGTCGGTCATGTCGCCGTCGCAGGCGGACACCAGGACCATGACGTAGATGAGCGCGCTGTGGTGGTCGATCATGGCGTCGGTCGGCTTTCTCATGAGGCGGTCTCCCCTGGGGAGTGGTCGCAAGTCGGGTCGGCAATCTCGAACGCCGCCTGCGCGGCGTCAAGCTTTGGCGTCTGACGCCGCGCAGGCGGCGTCAAGGGTGCCATGCTTGGCGCGGAGAGGTCGGCCGCTCGACGCGACGGTTGGGTCTGCCTATTGTCGCGCACCATGAACGTCGTCCTCAATGTCGCATTTCCCGTATTCGCCATCATTCTGGCCGGATTCCTGTCCGGGAAGTCGAAGCTGCTCGGCGCCGCCTCGTCCGAAGCGCTGAACAAGTTCGTCTATTGGATGGCGCTGCCGCCGGTGCTGTTCCTGGGCACGGCGCGGCGGTCGATCCCGGAAATCTTCAACGGTCCCTTCATCGGTGCCTTCCTGGGGTCGATGCTGCTGGTCTATGCGCTGGGTGCGATCATCGGCCGGCTGCTGTACCGGGAACGCACGCAGATCCAGTGCATGCAGGGGCTGAACGCCGCCTTCTCCAACACCGGATACATGGGCATCCCGCTGTTCCTGGCCGCCTTCGGCCCGGACCATCTCGCCCCCACCATCCTGGCGACCGTCATCATGAGCGCCATCATGGTCGGCATCGCCGTGATCTGGATGGAGTTCGCCAACAGCCATGGCGGCGGGCTGGGCAAGGCCCTGCGCGACGTCGGCCGGGCGCTGGCGAAGAACCCGCTGATCCTGTCCACCGCCGCCGGCCTCGCCTGGTCGGCGCTGCTGCCCGGCGTGGCGGTGCCCAAGCCGATCGCCACCTTCTGCGAACTGATGGGCTCCCCCGCCGGCCCCTGCGCGCTATTCGCCATCGGCCTGTTCCTGGCCTCGCAGCGGCTGACAGCCGGGCTGGCGGAGGCGGGGTGGATCAGCGCGCTGAAGCTGCTGGTCCACCCGGCGCTGGCCTGGGTGCTGACGCAGACGCTGTTTCCGATGGACCCCTTCTGGACCGGCAGCGCGGTGATCCTGGCCGCACTGCCGACCGGCGCGCTCACCTTCGTGGTGGCGAGCCAGTACCAGACCTATGTGGAACGCACCTCGTCGGCGATCCTGGTGTCCACAGTGCTGAGCGTGGTGACGCTGTCGGCGCTGCTGGCGGTGTATGGACCTGGGGGGTGATGGCTCCCATATGTCTTGACAAAAGCGTTCTCTACAAGAGAACATCGCCTTGACGTAATTGGGCATGGCCGATGCAGGTACAAATTCTACCCAAGGCGGCAAAAGACCTTAAAGGGCTCAGCCCGCCTGATCGCGGGCGTGTCATACAAAAAATCCAGCAATATGCCGCTGAGCCGGAATCGCAGGCGAACAACACCAAACACTTGCAAGGTTCCGATCTGCTAAGGCTGCGTGTCGGTGACTATCGGGTGCTGTTTACTGTTCAAAATGGCGTTGTGACGGTCATGCTCGTGCATCGGGTCCGGCATCGGAGTGAGGCTTATGACTGAAACCGTGACTATCTCCCAAGACGAGTACAGTGCACTTCATGCCCGCATTGAAGATTTGGAAGACATTTTGGCAGCCATGAACGCTCGCAGCGGCCAGCCCATGCCGCTGGAGTGGGCGAACCGGATCATCGAGGGAGACAATCCTGTTCGCGTCTGGCGGGAGTATCGTGGGCTGTCCTTGCGGGCGTTGGCTGTGAAGGCGGGCATGTCGCCCGGCTATGTCTCGGAAATCGAGGGCGGCAAGAAGCCCGGTTCCGTCGACGCCTACAAGGTTTTGGCTGAAGCGCTCGACACGTCGGTCGATTGGCTGGTGATGTAGCGCCTCACCACCCCCGCAGGAACTCCGCCGTCTCCTCCACCGCCTGCTTCAGCCCGACGCGCCGCATCTCCACCCCCTCCGGGAAGGCGCCGGCCAGACGGCTCGGCATCATCGGGTCGAGCAGGACGAACACGCCGGTGTCGTCGGCGCGGCGGACCAGGCGGCCGAAGGCCTGTTTCAGGCGCAGCCGCGTGATCATGTCTTCGTAGCGGCGGCGGCCGAAGGCCTCGCGCCGGGCGCGGTGCAGGATGTCCGGACGCGGCCAGGGCACGCGGTCGAAGACGATCAGGCGAAGCGAGCGCCCAGGGACGTCCACCCCGTCGCGCACCGCGTCGGTGCCGAGCAGGCAGGCGTGCTCCTCGTTGCGAAAGATGTCGATCAGGGTGGACACGTCGAGCGGATCGACATGCTGGGCATAAAGCGGGATTCCGACCTGATCCAGCGGCTCGGCGATGCGGTCGCGCACCGCCCGCAGGCGGCTGATCGCGGTGAACAGGCCGAGCCCGCCGCCACCCGCCGCCAGGAACAGCGACTTGTAGGCCGCCGAGACCTGTCCCAGATCGTCCTTGCGCACATCGTTGACCACGAAGACGCGGGTGCGGTTCGGGTAGTCGAAGGGGGAGGGGACTTGCGCCCGGATCGCCGGGGCCGGCAGGTGGGTGGCGCCGCAGCGGTCTTCCGCCGCGCGCCAGTCCTGGCCGACGTCGCCGGTGCCGTCGGTCAGCGTGGCGCTGGTCACCACCAGCCCATGGGCGGGACCGGCCAGTGCCTCGGCGAAAGGAACCGTCGGGTCGACCCAGTGGCGGTACAGCCCGACATCGACGTCGCGGCCGTCGATCCGCTCCACCGCGAACCAGTCGACGAAGTGCGACGGTGTCTCGGTCGGCAGGGTGCGCAGCATGGCGCGCCACGCCTCCACCGTCAGGGTGCCGCGGCGGTGAAGGCTGCGCGACAGGGCGTCGATGCGGCGGCGCTGGTCGGAGTCGAGTTCGGCGCTCTCGTCCTCCAGCCGTTGCGCCAGCCGCCGGGCCAGCGCCTCCACCGGTTCGGACAGGCGGACCAGCGCCTGCTCCAACTCCGCAGCGGCCTCCAGCAGCCCGTCCACCGGATAGGCCTTGTCGGCCTCCAGGCTGTAGGGGCCGCCCTGGCCGGCGGTGCGGGCATAGACCTGCTGGCGCGCCAGCAGCAGGAAACGCTCGGTCGGCCCCTGCGGGTTGTCGGCGGCCAGACGCGCCGACCAGCCCTCGGCGGGCAGGACGCGGGCGCCCATCAGGATGTCGTCGAGGTGGCGCAGGGCCTCCTCGTCGCCGGCGACGATGTCCTCCAACCGGCGCTTCAGCCCGCGGGCGCGGCTGCGCCCGGTCTCCTCGGCGCCGAGCAGCCAGCGCCGCAGTTCCTGCGTCTCGCGGCAGGTCAGGTGGCCGGCGAAGGCGCTGTCGGCGGCGTCGAAGACATGGTGCCCCTCGTCGAAGACATAGCGGCTGGGCAGCGTCGGTTCCTCGCCGCCGCCGAGCGCCGCCTGCACCATCACCAGCGCGTGGTTGGCGATGACGATGTCGGCGCGGCGCGCCCTGCGAATGCTCTTCTCGACGTAGCAGCGGGCGTAATGGTCGCAGGCGGAATAGATGCATTCGCCGCGGCGGTCGGCCAGCCCCATGGTCGGGCCGCGCCCGGCGATGTCGACCAGCCAGCCGGGGAAGTCGCCGCCGGTCATGTCGCCGTCGCGCGTCGCCGCCGCCCAGCGCGCCATCAGCCCGACGCCGATGGCGTTGTGCGGCTGGAAGGGCATGGCGCGCACCGCCTCTTCCAGGTTCAGCAGGCACAGGTAGTTCTCGCGCCCCTTGCGCAGCACCACCTTGCGCGCCTTGGTCGCCGGATCGGCATAGAGCCGGTCGAGTTCGCCGTCGATCTGGTGCTGGAGGTTGCGGGTGTAGGTGGAAATCCACACCGTCCCGCCGTTCTTCTCCGCCCACACCGTGGCCGGCGCCAGATAGCCCAGCGTCTTGCCGACGCCGGTCCCGGCCTCCGCCAACACGACGTTCGGGGTGTCGGGAAGCTGGCGCGGGGCGAAGGCCGCCGACACCGCGCTGGAGTAATCGGCCTGCTGCGGCCGCGGCTCCGCCACCTTGCCCAGCACATTGGCGGACAGCATGGCGGCGAGGCGGCGGCGCGCCTCCTCCGGATCGACCGGGTTCTGGGCGGGCGGCGGCGGGGGGGCTCCCTCCTCCCACTCCTTGATGCGGGTCCAGACGCGCAGGCCGGAGCGGGCGGCACCCTTCTCCGGCCCGTCGGGCTTGCCGAGCGCGGCCAGCACCGCCGGCGCCCAGGGCCAGCCGGCACGCCCCATCTCCCAGGCGAAGGCGACGGGGTCGGAGGACTCCTCGCGTCCGGCGGCGCCGAGATCGCCCAGCAGGCGGCGCACGGCGCGCTGCAGGGCCAGCGCCTCCGCCTCATGGCCGTCGGGGGTGGGCAGGTCGAGCGCCTCGGCGATGCCGCGCGGGGTGGGGACGCAGAAGCGGGCGGGGTGGACGAAGGCGAACAGTTCCAGCACGTCGAAGGCCGGGAAACCGTCGATCCCCAGCCGGCGGGCGAAGGCGCGGGCATGGCAGACCAGCGGCGGCTGGCGGCGCACCTTCGATGCGGCGGCGGCCAGCGACAGCTCCTCCACCTCGCCGTCGAGCGTCAGCGACACGACGCGGCGCGCGCCGGTCACCATGGCGGGCGCGTCGTCAAGGCTGTGGAGCGGGGTGGGGTCGGCGGTCAGGTCCATCGGCGGCACTATATGGCGGCGGCATGCCGCAAAGCGAGTGCCGGATGTTGACGGCCCGCCGCTTCACCCCCATTGAGGGAAGTCCGGGGAGCCAGGCGGAGACGGGACCTTATGCGGAAACTGCTGCGCTGGGCGCTGATCGGGGCGGCGGGGCTGACGGCCTTCACCATTCTATGGGCGGCGCTCTATCGGATCGTGCCGCCGCCGGCCACGCCGCTGATGCTGATCCGGGCACTGGGCGGGGCCGGCCTGTCGCACGACTGGGAACCGTTGGAGCGCATCTCGCCGGCCCTGGCCGAGGCGGTGATCGCGTCGGAGGACACCGGATTTTGCGGCCATGGCGGCTTCGACTGGGCGGCCATCGAGGACGCTTTCGAGGATAACGAAGAGGGCAAGCGTCTGCGCGGCGGCAGCACGATCAGCCAGCAGACCGCCAAGAACGCCTTCCTCTGGCCCGACCGCAGTTGGACCCGAAAGGGGGCGGAGGCGTGGTTCACCCTGCTGATCGAAAGCCTGTGGAGCAAGCGCCGCATTCTGGAGGTCTATCTGAACATCGTGGAGTGGGACGACGGCGTCTATGGCGCCGAAGCCGCCGCGCGGCATCATTTCCACAAATCCGCCGCGGCTCTGACCCGGCGCGAGGCGGCGCTGCTGGCCGTGGTGCTGCCCAACCCGCGCAACTGGTCGCCCACCCGGCCCGGTTCTTATGTCGCCCGCCGGGCGGGAGTGATCGAGCGGCGGATGGCGGTGGTGCGGCGGGACGGGCTGGGGGAGTGTGTTAGGTGAGGGAGGGTGTCGGCTGACGAATGCCCCCTCCCTAACCCTCCCCCGCCTTTGGCGGGAGAGGGAACTCCGCCGCTGCCGCACTTAACTCCCTCTCCCGCGTAGCGGGGGAGGGTTGGGGCATAGGCGCTAACATACCGGCTTCCTTATGAAGGGAGCCGGTATGTTTTCGGTCTGGCGTTTTCGTCGTCGGGG
>NZ_VTTK01000020.1:0-114857 GCF_008365135.1 Azospirillum sp. Sh1 | reverse complement strand
AGGCCGCAACGGCTACCAACTGCCGCCGCCTGCGCATCCCTTCTCACAACACGGTATAAACTTGTCAAAGAACCCGCAACGCTGAGACGCGTCGCACCGGCCGCTCTTCCGCATCCCCTTCTTCAGGAGGATCGGGTCAGAGTGACCGGAGAATTTCGGTCGAAGCCGGAAGACCAAAACCACTAAGTCGCTGTTTTCTCTTCCGTTTCTGCCGCCGCCGCTGCGCCTCGTTCAGCGCCCCGCCGTCGGTGGAGCGGTTTATAGGCGCCCTCCCCCAAACCACGCAAGCGCTTTTTTCATCGCCTTCTGCATTTTTATGTTCGCTGAACCGACTGATGTTTTCATCAGAGCAGGCCGAGCGCCCGCAGTTCCGCCGCCATGTCGGCCGGCAACTCGTCCCCTGCCCCGCCGGCGGCCGAGAGATCCTGGGGAGCGGCTTCGGCCGTCAGGTAGCGCCAGCCCTGGAAGGGGCGATGCGGGGTCGGCACCGTCGGCACCCGGTCGGCGGCGAGCTGCAGGGTGCAGTAGCTCTCCCCCTCCTCGTCGGTGGCGGTATCGATGGCAAGGATGGGTTGGCGCACCAGGACGCTGCCCTTGATGACCCAATAGATCGAGCCGCCGGCCAGCAACTCGTCGCCACGCTTGGGCAGGCGACGGGTATAGACGGGGATGCGGGTCTGGCCGTCGGCCGATACGGCGCGGCGGTCCTGCAACTCCGCCAAATGGTCGAGGTCGCGGACACCGACGGCGAGCTTGATGAGATGGAGAGGCATGGGAACGCTGAAGTCTCTGACGTGAGGAACGGAACCGCGCCCAACATAGCGCGCCCCCTGACATAGTGCGCTATGCAGGATTGTCCTTCTGCCGAGACCGCCGGGCGGATCTGTCCTCAGAGCGGATCGTTGCGGTCGGACCGGTTGGTCGGCCGGGCATGGCCGATGATGGCGCTGAAGCCGAACAGCAGCAGCAGCACGCCCATGATGATCTCGATGCCGCAGACCAGACGAACCGGCCCGGACACCGGATGGATGTCGCCATACCCGACGGTGGCGAAGGTCACGATGGAGAAATAGATCCCCTCGGCGAAGGTCAGGTCGCGCCTGACGCCTTCGATGACGAAGTTCGGCTCCGCCATGAAGCGGTCCATGATGGTGTAGATGGCGCCGAACAGGATGATGCAGAGCGAATAGAAGGTCAGGAACGCGAAGGCCGGCAGCACCAGACGCGCCGATTGCTGGAAGAAGCCTTCGAACAGCAGCCCGGCGTCGAGCAGGAAGATGGCGATGTCGCGCGACACCAGGGCGACGATGGCGGCAATCGCCGACATGGCCAGCAGGAAGATCGCGCTGATCGTCTGGGTGTCCATCTCCTGTTCGGGCACCAGGAAGGTCAGGGCGCCGATGCCCCAGACCGGTGCCATCCACAGGAAGACGCGGTCGAAATGACTCCCCTCCCGCAATCGCCGCGACATCACGATGCGCCGGATATCCTCCGCCCGCCACCACGCCCCACCCAGGAAAGCGGCCAGCGGCAGGACGAAGGCGATGCCCTGGATCAGCGGACTGATGTTGTGGAAGTTGCTTTCGGCGAAAAAAACGAAGATGCAGGCATAGACGCCGATGAAGTTGGTCAGCGCCAGCGTGAAGAACTGGCTGCCCGGAAACAGATAATGGAAGGTGCCGACCACGAGGCCAACCGACCCCAGCAGAACGAAGGTCAGATTGCCGGACACCGACCGGATCGACAGTGCGATCAGGCCGAGCAGCAGGGCCGTCAGCAACGCCCCGCCCAGCCAGGATTTGGATGTCCCCTTGGCTCCATGGGGGCCGGCGTGAGATCCCCCATGGCCGCCGCCGAGTGGACTGCCGGGAGGAACCGCCGGGGGCGGGCTGGTCGTCCGAGGGCGGCGGTCGGGAACGATCTGGTCCATGGGGCGGCAAACCGAAACGGAAACAGACACCGGATCCGGTGCCCGGACGAAGGTCCTGTTCCGCAGTTATAGCCGTTTGCCCGCCCCGGGAGTCAGCATTTTCCGCAGCCTTGTCCGAGGTTTCCGCCCCTGCCCTACCAGCCGCCGGTGGCGAGCCAGCGGTCGACCATGTCGAGGCGGTCCCAGCCCCAGAAAGGTTCGCCATCGACGAAGACGAAGGGCGAACCGAAGACGCCACGGTCCACCGCATCGTCGGTTTCGGTGCGCAGCCGGTCCTTGACCGCCGGATCCTGGATGGCGGCGGCCACCGCGGCGCGGTCGATGCCGACACTGCCCAGGGTCTTCGCCGCGATCTCCGCCACCGTGTCGGCCGGGCCGATGTCCCGCCCCTCGCCGAAATGGGCATGGAAGAGCGCATGGGCCAGCAGCTTCGCCTGTTCCGGATGCTCGTCGGTCAGCCAATAGAAGGCGCGCGAGGCGGCGACGCCGTTGGCCGGGGCCGAATCGGGGAAGGTGAAGGGGGCGCTGGTCAGCCGCGCGATGCGGCCGACGTCATGGGTCAGATATTCGCCGCGCAAGGGCTGCTGCAGGTTGGGCTTCATGCCCGTCACCTTGAAGATCGCCCCGAGAAGGATCGGGCGCCAGGTGACGGTGCGGCCATGCTTCGCCGCCAGTTCGTCGATGCGCAGGCTGGCGAAATAGCCATAGGGCGAGGCGAAGTCGAAATAGAAATCGATCGGGTCCGGCACGCGCGTTTCCTCTCCGACAGGTTTTCCGGAAAGGTTAACGCGGGCGCGGAACAGCGTCCAGCAGTGCATCCGGGGGGCGTCCGGGGAAGGCGCGATCCCCGAACGGCCCGGTCACCATCCCGTCAGACCGTGCGCACCTTGGCGTCGAAGACGTAGCCGGCGCCGCGTTCGGTCTTGATGATGCGGGGCTCCTTCGGGTTCGCCTCGATCTTGCGGCGCAGGCGCAGGATCAGCACGTCGATGGACCGGTCGAACACCTCCGCCCCGTCGACGCGGGTGAGGTCGAGCAGCTGGTCGCGGGTCAGCACCCGCTGCGGCCGTTTGACGAAGGCCGCCAGCAGGCCGAACTCCGCCTTGGTCAGTTCCACTTCGCGCCCCTCCTGCCCGCGCAGGCGCTGGGCGGTGAGGTCGAGTTCCCAATTGGCGAACTGCACCACGGCACGCAGTTCGTCCGCGCTGCGCGCCGGGCGGGCGTCGTTGGAGACGCGACGCAGGACCGCCTTGATGCGTGCCAGCAGTTCGCGCGGGTTGAAGGGTTTGGTCAGGTAATCGTCGGCCCCCAGTTCCAGCCCGACGATACGGTCGACGTCCTGATCCTTGGAGGACAGGATGATGACGGGGATCTGCGATTCGGTGCGGATCTGGCGGACCAGGCCCAGCCCGTCGCCGTCGGGCAGGCGCAGATCGCAGACCACGAGATCGACAGGATCGCCATCCAGAGCCTGCCGGGCCGATGCGGTGTCCTGCGCCGTCGTGACCCGGTAGCCCTCTCCCGCCAGATATGAGGCCAAAAGCTCCCGAATCGGCTCGTCGTCGTCGACAGCGAGAATGTGCATGCCTGTTACCTCCCCAAATCTTCTTATCTCACGCGCGAGCGGCACGCAATGCGTTACAACCCCGTAACAGCCGCGGCCGATTCGCCGACCACATGAGTTGGTTGAAACCGCGTCCTGCACCGGCGACATAAAAATACCGTTGCGCGGACATTAACCAGAAACAAGCTGCGGTTTAAATCCAGACCATCGAACAGGGGACGGCGGCCCGCCAATGGGCGCCGGACCAATGCCGTGATGGGGAAGCACCGCCATGTCGAACATCGATCATTGCCTGGAGCGCCTGGCCCTGCTCGACCGCGCCGACCGTCTGCTGAACGAGGTGCGGGTCTACGGACAGCATGGCTCGATCCGCGAAACGCTGGCGCAGCACCGGCTGCTGCTGGGGGAGGCGAGGCGCCACCTCGACTCGGCGCGCTCGGTCGGGCGGCTGGGCTGAGGACCGTCGGCAAGACCATCATCATGTCCGGCTGCAACGCCCAGGCGACACCGATGCCGCCCCACCGCACCGCGCCCCATGGCCAGTCCCATGGCCAACCCCATTCCAGGGCGGCGAGGCGGCTGCCCGCCGACGGCCACCGCCGTCCGGCGACGGAGCGTTGCGCCCATCATTCCGGTTGCATGCCCGGTGCCGCGCAGGTCGCGGCCCAGATCGCAGTCCACGGCGGCGCGCCGCTGTGGCGCACGATGATGGAACGCTGGCTGGCCGCGGCCCCCTGACCTGTCCGGACTTTCGGACAGCCTCCTGTTGCGCTCTCCCTATTCCCGCCCGATTTCGCGCCTATGTCGGCATTCGGGAGTCACAACACGGAGAGACCCATCATGACCCGCGCCATCCTTCTCGCCTCCACTGCCCTGCTGATGGCGGCCCCGGCGGCGTTTGCCGCGACAGGCGGACCGGCCGGCGGGCAGCTGGCGCTGACGCGGGTTCTGCTGTCGACCGGCGGCGTCGGCTATTTCGAATATGAGGCGGCGGTGAGCGGCGACGCCGACCTGTCGCTGGAGGTGCGGCGCGATCAGGTCGACGACGTGCTGAAAAGCATCGTCGTCTATGACGACAAGGGCGGCGTCGGCACCATCGCCCTGCCGGGAGCCGAACCGCTGGACACCGCCTTCCGCGAGCTGCCCTTCTCGGCCGACGACCTCACCTCCCCCGCCGCATTGCTGAACGCGATGCGCGGGGCGGAGGTGACGACCGGCGGCTCCCGCCAGTTGACCGGCCGACTGATGTCGGTGACGGAGGAGACGGCGCGCCTGCCGGGGAACGACGGCGCCACCACCACGCGCCACCGCGTGACGCTGATGACGGCCGACGGCCTGCGCCAGCTGGTGCTGGAGGAGGCCGACGCGCTGCGCTTCACCGATCCGGCGGTGCAGGCGCAGATCGACCGGGCACTGTCGGCGGTGGCGGAGAACGCCCGGCGCGAGCGGCGGCGGCTGACCGTCCACAGCCGGGCGCCGCAGGATGGGCAGGCGGCCGGCGAGCGGCGGGTCCGGGTCGGCTTTGTCGCGGAGATGCCGCTGTGGAAGGCGACATACCGGCTCAGCCTCGGCACCGGGCTAGGCCAAAACGGACAGGGGCAAAACGGGCAGGCGGATAAGGGCAAGGGCGCACTGCAGGGCTGGGCGGTGCTGGAGAATCTGAGCGGCGAGGATTGGCGCGGCGTCGACCTGACCGTGGTGTCGGGCAACCCGGTGACCCTGCGCCAGGCGCTCTACACCCCCTATTTCGTCGAGCGGCCGGAGGTGCCGGTGGAGGTGCTCGGCCGCGTGCTGCCCAGCGCCGACGAGGGCGCGGTGACGCTGAACGACGCCCGTTCGGCGATGCGCGCACAATCGGAGGCCTCGCGTGCCGGGGCGCCGCCCGTCACCGCCATGGCCGCCCCCCCGCCGATGCCCGGCGCGCCGGCTCCGGCGCCGATGGGTGAAGCGCTGGCGAAGGCCGCCCCCTACGGCAGCGCCGCGGGAACGCCGGCGATGGCCGCGGTGCAGGGTGCCGAGGCCGGTGCGGCTGAGGGCGCCCAGGTGCTGTTCCATTACCCGCAGCCGGTCAGCGTGCCGAATGGCGGGACGCTGATGATGCCGATCGCCGCAAGCACCCTGCCGGTGGAGCGGGTGGCGCTCTACCAGCCCGCCGCCGACGCCCGCCATCCGCTGGCATCCCTGCGGCTGCGCAACGACGGCGACACCGCCCTGCCGCCGGGATTGCTGACCTTCTATGACCGGGGCACGGCGAACAGCGCTTACGTCGGCGACGCCCGGATGGCGACCCTGCCGGCGGGCGAGAGCCGGCTGCTGTCCTTCGCCGTCGATCAGGCGGTCACCGTCGACCGCGAGGAGAAGCCGAGCCGCCGGCTGTCCCGCGCCACCATCGCCGACGGCGTGCTGACCCTGTCGGTGATCGACCGGCAGAGTACGACCTATACGGTGGCCGGTGCCCCGGATGCCGACCGCGATGTCGTGATCGAGCATCCGCGCCGTCCCGGCTGGGAATTGACCGAACCGGCGAACGGCAAGCCGGAAGCGACCGCCACCGCCTATCGTCTGCCGCTGGCGGTGCCGGCCGGCAAGACGGTGACGCTGACCGCCACGCTGGAACGGCCGCGGCAGGAGCGGATCGTCCTGACCGACCTGACCGCCGACCAGATCGCCGCCCGCGCCTCCGCCCCCGAATTGCCGGCGGAGGTTCGTCAGGCGCTGACCACGCTGGCCGGCCTGCGCGCCGCCGTCGCCGAAAAGGAGCGTCGCATCGCCGAGCTGGAGCACGAGCGGGCGGAGCGCATCGCCGACCAGGACCGCCTGCGCGAGAACCTGAAGGCCCTGCCGGCCGGCAGCGACCTGCACAAGCGGACGTTGGCCAAGATGGCGGAGGCGGAAAACCGCCTGGATGCGCTGGCGCGCGACCTGACCACCGCCCGCTCGGAAGCGGAAGCGGCGCGGCAGACCCTGCGCGAGCGGGTGAAGGCTTTGGCGATCTGAGGGTAGCGAAGAGTTAGGTGGCGGCCTGGATGCCCCCTCCCCATCCCTCCCCCACCTTTGGTGGGAGAGGGGGTAGGACGCTTGTCAGCCTTACTGAAATGCGGAGCGGCGGAGTTCCCTCTCCCACCGAAGGTGGGGGAGGGTTAGGGAGGCACCCGCCGCGACACTTCACCTCCTACAGCGTCGTCGCGCTGCAATAGGCCCAATCCTCCCCCTGCAGACCGAAGAAGGCGGCGACCGGCTTGCCGCTGGAGCGGTCGACGACGACGCGGAAACGGCTGCCGGTGCAGGTGCCCTGCGGCTGCTTGGCGAAGGGCAGCTTGACGTGCTTGGACTTCAGGCAGGAGTCCGACATCTTCGGCGGGTTGGCCGGGCCGTCCACCTTCTTGCCGTTCAGCACCATATAATAGTTGGTGGCCTGCCCGCCCTTGACGTCGGCCTTCACCTCGATCTTGCCGAAGCGCGACTTGTAGAGGCCGGCATCCTGTTCGCCGTCGGGCGCGCCGCCGGGCAGTGCGCGGAAGGAGATGGCGGCGCAGGACGGCGGGTCCTTGGCCTCCGCCGGGGCGGCGGCCAGCGTGGCAAAGCCGCCGGCCAGCAGAAGGGCGGCAGGCACGGACATCAGACGTACAGACAGCATGGAAGAGCCCTTTCGAACCGGTTGAACCGTCACTTCGGCAACAGGCAGATGGCGGTCTGCTGCATCAGGGCGCAATCCTTCTCAGCGCCGCCATCCAACATCGACACCTCGACCTGGGTGATCGTCAGGGTGCGGCCCGGCTTCACCACGCGGGCGCGGGCGATCATCACGTCGCCCTTGGCGGGCGCCATCAGGTTGATCTTGAACTCCACCGCCAGCACTTCGGCACCGGCCGGCATCAGGCTGTAGGCGGCATAACCGCCGGCATTGTCGGCCAGCGTGCTGACCATGCCGGCATGAAAGAAGCCGTGCTGCTGCGTCAGCTCGGCGCGAAACGGCAGCCGCATCTCGCAGAATCCCGGCTCCACCGCCGTCAGTTCGATGCCGAGCGTCCGGCAGATCGGCTGCTGTTCGAAGGAGGCGAGACAGCGCGCCTTCCAGTCGGGATCGCGGGGAACGAAGGTGTCGGCCAAGGCGAAGCACTCCGGGAAGGGGACGTTGCGGGACAGCCTGCGACAGCCGCCCCGCCGGATCAAGCCCGTATCCCTATAGGTCACCTGCCGATCTCAGCTGCCGATCAGGCCCATCTGCGGGCTGGACGGCTCGGCCTGGGCCCGCATCGGCATGCGGCCGGCCAGATGGGCGGAGCGGCCGGCGCAGACCGCGTCGCGCATCGCCGCCGCCATCCGCACCGGATCGCGCGCCTTCGACACCGCCGTGTTCAGCAGCACGGCGGCGCAGCCCAGCTCCATCGCCAGCGCCGCGTCGGATGCGGTGCCGATGCCGGCGTCCAGCACCACCGGCACGGGGCTGCGGGCGCAGATCGTCTCGATGGCGTGCGGGTTGCGGATGCCCATGCCCGAGCCGATGAAGGCGCCCAGCGGCATCACCGCCGCCGCGCCCAGATCAGCCAGCTTGCGGCAGGTGACGGGGTCGTCGTTGCAATAGGGCAGCACGACGAAGCCGTCATTCACCAGTTCCTCCGTCGCCCGCAGCAGTTCCTCGACATCGGGATAGAGCAGTTCACGGTCGCCGATGACCTCCAGCTTGATCCAGGGCGTATCCAGCGCCTCGCGCGACAGCTGGGCGGTCAGCACGGCTTCTTTGGCGGTCATGCAGCCGGCGGTGTTGGGCAGCAGCCCGACCGGGCCGGTGGGGCGCCCGGCGGTGGCGCGGGCCAGCACGTCGACGAGGCTTTCCGAATAGCCGTCCAGGCTGATGCGCCGGATCGCCAGCGTGACCAGCTCGCTGCCGCTGGCCGCCAGCGCGTCGAGCATCACCTGCTGGTTCGGATAGCCGGCGGTGCCGAGGAAGAGACGGGAACCGAGGCTGCGCCCGGCGATGGTGAGGGTGTCGGGGGTGGAATGGAGCATGTGGGGAGCCTTTGCAAAGGCCCTCTCCCGAAGCCGCGACTCCCCGGAAAATCCCCCTCTCCCCAGGGGGGAGAGGGGATTCTTACCGTGTCGCGGGCCGGGAGAGGGAGATGTCAGGGGGTCAGCCGCCTTGGATCGGGCGGACGATTTCCAGGCTGTCGCCGGGCTGGAGCGGGGTTTCGGGCCAGCGGCGGCGGGGAACGACGGCGCCGTTCAGTGCGACGGCGACGCCCGGCGCACACTCGGCGATGCCGCGGCCGGCCAGGAACTCGGCGACGGACGCGGCGGACAGCGGCTCTTCGCGGCCGTTGACGCGGAGGACGGCGCTCATGCGGCGGCTCCCGCCGCAACGAATCGGCAGGCGGCGAAGGGGCGCAACAGCGGGTCGGTCTCGCCGGTCAGCACAAGCCGGGCGATGCCGTCGGCGGTCACCGGGGTCAGCAGGATGCCGTTGCGGTGGTGGCCGGTGGCGTGGATCAGGCCGGGAACACCGCTTTCGCCCAGGATCGGCGCATCGTCGCGGCTGCCCGGACGGAACCCGACCCAGGCCTCCTCGATCGGCAGTTCGGCGATGCCCGGCAGCGCCCGCCATGCCCCCTCCAGCAGGGCGAACTGCCCGCCGGCGGTCAGGCGGTCGTCGAAGCCGCGCTCCTCCGTCGTGGCGCCGATCAGCAGCCGGCCATCCAGCCGCGGGATCAGGTAGGTGCCCGGCGTCCACACCACATGGCGCAGCAGCGGCAACCGCGCGTCCATCCTCAGACAGACCATCTGCCCCTTCACCGGCCGCACCGGCGGCTTGGCGGCGGGCGGCAGTCCCGGCACCCCGGCCGACCAGGCCCCGGCGGCCAGCACCACCCGGTCGGCCCGGTGCAGAGTTTCAGCAACCCGCACGCCCACGGCGCGGCCGCCCTCCACCGCCAGCGCCACCTCGCCGCAGCGCTCATGCAGGCGGGCACCGGCAGCCTCGGCGGCGCAGCGCAGGGCGGCTGCGACCTTGCGGTTGTCGACCTGATGGTCGCCGGCACAGAACAGCGCACCGGCGACGCCGGGCTGCAGGAAAGGCTCGCGCCGCCGCACCTCGGCCCCGCTCAGCCATTCCACCGGCAAGCCCAGGTCGCGCTGGAAACCGTGCAGGAAACGGACCTTGGCGGCATCGTCGGCAGTGAGCGCGATGACCATCGTGCCTTCGCTGCGCAGATCGACGGCCATGCCGCTCGCGGCTTCGAGATCGCGGGCGAAGTCCGGCCACAGCGCCTGCGAGGCGCGGGTCAGCGGCAGCAGCCCCTCCTCGCCCGGTTCGGTTTCGACGCAGGCGGCCAGCATGCCGCCGGCGGCATGGGTGGCGCCGCGGCCGGCCTCTCCCCGCTCGAACACATCGACGCGGCAGCCGGCCGACGCCAGCCTCCAGGCGATGGCGAGGCCGATGCAGCCGGCGCCGATGATGGCGACGGATGGGCGGAATCCGGAGACGCACTCCGAAATAGAATACGGTTCTGGCGCATGGATCATGCGGCGGCTCCCTTCGCTGGAATTACCCAGACAGGTTCGATGGGTGTGTTCTCAGCCGCGCTACCACCGCGCGGCACCCCAGGCCTATGGCTCGCCTTATGCCAATGTTTCGCTGGCCCCACAAGCGGAATCGACACTCATCCATCCCGCCGCCCCACCCAGCCGACTGCCGCCGATGCGGCGACATGCCACAGCACAATAAGGAGTTCCCCGGATAAGAAACGCTACCAATCGGCAGCTAAACCATCCGTAAAATAAGCCATACCGGGGCACTCGCTGCAACAAACGGGCGCGACCGGTGTGCGGAACGAACAACAAAGACGACCGAGGATTCGCCAGCATGCTGTCATTCTTCCGCTCGGACGCTCCGAACGCCCCCATTTCCGGCAGTCCGGTCGGCAACCCGGCTGGCAAATCCGATCCGGCAACGCCGGCGACCGCGCCGGCGGAAGCGCCGGTCCGCAGCCTGTGCCTGCCGGCCGCCCAGATCGGCGCCACGGCGCTGGAGGGGCTGGGCTTCGCCGCCGGCGCGCCGGCTCTGGTCGTCGGCTTCGTGTCGCCGCATGTCGATTTCGCCGCCACCTCCCGCGCCCTGCGCTCCGCCCTTCCGCCGTCGACGCAACTGGTGCTGGTCTCCACCTCGGGCGAGCTGTGCGCGGCCGAAGGCCAGCCGCTCTATCGCAAGGCCGGCGACCGCTGGGACAGCGTGGTGCTGCAATCCTTCAGCCCGCGCCTGTTCGCCGGAGTCAGCATCCACACGGTGCCGCTGCATTGCGACGACCTGCGCGCCGGCCGCCCGACCCGCGACGTGCCGGCGCGGGTGGAGGCGATCCGCGGCGAGCTTGACCGCATCCGCGTCCCCTTCGCCGTCGACAGCCACGACACGGTGGCGTTGACCTTCATCGACGGCCTGTCGGCCAGCGAAAGCTGGTTCATGGAGGCGGTCTACCGGTCCGGCCATTTCCCCTGCCTGTTCATCGGCGGCTCGGCCGGCGGCAAGCTCGATTTCCGCAACACCCACCTGTTCGACGGCCAGCGCGTGCTGGAGAATTCGGCGGTGACCATTTTCCTGAAGATGGCGCCCGGCATCCGCTACGGCATCTTCAAGTCGCAGAATTTCCGCCCGACCCAGACCCGCTTCGCCGTGGTCGATGCCGACCCGATGCGCCGCATCGTGCGCAGCGTGATCGACCGCGACAGCTTCGAGGTCATCGGCTTCATCGACGCATTGGCCAAATCCCTGCGCTGCAAGCCGCAGGACCTGCCGGGCAAACTGGCCAACAACACCTTCGCCGTCGAGATGGAGGGGGAGCTGTTCGTCCGTTCCATCTCTGGCTTCGATTTCGAGAAGGGCGAGGTCGGCTTCTACTGTGACGTCAATCCCGGCGATTCGCTGTGTCTGGTGGAGGCGACCGACTTCGTCCGCCAGACGGAGGACGACCTCGCGGCCTATCTGCGCGGCAAGCCGCGACCGGTGGGCGCCATCCTGAACGACTGCATCCTGCGCCGGCTGAACAACCCGGACCAGCTGTCGCGGGTCCATGCCTTCGACGGGCTGGCCGCCGCCGGCTTCTCCACCTTCGGCGAACTGCTGGGCATCAACATCAACCAGACCCTGTCGGCGCTGATGTTCTTCGAGGTGCCGCCCGGCACCGCCTTTGCCGACGACATGGTCGACCGCTTCCCGGTGCATTACGCCCGGTTCCAGAGCTATTTCATCGCCACCCGCTACAACCGGCTTGAACTGCTCAGCCGCATCCGCAACGCGGTGATCGAGCGGATGCACAGCTATCTCGACGCGCTGGTGACGCTGACCGGCGGCGTGCAGGAGACCGCCAGCTATGCCGCGCGCATCGGCGGTTCGATGTCGGCGATCGAGGCGACGCTGAACCGCCACGCCACCCTGTTCGACGGCCACGCCGACCGCAAGGAGGCGCTGGTGCGCGAGTTCACCCAGCTCAACACCGTGGTGAAGAGCATCGAGAAGGTGCTGGCGGTGATCGACGGCATCGCCAGCCAGACCAACCTGCTGGCACTGAACGCCACCATCGAGGCGGCCCGTGCCGGAGAGGCGGGCAAGGGTTTCGCCGTGGTGGCGGCGGAAGTGCGCAAGCTGGCCAACGACACCAAGCAGACACTGGGCGACACCCGCCGCGCCATCGATCAGGTGGTGACCTCCGTCCGCTCGGTCGGCGGCCAGCTCGACGACACCAGCGCCCGCATGGACGAAGCCGCCTCCGCTTCGCAGGAGCTGCAGACCGACATCCATGCGGTGATCGACGAGGTGGAGGGGGCGCAGAAGGCCATCGAAGGCCGCCTGTCCGACATGAACGACCATGCCCGCCGCATGGAGGACATCAACCATTACATCGGCTTCCTGAAGCAGCTCGACCGGGCGGGGTGAGAGCACGCGCGGCGGGTGCCCCCACCCACCGCAGCACCTACAGCAGGAACACCGAAGCCAGCCCCAGGAAGGCCAGGAAGCCGACGACGTCCGTCACCGTCGTCAGGAACACCGCGCTCGACACCGCCGGATCGACCCCCAGCTTTTCCAGCCCCAGCGGGATCAGGGCGCCGCTCAGGCCCGCCACCACCAGATTGATGATCATGGCGAGCCCGATGACGATGCCGATCAGGGGGCCGTACCAGACCAGCGCGATCAGACCGACCATCACGGCGAAGATGCCGCCGTTGATGAGGCCGACCAGCAACTCCTTCCCCACCACGCGCAGCGCGTTGGCCGACGACAGGTCGTGCGTCGCCAGCGCGCGGACGACGACGGCCAGCGTCTGGGTGCCGGCGTTGCCACCCATCGAGGCGACGATCGGCATCAGCACCGCCAGCGCCACGATCTGCTCGATGGTGGCCTCGAACAGCGAGATGACGCCCGACGCCAGGAAGGCGGTGGCGAGGTTGATGGTCAGCCAGCCGACGCGGCTGCGGGCGATGTCGGCGATGCCGCTGAACACGCCGGTGTCGCCCGACCCGCTCAGCTTGCGCAGGTCGTCCTCCGCCTCCTCGTCGATGATGCGGACGACGTCGTCGACGGTGATGACGCCGATCAGCCGGCCGGCGGGGTCGATGACGGGCGCGGAGACCAGGGCGTATTGCCGGAACAGGTTCGCCACCTCCGCCCGCTCCATGGTGGCGGGGATGGCGTCGACCTCGCCGGTCACCAGATCGGCGATGCGCACGGCCCGGCGCTGGCGCAGCAGGCGCGACAGCGGCACCGCACCCACCACCCGGTGCATCGGGTCGACGATGAAGATGTCGTAGAAATCCTCCGGCAGCGTGTCGGTCGCCGCACGGACGAAGTCGATGGTCTTGCCGACCGTCCAGAATTCCGGCACCGCGACCAGCTCGCGCTGCATCATGCGGCCGGCGCTGTCCTCGTCGTAGGTCAGGTTCTCCTGCACCAGGGCGCGTTCGGCGTCGGGCAGCTTCGCCAGGATCTGCGCCCGCGTCTCCGCGTCCAGATCCTCGATCAGCTCCACCGCGTCGTCGGTGTCGAGGTCGGCGACGGCGTCGGCCAGCTCCTGCGGCTCGAACCGTTCGATCAGCGCTTCGCGGAGATCGGGGTTCAGGTAGGACAGCACCTCGCCGTCCAGTTCGGCGGGGAGCAGGTCGATCAGGTCGGCGCGCTCGGTCGGCTCCGCCTGTTCGATCAGATCGGCGATGTCGGCGGCATGCAGCCCGTCCAGCCGCGCCAGCACGGCCTCGCGTTCACGGGCGCGCAGCAGGCCGACGATCTCTTCCACGAAATCCGGCTCGACGCCGTAGGGACGTTCGTCCTCCGCCTCGGGACCCGCATGGGGACGGCCGTGGGCGTGGGCTTGGCCGTGAGCGCGGGCGGCGCCGTCCGGCCGCAGATCCGGCGTGTGGGGATCGGAGTGCATGCCGGCACCCTCCCTTCGACGATGCAACCCCGAATGCCGGACCCGGATACCCTCGGGACTCCGACGGCATGGGAACGGCGGGACGGCTCCGCGATTTCGGACGGGGCCGGCGGCGTTCGGGGTTTGCGGGTTGTGGAAGCCTTCCGGCCGGTGCCGGGTGCCGTCCGTCAAGGGACGGGACCGGTGACGGCGGAAGCGCCCCCGACATAGAGGCGCCGCCCCCGTTTGTCCAGCCCGGTTCGGCAGGAACCGGCGGCATCGGCCGCTTTTGCCACCATATCCTTGCACCGCCGCGACCCTTCATGCTCCCATGCATCTGCGCCGCAACCAAGGCGGCGCATGATGGGGAGAGGGACCGGACGCGCCGATGGAGTATGCCTTCACCACCGTCGGCGGTCGCGACGGCATCCTGCTGTCCGGCCGCTGCACCTACGAGGACGGCACCCGCTTCCACGACATGCTGCGCGACTGGGACTTCGCGGCCAGCCCGGTGGTCCCGATCGACCTGCGCTTCGTCACCTTCATCGATTCCGCGGCCATCGGCATGATGTTCATCCTGGCGAACCGCTGCCGCGAGGCCGGCGGCCACATCGTCGCCAGCGGGGCCGCCCCGCACATCGTCCGCGCGCTGCGCCGCGCCACGCTGGACCGCTACATCGAGTTCCGCTGAAAAAGACGAAGGGCGGTGCCGCACCGTGCACCGCCCTTCGTCTTGCCCGGTCTTCGAAACCGATCAGGTCGGGTTCGGAACCGCGGAAGCCGCGTCGACGCCGAGCTTGGCGCGGGCGAGGCTGTTCAGCGCCTCGGTGTCGGCGAAGACATAACCCTTCTCGATCAGCTTCGACGTGTAGTGCTTGTTGTAGAGAAAGGCGGCGATGATGCCGGAAATGCCGCCGGTGAAGATAGCCAGCAGCATCAGAAGAAGCCCCATCCCCCAGTCGCCGCGGAACAGGGCCGGGAAACCGCCGAAGAACAGAGTGGTCCAGCTGAACCCAACCAGACCCTTCTTGAGCAGCCCCGTCTGCGGGTGCTTCATCATCACAACAGTCGCCATAAAATCCCCCGTCGCATCCCCAGGTCAAATGGTCTGGCACAACGCCACCCATTCCACCAATCGCAGCGCAGGATAGTACCTCTTTCGATAGGCGGCAAGAGATGCGCACGTGAATTCACAGAAAATGGTTTTCAGTCCACATCATCCAACGTGGAATATTTTCATTTTTATTATCGAATACGATATCAAATACTGTTGCACCTTGAGAGTATCCGGCCGCCTGCGGCCGGCACCGAACGCCCTGAACGCGACGAGAGGGGCACCTCGAAACGCCCCGCCCCTTCCCCGGAAGGCGTCTTCCGATGCTCCGTTGACCGTCCTTGTCATGAAAACGCAACACTGACGTTTGCCTCCCGCTCACCAAAGGAGTCGCAGTGGAGTTTCTGCATCGTCTCGACCAATCGCTGCTGTTGTGGCTGAACCAGTTCGCGGGACACAGCGCGGCGTTGGACATGGCGGTGCGCGGGATCGCCAACATCTATCTGATCAAACTGGGGCTGTTCAGCGCCGCCCTCTGGTGGCTGTGGTTCCGCCGGGAGGAGACGGAGGCCGGGCGCCGGCTGGTGGTGGATGCCATCGCCGCGGTGGTGCTGGCGGTGGCCATGTCCATCCTGATCCAGGCGGTGATGCCGGCCCGGCCGCGCCCCCTGCACGACGCCGGCCTGCCCTTCGTCCCGCCGATCGGCCAGAGCCGCGACGCCCTGAAGAACTGGAGTTCCTTCCCCAGCGACAACGCCGCCCTGGGCTTCGCGTTGGCCGCCACCTTCCTCCGCGCCTCGCGTCCGTGGGGGCTGCTGGCCTGCCTGTGGGCGGCGGTGGTGATCGCGCTGCCGCGGGTCTATCTGGGCCTGCATTATCCGGGCGACGTCATCGGCGGCGCCCTGATCGGCATGCTGAGCGCCTTCGCCGTCGCCCGGCTGCTGCCGATGGGCGGCGTCCACCGGCTGGTCGCCTGGGTCGAGGAACGCTGGCGCCCCTGGTTCTACAGCGCCGCTTTCCTGGTGATCTACGAGATGATGGTGCTGTTCGAGGATGCCCGCCGCGCGGCCGGGGGAGCGTCTAAGCTGCTGCACGCGCTGGCGGGGTAAGGCCCGGACGCTCAAATCCCAGATACGAAAAAGCCCGCTCGGTCTTGCGACCAGCGGGCCTTTCGGTGTTCCCGTATCCCCGGGATGGTCCCATCTGCATGGGAGAGTGGTGCGGTCGAGAAGACTCGAACTTCCACGGGTTGCCCCACAGCGACCTCA
Source organism: Azospirillum sp. Sh1 (assembly GCF_008365135.1). Lineage (NCBI taxonomy): Bacteria > Pseudomonadati > Pseudomonadota > Alphaproteobacteria > Rhodospirillales > Azospirillaceae > Azospirillum > Azospirillum sp. Sh1. The sequence continues at coordinate 98,647 of NZ_VTTK01000020.1, read as the reverse complement.
ACGCTGCGCGTCTACCAATTCCGCCACGACCGCATCAGGCTGGTAGTCCCCGACGCTCGCTCGCGCGCCTCATCGGGTGGAGCGGGTAGATATCAGCTTCCCGATGGCCGATCAAGCGTTACAATCATCGTCTGCGAAGAAAAATTCGGAACGGCCCTCCGGCCGCTCCGCCCACACCGCAAGCCGACATCGTTAGAGACCAGATCGAATGACCGTCCCGACCAGCCTGACCGCCAGTCCCCCCCAGTCCGACATGCCCGCCCCGCAGGCGATGGAGTGGCGCATCTCCGACGTGCCGGTGCCCTACCCCGACGCCATCGCCGAGATGGAGGCCCGCGTCGAGGCGATCCGCGCCGGCACCGCGCCGGAGCTGGTCTGGCTGCTGGAGCATCCGCCGCTCTACACCGCCGGCACCAGCGCGCGCGACGAGGATCTGCTGGAGGCCGACCGCTTCCCCGTCTACCGCAGCGGGCGCGGCGGCCAGTACACCTATCACGGGCCGGGACAGCGCGTGGCCTACGTCATGCTGGACCTGAAGAAGCGCGGCGCCGACATCCGCGGCTTCGTCCGCGATCTGGAGGAATGGATCATCCGCACGCTCGCCGCCTTCAACATCAAGGGCGAGCGGCGCGAGGGCCGCGTCGGCATCTGGGTCGACAAGCAGCCCTATGGCGGGCTGAAGGGCCAGGAGGACAAGATCGCCGCCATCGGCGTGCGGGTGCGGCGCTGGGTCAGCTTCCACGGCATCGCCCTGAACGTGGAGCCGGACCTGTCCCATTTCGGCGGCATCGTCCCCTGCGGCATCGCCGAGCATGGCGTCACCTCCATCGTGGCGCTGGGCCAGCTGGTGACGATGGAGGACGTCGATTCCGCCCTGATCGCGGCATGGCCGGAGGTGTTCGGCGGCCCGATGCGGGGCGAGGAGGACGGCGAGGGGTAAGGCTAGTACTTCTTGAACCCGCCGGCGGCCGGGGTGGCGGCCTGGCTGCCGGCAGGGTTCACGCGTGGGTCCTGGTTGTCCATCGACTGCACGGTGCAGCCGGTCGAATCGCCGTTGCGGAACAGGTAGATCTTCTTGCGGTCGGCCTTCTTGCCGGGATCGTTCAGGTTCAGCCCGTGGCCGAAGGCGACGCCCAGCACCTCGCCCTTGTAATAGGCGCGGAAACGCATCGGTTCGATCTCGTTGAAGCGCAGGGCGGCGCACTCCTTGCTCAGTTCCTTCTCGAACTTGCCGGCCTTGCGCCAGTCCTCCTTGGAGCGGATCGTCATCCACTGCGACGGCAGCGCGTATTGCACGATCGGCGGCGCTATCGGCAGGCTGGCTCCCGGCTGCGGCGGCGCCATGTGGCCCTGCTCCGTCCGCTCCAGCGCACCGGCCAGCGCCGGGGCGGCACCCAGCAGCGTCAGCCCGCACAGCCAGAGGGCTGCCTTGATCGGCGCATCAAATCCGGACATCGAACCCACGCTCCTTGACCTCGCCGACCGGCTTCTCCGTTGCCGGCATGTGTTTTGAAAGCATGGGGTGCATCACCTCCCCCAAACGTCCGGAGAGCGACAGCGACAGGTCCAGCGCTCCACCTGCCTCCGGCACCCCCAGCGGCTGCAGCGTCACCGTGCCTTCCAGTCCCTGCGGCGGCCCGGACATCGCCCCGGTCAGCATCTCCATGACGCGGCCGAGATCGTCGATGGCGACCCGGTCGGTCTCGACCGTCAGCCCCTTGCCCGGACGGATGGCGGAGCGCATGGCGGCCAGCCCCTCCCCCTTCTCCTCGGCCGGCACCCGCGCCAGTACCAGGGCCGTCTCGTCCAGCCTCACTTCCACATTCCCGTCAGCAAGGGTGAGGCCAATCCCCCGCAGTTCGACCGCCACGTCCTGCCGGGCATCCGTTGCCAGTGGCCGCAACTCGCCGGCCGGTCCATCCAGCGCCATCACGGTAGCCCCGCGCTCCGCGACGCCGAAGCGGGCGACGAGCGCGGCTTCGGCAGCATCGGCATCGCTCCGGTCCATGCCGAAGGCGGTCAGCAGCCGAGCCAAATCGCGTGCCAGCGCCTGGATCGCCGGCCCCAGCCGGTCGGCAAAGTCGGCAACCGGCGGTCCGGACGGCCGCGCCGACACATCCTCCGCCGCCTCCGGCCCCAGGCTGAGGCGAACGGCGGGGTCGCCGCGTCCTGGCACGGAGGGAGTTTTTGGCGGCGGTGAAGCCACGGGCGCGCGGACAGCCTTGACCTTCGCCTCCGCCGCCTTGGCAAAGACGCCGGTGAGCATGGCCTTCATGTCGGCCACATCCGGCTTTCTGGCGGTCATCCAGCCACCGTCCCCAAACCATTTCGCCCCGAACCTCTCAGGGGCCAGCATGCCGCCGTCATGGTTAGCGGAACGCTAATGCGCGACCTTACGCCGTCGGCCGCTGCTCGAAACCGGCCATGCCGGGGTCCTGCTCCGGTTCGGACACCACGTCGCGGACGATGGCCGAGGGCGGGCCGCGGCGGCAGGCGTCCAGCATGCGGTCGACGGCGTCGGCGGGGCCGGCGAACAGGGCCTCCACCGTGCCGTCGCTGCGGTTGCGCACCCAGCCGGTCAGGCCGAGAGCCCCCGCCTGATCGACGGTCCAGCCGCGATACCACACCCCCTGCACCCTGCCCTGGATGCGGACGCGCACCGCCTTGCGATCAACGGCGGTCATGCGGCGCTCCGTTTGCCCTGCTCCTCGTCCAGCAGGGCCTTGCGGGACAGCTTTCCGATCATGGTCTTGGGCAGCTCCTGGCGGAATTCGACGACTTTCGGCATCTCGATGGGCGAAAGCTTGTCCTTCAGGAAGGCGATCAGTTCCTCCGCGGTCAGGCTCTTGCCGTCGTCCAGCCGGACATAGGCCTTCACCGTCTGGCCGCGATACTCGTCCGGCAAGCCGGCCACCACGCATTCGGCGACCGCCGGGTGCAGGTAGATCGCCTCCTCCACATTGCGGGGATAGACGTTGAAGCCGCTGCACAGGATCATGTCCTTGATGCGGTCGACGATGGTGGTGTAGCCGTCCTCGTCCATCACCCCGACATCGCCGGTGTGGAGGCGGCCGTCGACCAGCGTCTGCGCCGTCTCGGCCGGCCGGCGCCAATAGCCCTTCATCACCTGCGGCCCGCGGATGCAGACCTCGCCCTTCTCGCCCGGCGGCAGGACGCGGCGCGGTTCCTCCAGGCTGACGATCTCGACGACGGTGCCGGGCAGCGGCAGGCCGATGGAGCCCTTCTTGTCCGAATGCAGAACCGCCGGATTGACGGTGGCGACGGGCGAGCATTCCGACAGGCCATAGCCCTCCACCAGCGTGCAGCCGGTCGTGCGCTCGAACGCCTCCTTCACCTCCAGCGGCAGCGGCGCCCCACCCGACATGCAGAAGCGGATCGACGAAAGATCGAACTTCTCCAGATGTTTATGATGGTTGATCGCGGTGTAGATGGTCGGCACGGCGGGGAACAGGGTGATGCGTTCCTTCTGCAGGGTACGCATCACCTGCTCCAGCTCGAAGCGTGGCAGCAGGACGATCTCCGCCCCCAGATGCAGGCCGAAATTCATCACCGCGGTCATGGCGAAGACGTGGAACAGCGGCAGCACGCCCAGCATGCGCTCCTGCGCATCCTCGGCTCCGCCCTCCCCCGGCTTGCGCTCCTTCGCCGCGTACCAGGTCGCGCACTGGATGGTGTTGGCGTAGAGGTTGGCGTGGGTCAGCATCGCACCCTTCGGCACACCGGTGGTGCCGCCGGTGTATTGCAGCACCGCGACATCCTCCTGCGCATCGATGGCGACCGGAGTCGGCCGGCCGTCGTTGGCGATCAGTCTGGCGAAGGGGATGTGGCGGTCGTCGCGCGGGATCGCCGCGATCTCCGCCTTTTTGGCGATGGGGAACAGCCAGTTCTTCGGGAAGGGCAGGATGTCGGCCATGCGGCAGATGACCAGCCGCTTCAGCCCGGTCTCCTCCAGCATCCGCGCCATCTTGCCGTAGAGAAGCTTCAGGTCCAGCGTGACCATCAGGTCGATGTCGCTGTCGCCGATCTGGTGGACCAGTTCGCGCTCGGCATAGAGCGGGTTGAAGTTCACCACCGTGCCGCCGGCCTTCAGGATGGCGAAGAAGGCGATGACGTAATAGGGCGTGTTGGGCAGGAACAGCCCGACCCGCGTGCCCTTCCCCACCCCGATCGCCTGGAAGCCGCGGGCGGCGCGGTCGACCAGCCGCCCAAGCTCGCGATAGCTGGTGCGCTTGCCCAGGAAGTTCAGGCAGGGCTTGTCGCCGTGGCGGGCAACCGCGCCTTCCAGCAACTCGGTCAGCGGCCGGGCCGGGATGGGCATCGCCCAATCCACCGTCGGTGGGTATGAGGCCAGCCATGGATAATCGGGCAGCTTGCGGGCAGCGTCTCCCATGTGCGGTTCCTCCCCTTGGTTCTTCGTCCCGGTGGCCGGTTTCGCCCGGCACCGCCGCTGCCCTGAGTCTACGCCGGGAAGCGGGGGATTGTCCCCTGGAGAGGAGATGGGATCGCCGCCATCCGGAACAAGCAGCCATCTTGCACAAGCAGGAGGTGTGCCGCGTGCCGCGCTATCGCACGCCGCGCAGCCGGTGCAGCACCTCCACCGCCATCCATTCGGCGAGGTTTCCGTCCTCGCCATCCAGGAAGACGGCGACGGAGACCGGGACCGGCCCCGGCGCATGGAAGGCCGCGGGCGTGACCCCCGGCCCGCCGCCGGTGTGGCCCCAATAGGGTCCGGCCACCGGGTCCAGCTCCACCATCATGCCGAGCCCATAGGACGGCTCGACCCAGGGCCGCCCGCCCATCGGCCCGCCGACCGGAAGCCCGTCCCGCATCCGCCGCAGCAGCGCGTCCGGCAGATAGTCCTCCGTCAGGCCGTGGATGAGGCGGCAGGCATCCACCGCCGTCATCGCCGCCACCCCATGCGACACCCAGCCGGGATGATAGGCCTCCGCCACCGGAGCCCCGCCGAAGGTCGGGCTCGGTCCGAAGAACAGCCCGTCAAGGTCGGACCGGTCGCGCAGAAGCGATGCGCTGGACAGGCCGAGCGGGCCGAAGACCTCGCGCGCCAGCAACTCCGCCAGCGGGGCGCCGCCCGCCCGCTCCAGCAGCCGGCCGATCAGCAGATAGCCGATGTTGGAATAGGCGAAGCTGCCGACCGGCGGTCCTTCGCCCTGCGCCACCCCGGAGCGCGCCAGGAACTCGTCGCCGCTCCAGGGCTCCGCGCCGGCCGCGACGGCGGCATGGTAGTCGGCCCGGCCGCCATACTCGGGCAGGCCGGCGCGGTGGGTCAGGATCTGCGCCACGCTGACCGACACGGGCCGCCCGGCCAGTTCCGGCAGCCAGCGCTCCGCCGGCCCGTCGAGATCGACCACGCCGCGCGCGGCCAGCCGCAGCACGGCGGCGGCAAGAATGGTCTTGGTCAGGCTGTAGACCAGGGCGCGCCGGTCGGCCGGATCAGCCGCCGACACACCGCGCACGGGCTTCCGCCGCAGCACCAGCGTGCGGACCGGCTCCGCATCGGCCCCCCGGCCACGGACGAAGGCGACGATGGCGGTCGCGGCCGGAGCGGGGCTTGCGCTTTCCTCCCCCAGCAGGCCGGTCAGGGCGGCGGTCAGCAGGCCCAGTTCGGTATCCGCGCCCGCCATTTTGTTCTTGTCCATTGCTCGCCCACTCCCGCTACCCGTCCTGTTTGTCACCACAGATAAGAAGGCACTCACAAGGCAAAGGAAAATCGGGTCCGCTCCTACTGGGGCGCCCCGCAGGTGGGCCGTTAACCACAACTGCCAGCTGTCACCCGGTGCCGGCCTGCTGTATCCTTATGAAACCGCCCCCGTGGAGGGACGTGCCATGCCTGTGATGGACGCCGACCAGCGCCGCAAACTGGAAGACCAGCTGCTTCGCAAGGCGGAGGAAGCGATACGCACCCTGCGCCGGGAGGCGGAGACCGGCGACCCCGCCCGCGTCGACTCCTTGGCGGAGGGAATGGCCGGGCTGCTGAAGACCCGGGAATTCCCCAGTCTGCGCGCCGCCGAGTTCCGCGAGCTGACCCGCGCCATCCAGCGCGGCGCCTATCAGCGCAGCGTCGATTCGCTGCTGATCCAGGCCGAACGCTGCGGCCATCGCGGCGACGAAAAGGGACGCAACGCGCTGCTGACCCAGGCCAAGGACCATTTCGCCAAGGCCCTGCGCTTCGGCGCCGACGACGAATTCCGCCACGGTGTCGAGCGTCGCGTGCAGGCGACGCTGATGACCAGCAAGGACGGTGTGGACGACCGCACCAAGCAGGCGGCCAAGCACAAGCTGGACCAGCACGACGTCGGCGCCAAGCCGCCCAACGGCATCGAGCGCCGCCGCGCCATCCGCTACATGGACCCGGTCCTGGCGGTGGAGGCGGAGGGGCGGCGCTGCACCACGATCAACTGGTCGACCCGCGGCCTGCTGGTCGATCTGCCGCCGGAGGAGTTCGCCCACGCCGTCGGCGGCAAGCTGCGGCTGGAGCTGTATTGCCCCGAGGTTCCGGAGACCGTCGGTCCCGATAAGATCAGCCATCGCGTCGGCGGCCGGCAGATCGCCCATGTGGTGCGCCTCGACCCCGACCGCCGCGCGGTGGCCCTGTCCTTCCCCGACATCAGCACCGTGATGCTGGACCTGATACACGCCATGAAGGAGGCCGGCATCAAGCCCGAACCGGAGCGCTGACGCCCTCAGGCCTGCACCGCGCCGTCAACCGCCGCCCTCAACCACCAATGAAGCGCCCGTTATGGCCGCGACGCAACGGATGTTCGTCCGGATCGGCGACGGGCAGCAGTCCATTGATGCGCGCCCCCGCCTCTGCCGGCAGGCAGAACAGGTTGATCCCCATGCCAAGCCCGTGGATCTCCGTGCCGTTGTCCACCAGCCCATGGCCGAAGATCGCCTCGGACCGGCCGGCGAAGTTGGCGGGATTGTGGAAGGCGGGCAGATACCAATAGCTGGCATAGCCCAGTTCCCCCAGCAGGCGGATCAGGGCCGCCGACTTGTCCGGCCGGTCATTCTCCACATAGAGGACCGGACGGTCGCGGGCGATCAGGCCGCGCGCGCCCTCCAGAACCTCGGCCTCCATCCCTTCGACATCGATCTTGATCAGACGGATGCGGCCCGCCCCGTCAGGAGCCAGACCATCCAGTCCCAGACCATCCAGCCGATGAACCGGCACCGGCCGGTCGCCGTGCAGCGCATCCAGCGACAGCGCGCCGTAATTGCCCTCCGCATCCATCGCCACGCCGGCAAGATGCAGCACCCCATCGGCGGCCCCGGCGGCGGCCAGCATGCCGTCCGCCCAGTCCAGCCCGTTCAGCGCCAGATTGCCGCACAGCAGCCGGTGGTTGGCGTCGATGGGCTCCAGCGCCAGGACCCGGCCGGTGGGACCGACCAGACGCGCCAGCGCCACCGTGTGGGCGCCGATGTTGGCGCCGACGTCGATCACCCGGTCCCCCGCCCGGACGCACTGGCGGAACAGCGCGACCTCCTGCTCGAAATACTCGCCGTAATAGTCCAGCGACCGGCCGACGACACTGTCGGTGCGCCGGTACATCATCAGGCCGTGCCTCGCCCTGACCAGCCCGACCGGCCCCGCACCGCCCAACAGATCCTCCGCCATCGCTCCCCCCCATATTGGCATGGGCGGCAGTGTAGCGGAGCCGGCCCTCAACGTCACATCACGCCGATCCCGCTGGGCGCCGTCACGGCATGTTCCTTCAGGATCGCTTCGGAGATCGCCGACACCTCGATCAGTTGCACCTCGTAGCCCCACAGGTTGGCGATGTGGCGCAGCACCGCCTTGGCGTCGCTCTCGTCCAGCAGCACGCCGTTGGTGACGCGGTGCTGCAGGATCAGTTTGCGGTCGCCGGCAAGGTCGACGTCGACGATCTGGATGTCCGGTTCCAAATAGCCCAGGTCGTACTGGCGGGCCAGCTTCTTGCGGATGTCGCGATAGCCGCGTTCGTTGTGGATGTGATCGACCAGCAGATAGGGGTCCTCCGCGTCGTCGCGCACGCTGAACAGCTTCAGCTTCCGCATCAGATGCGGGCTGAGATATTGCAGGATGAAGCTTTCGTCGCGGAAGTTGGCCCAGGCCTCGCGCACCGCCGCCATGCCGTCGCCGCGGCCGGCGAGGTCGGGGAACCACTGGCGGTCCTCGTCGGTCGGCTTCTCGGCGATGCGGGCGATGTCCTGCATCATGGCGAAGCCGATCGCGTAGGGGTTCAGGCCGGAGAAGCGCTTGTCGTCGAATTCCGGCTGGAACACCACCGACGTGTGCGAGTGCAGGAACTCCAGGAAGGCGCCTTCGCTGATCTGGCCGGTCTCGTGCAGGCGGCTCATGATCTGGTAATGGACGTAGGTGGCGCAGCCCTCGTTCATCACCTTCGTCTGTTTCTGCGGGTAGAAATACTGGGAGATGTGGCGGACGATGCGCAGGATCTCGCGTTGCCAATGCTCCAGCCGCGGCGCCTTCTTCTCCAGGAAATAGAGGATGTTCTCTTCCGGCAGGCCGAGCAGCTTCTTGCGCTCCGACACCGACTTGGCCGGGCGCTGGCCGGCGGCCGGCTTCGGCACCGTGCGCCACAGATCGTTGAAGGTCTGGTCCTGATATTCCTGCCGCTCGCGCTCGCGCCGCTGCTCGGTCCGCAGGTCGGAGCGCTTCTTCGGATACTTGTGCACGCCCTGGCTCATCAGCGCATGGGCGGCGTCCAGCACCCGTTCCACCGCGGCGTGGCCGTAGCGTTCCTCGCAATGGGTGATGTAGGTCTTGGCGAATTCCAGATAGTCCAGGATGCCCTGGGCATCGGTCCATTGCTGGAACAGCTGGTTGTTCTTGAAGAAATGATTGTGGCCGAAGGCGGCGTGGGCGATCACCAGCGTCTGCATCGTCATGGTGTTCTCTTCCATGATGTAGCTGATGCAGGGGCTGGAATTGATGACGATCTCATAGGCCAGGCCGCGGTAGCCCTTGCGGTACATCATCTCGTCGCGGGCGAAATGCTTGCCGAAGGACCAGTGCCGGTACATCAGCGGCATGCCGATCGACGAATAGGCGTCGAGCATCTGCTCGGCGGTGATGACCTCGATCTGGTTGGGATAGACGTCGAGGCCCATCTCCTTCAGCGCGATGTGCTCGACGGCGTCGTAGACGCGCTTGATCTTGTCGTAATCCCACTCGACGCCGTCATACAGCAGCGCGTCGGGTCTGGTGATCACAGCCGTCATTCTCGATCTCCCCCAGCCTTCCATTCTTGGAAGGAGTTCAAAACTGCCCTCTCCCGCCCCGGGAGAGGGAGGGGCCCGCCGAAGGCGGGAGGGTGAGGGGTGATTCAAAGGGCCAGAAGCGCATGGTTCCTTGGATCACCCCTCACCCTTCCCATGCTCCGCATGGGCCCCTTCCCTCTCCCGGGACGGGAGAGGGAGATTACGCCCCCGCCTTCTCGCGGGCGAACAGCTCGCGGAAGACCGGGAAGATCTCCCGGCGGGAGCGGACGCGGCGCATCGCCAGCGGGCGTTCCGGGCTCTGCACCTGCTTGTAGGTGCGCCACAATTCGGTTTCGCGGCCCAGCGCCGACAGGCCCATGTTGTGTTCCGCCGCCACCTCGATGTAGGCGAAATACTGGCACATCGGCAGGATCACGTCGCGCAGCAGGGTCGCCGACTTGGCGTTGTCCGACGACATGTTGTCGCCGTCCGACGCCTGGGCGGCGTAGATGTTCCATTCATTATGCGGATAGCGCTCCTGCACGACCCTCTGCATCTCCTCCAGCGCGGTCGACACCACGGTGCCGCCGGTTTCGGTGGAGTAGAAGAAGGTTTCCTCGTCCACCTCCTTGGCCTCGTGGGTGTGGCGGATGAAGACGATGTCGACCGCGCGGTAGCGCCGCCGCAGGAACAGGTACAGCAGCATGAAGAAGCGCTTGGCCAGGTCCTTCATGTGCTCGGTCATCGAACCGGACACGTCCATCAGGCAGAACATCACCGCCTGGGCGATCGGCTTCGGCACCGATTCGAACCGGTTGTAGCGGACGTCGATCGGGTCGATGAAGGGAATGCGCTTGGAGCGCAGGACGATGTGTTCCAGCTGTTCGCGCAGCGCCTGGATCTGGTCGGCATCCTCGCCGGCCTCCTCGGCCTCGCGCAGCATCTCCTCCAGTTCGCGGATCTCGTCGCGCTTGGGGCGTTTCAGCGCGATGCGGCGCGACAGGCTGTTCCGCATGGTGCGGACAAGATTGAGGTTGGCGGGCGATCCCGACACCGAATAGCCGGCCCGCGTCAGCGTGTGCGATTCGGACTGCTTGACCTTCTGCTTCACCAGATCGGGAAGCTCCAGATCCTCCAGGAAGATGTCGAGGAATTCGTCGCGCGACAGGACGAAGCGGAACTCGTCCTCGCCCTCGCCGTCGGCGCTGCCTTCGCTGCCGCGGCCGCCACCGCCGCCGTCCGGGCGCTGGATGGTGTCGCCTTCCACATATTCCTTGTTGCCGGGCACGACATAGTCGCGCACCCCGCCTTGGGCAGCGCGGTGGAAGGACGGTTCGCGCACCCCGCCGGCGGCAATCGTCACCTTCTCCCCGTTCTCGATATCCTGGATGCCCCGTTTGCCCGAGGCGTCGCGGACCGCCTTGACCACCTGTTCCTTGGCACGGCGAAGGAAGCGCTGGCGGTTGGCCAGGCTCTTGCCCTGCGGGTTCAGGCGACGGTCGATGATGTTCATCAAGGGGCTGGCCCTCCCACCCGTTTCGTCACGCGGCCTTCGAACTCTGACAGCATTCTATGACAGTGGGGTTGCCGCGGGGCGTTGCAACACCCCGCCCCGCGGCAATTATGCACCCCGTCAGCGGACAAACTTCAACCCACTGGCCTCAGCCCGCCTGCTTGACCCGCATGTACCACTCGACCAGCCGGCGGACCTGCCGCTCGGTGTAGCCGCGCGTCATCATGCGCGAGACGAACTCGGTGTGCTTCTTCTCGGTCTCGCCGTCCTTCTTCGAGCCGAAGCTGATGACCGGCAGCAGATCCTCGACCTGGCTGAACATCCGCTTCTCGATGACCTCGCGGATCTTCTCGTAAGAGGTCCAGGACGGGTTGCGTCCGGCATTCGCCGCCCGGGCGCGCAGGGCGAACTTCACCACTTCGTTGCGGAAGTCCTTCGGGTTGGCGATGCCCGCCGGCTTCTCGATCTTGGTCAGCTCCTGGTTCAGCAGCTCGCGGTTCATCAGCTGGCCGGTGTCGGGATCCTTGAAGTCCTGATCCTCGATCCAGGCGTCGGCATAGTCCACGTAACGGTCGAACAGGTTCTGGCCGTAGTCGGAGTAGGATTCCAGATAGGCCTTCTGGATCTCGTTGCCGATGAACTCGGCATAGCGCGGGGCGAGTTCGGCCTTGATGAACTCGACGTACTTCTTCTCCGTCTCCTCCGGGAACTGTTCGCGCCGGATCGCCTGTTCCAGCACATACATCAGATGCACCGGGTCGGCCGAGATCTCGGTCGAGTCGTAGTTGAAGGTGGAGGCCAGAACCTTGAAGGCGAAGCGGGTGGAAATGCCGCCCATGCCCTCGTCGACGCCGGCCTGGTCCTTGTACTCCTGCATCGACTTGGCTTTGGGATCGGTTTCCTTGACGCTTTCGCCGTCATAGACCCGCATCTTGCTGTAGAAGCTGCTGTTCGGATGCTCGCGCAGGCGCGACAGCACCGAGAAGCGGGCCAGCATCTCCAGCGTCGCCGGGGCGCAGGGGGCCGTCGCCAGATCGGAACTGCGGACCAGCTTCTCGTAGATCTTCTGCTCCTCCGCCACCCGCAGGCAGTAGGGGACCTTGATGACGCAGATGCGGTCGATGAAGGCTTCGTTGTTCTTGTTGTTCTTGAAGGTCTGCCACTCCGCCTCGTTGGAGTGGGCCAGGATCACGCCCTGGAAGGGGATGGCGCCGATATTCTCGGACCCGACATAATTGCTCTCCTGCGTCGCGGTCAGCAGGGGGTGCAGCATCTTGATCGGGGCCTTGAACATCTCGACGAATTCCAGCATGCCCTGGGTCGCCCGGTTCAGGCCGCCGGAGAAGCTGTAGGCGTCGGGATCGTTCTGGCTGTAGATCTCCAGCTTGCGGATGTCGACCTTGCCGACCAGCGACGAGATGTCCTGGTTGTTCTCGTCGCCCGGCTCGGTCTTGGTCACGCCGATCTGGCGCAGCTTGCTGGGATGCAGCTTCACCACCTTGAAGCGGTTGATGTCGCCGCCGAATTCGTCGAGGCGCTTGACCGCCCACGGGCTCATCAGCCCGGTCAGGCGGCGCTTCGGGATGCCGAAGCGTTCCTCGAGTTCGTCGCCGATCTCGTCCGGGTTGAACAGGCCGAGCGGGCTTTCGAAGATCGGGCTGATCTCCTTGCCGGCCTTCAGGACATAGATCGGGCACTTCTCCACCAGCGATTTCAGCCGCTCCGCCAGCGACGACTTGCCGCCGCCGACCGGGCCCAGCAGGTAGAGGATCTGCTTGCGCTCTTCCAAGCCCTGGGCTGCGTGCCGGAAGAATCCGACGATCCGTTCGATCGTCTCTTCCATGCCGTAGAACTCGGAGAAGGCGGGATAGACCTTGATGGTCCGGTTCATGAAGATGCGGCCAAGCCGCGGGTCGCGGGCCGTGTCGACCACCTCCGGTTCGCCGATGGCGGCCAGGATGCGTTCGGAGGCCGAGGCGTAGGACATGGGGTCGTCGCGGCACAGCTGGAGATAGTCCATCAGGGACATCTCGGTCTCGCGGCGGGTCTCGTAATTCTGCGTGTAGCGCGTGAACAGTTCGTCGGCCGGGAACATTCGTCGCTCCGTCTTATCTGGTCCGATGCGCCGGGGCGCCGCCGGTGGCTGCGGCGGCAGGCCGCGGCGCATGCCGCGATCCATGGGGCACTCCAGGGAAGACGCGGACCTCGTCGGGTCCACAGCCTCCCCGCTCAGCGGTAGAAGCCAGCGGTCTGGTGTAAGGAACGGTCCTGTGAAGGCCGGGAGCCGTCCGTCCTGCGACGCGGCAACCCCCGAACGAGTCATTTTTGAATGTAATGCTCCACCTAGAGCTTTCCAGGCACTCAGGCTCCATAGCCGGAAAGCCCGCCGTGAAGCCGGCCTCAGCCATAGGACCTAGGTCCCACGGCCAGTGTGGGTGCGGCGAGCGCACCTGTTCAACCAACGCGCGTGTTTGCCGCGCGTGCGGCGGAAGGTTCGGCGATTGGACTGTGACGGTATTGCGGAGAGACGGCGTGTATCCGGCGGCAGTCGTCGTTGCCCGTCCGGTCGGGGAGAGTTGCCCAGTGCTGGTCGATCCATTGCGGTTCGATCGGGCCCTCTTGATCACGCCATCGGCCTCCTCAAGCAAGCGCGCCGCCTCGACCAAGCACGGCGCAGGGATTTACCGTCGATGCTGAACTCCAAACCTTAACAAAATCTCGCAAGCGACATTGCGGCTGGCCGTATCGCATGGCCGGTGCTCCGCAGCACTTCGCCCCAATACCTCTTTGAGATCATGTTGCGTCCCAATCGTCCCCATCAACAAGGCGGAAATTGGGTGAGGATGCGGCGCCCATGCGGCGCGGTGGGGGACTACCGCTGGATTACCGAATTGTTTCAACAACTTGGCAAGCTTGCCACGGGGTGGGAAATTTTACGGAGGGGGCCGCGCCCGGCCGGCCGCCGCCGTGGGGAGCGACAATCACAGGCGGTAGACGAGACTTTCGGCCAAGGCCCGCTCAGACCGGAAGGCTGGTCCCCAGCCCCATGGCCAGGACCTCGCGCAGGCTGGCGGGGGTGACCGGCTTGGCCAGCACCGCGTCGGCGCCGCCGTCGCGCGCCTGGGCCTCGCGGTCGCCGTCGACACGGCCGCTCATCAACACCACCGGCAGGGCCTGCCGGTACGGCTCGCCGCCGGCGCGGAGCGCGCGGACGAAACCGAGGCCGTCCATCGGCTGCATTTCCACGTCGCACAGCACCAGATCGGGAGAGTGGGCGGCGACGGCGGCGAGGCCCGACTCGCCGTCGGCGGCCTGATGCACCGCCTTGACGCCCAGCGTGCCCAGCATCTTCGCCAACACCATGCGGGTGAATGACTCGTCCTCGATCACCAGGACCGACAGGGCGCCGAACGGCGTCTCCGTCCCGCCTGCCCCAGTGCCTTCAGCAGCATCCTCAGCCGACCGGTCAGCCACCACGCCCGCCCTTTCGCTTGAACCACCCGCGGCGGACTGGCACCGGGGATCATTTCGTGACTGAACCTGTGTACGATGGCAACCAGGACCGCGCAAGATATCCAAAAACAAGAGGGGCGGACTGCCCTGGATGAGCGGTTGCGCCGGTCCACCGGCCCCGCTTAGATGGGATACATGAGCTTCCTCGATCACATCCGCGCGTGCAACGCGCACGACCTGTCCGGCTTCCGCCCCTTCGAGCTGGACGGCCACACCGTGGGCTGGGTGCGCCACGCCCTGGCCGACGCGCTGCCCGGCGTCGATCCCGGCTTCGTCGTCACCGCCGACCGGTTGACCATTGCGCCCGAGATCCGGGACTTCGAAGCGCGCTCCACCCTGCTCGACCATGCCGCCGCCTATCTGGTGGAGCAGGGCACGGTCAAGGCGCTGCGCGGCGAATATTACCCCATCCTGCCGCGCTGGGGGGCGGAGCCGATGGCCCGGCTGGACCGCGCCGCGGTCGGCGCCTTCGGCATCGAGGCCTATGGCCTGCACATCAACGGCTTTGTCCGCGACGAGGCCGGCGGGAATGGGGCCGGCGGCCTGCTGCTGTGGGTCGGCCGCCGCGCCCGCGACCGCGAGGTGGCGCCGGGCCAGTTCGACAACCTGATCGCCGGCGGCCAGCCCATCGGCCTTACGCTGGCCGAGAATCTGGAGAAGGAGGCGGCGGAGGAGGCCGGGCTCGACGCCGAGACCGCGCGGCGCGCCGTGCCGGTCGGCGCCATCAGCTACACCATGGAGACGCCGGCCGGTCTGAAGCGCGACCGCCTGTTCGTCTACGACCTGGAACTTCCGCCCGGCGTCACCCCGGTCAACACCGACGGCGAGGTGGAGTGCTTCGAACTCTGGCCGCTGGACAAGGTGGCCGACTCGGTGCGCAGCACCGGCGACTGGAAGTTCAACGTCAACCTCGTGGTGATCGATTTCCTGGTCCGCCACGGCTGGCTGACCCCGGAGAACGACCCCGACTATCTGGAGATCGCCTGCGGCCTGCGGCGGTAGGGCTCTGTGTCATTGGATTAGGATTCGATCGACACTCTGGAACCGACACGTCTCCAATTCCGATGTCATCCCCGCGCAGGCGGGGATCCAGAAAACTCCGCAGACAGGCCGTCGAACGGACTGGATTCCCGCCTTCGCGGGAATGACGGTCGAGGGGAGGAGGCGCAGACTTCGGATAGACCTCCGCCTCTACCGTCACCCACACAAAAAAGGCCCCGCCCTCTTGCGAGAGCGGGGCCGTTTTCTTCCGGCCGCGGCGGCGCCCGGTACCTTGCAGTTACTGCGGCAGCGGCTGCGGGCTGTCGGCCAGCGAGCGCAGGTAGGCGATGACGGCGGCGCGGTCGTCGTCCTTCTTCAGGCCGGCAAAGGTCATCTTGGTACCCGGAGCGTAGGCCTTCGGGTCGTAGAGGAACTTGTTCAGCTCGTCGTAGGTCCAGGTGCCGCCGGTCTTGACCAGGGCATCGGAATAGCTGAAGCCCTGCATATGGCCCTTCGGACCGCCGACGACGCCGTACAGGTTCGGGCCGACCTTGGCCGAACCGCCCTTGTCGAAGCCGTGGCAAGCGGCGCAGGCCTTGGCGACCTTCTGGCCGGCTTCCGGGCTGGCGGCGGCGAGCAGCGGCGCGATCGGCGCCGGACCGGTGGGAGCGGCACCCTTGTCGGCGGGCGCGCTGGCCCCCTCGGGCGTCGCGATGACATAGACGCTCTGTTCGAGCGGCTTCGAATGAACCAGCACCTTGGACGCGAATCCGGCCAGCATCGCGATCAGCCCGGCCAGCAGCACGGCGCCGAAAACCTTGTTCCACTCCATGCTCATTGAGAGCCCCTTTTTTCCCTATTTCAGTACACTCGGCGTTTCTCCCGCCCGCGGCCGAACGCGCCGCGGTTACCATAGCCCGCGGTCCGAAGCTTGTCATAGCCCGGCGGACCGCGAAAAAAGGTCGCATACAAATTTGTCGCAGTCACCAACCTCTTAATTTGCTTGCGCATCACGCTGCACTGCAAAACGCCCTCCACTCGGGTCATACCGGCACTTGACGCCGCACCGGCGTCCATGTTTCACCCGCGCCAATGCCCTCTGGCCCGCTCTGGCGGACCTGATGCCTTTACCACCGGAGCTTCCGCGCCATGCCGACCGCCTCCAGCCCCACCCGTCCCGCCAACCCGATCGTGGTGATCCCGGCGCGCATGGCCTCCACCCGGCTGCCCGGCAAGCCGCTGGCCGACATCCTGGGGGCGCCGATGATCGTCCATGTGCTGCGCCGCGCCATGGAGGCCGCCATCGGCCCGGTGGTGGTCGCCTGCGCCGAGCCGGAGATCGCCCGCGCCGTCGAGGCCGCCGGCGGCACCGCCGTGCTGACGCGCCCCGATCATCCCTCGGGCTCCGACCGCATCTTCGAGGCGCTGCGGCTGATCGACCCGGAGGGGCGGCACGACGCGGTGGTCAATGTGCAGGGCGACCTGCCCACCATCGAGCCGGAGAGCGTGCGCGCCGTCTTCGCCCCGCTGGCCGATCCGGAGGTCGACATCGCCACGCTGGTCGTCGAGATCACGCGGGAGGAGGAAATCAGCGACCCCAACGTGGTCAAGGCGGTGCTGGAGCTGCCGCCCGGCGCCCGCCAGGGCCGCGCGCTGTATTTCACCCGCGCCACCGCGCCGACCGGCGACGGGCCGCTCTATCACCACATCGGCCTCTACGCCTATCGCCGGGCAGCGCTGGAACGTTTCGTGTCGCTGCCGCCCTCGGTGCTGGAACAGCGCGAGCGGCTGGAGCAGCTGCGCGCCCTGTCGAACGGCATGCGCATCGACGCGGCGGTCGTTGACGCGGTTCCGCTGGGTGTCGATACTCCCGCCGACCTGGAGCGCGCCTGCGCCCTCCTCTCCGCCCGCAAGGGCGGCTGAAACCTGATGTTTCCGGCCGCAAGGCTGGCCGATAGCCTGACCAACCAGCCTCAATAAAGATTCGCCGGGGGAACTTCGTCCATGCCCACGTCCAACATCATCGCCTTCCAGGGCTTCCCCGGCGCCTATTCCGATCTGGCCTGCCGCAATGCGCGGCCGACCATGACGACGATGCCCTGCGCCACCTTCGAGGACGCCTTCTCGGCGGTGCGCGAGGGTCGGGCCTCGCTGGCGATGATTCCGGTGGAGAACTCCATCGCCGGCCGCGTCGCCGACAACCATTACCTGCTGCCGGAAGGCGGCCTGCACATCATCGGCGAGCATTTCCAGCGGGTGAACCACCAGCTGCTGGCGCCGAAGGGCGCCACGCTGGACAGCATCCAGACCGTGCGCAGCCACATCCAGGCGCTGTCCCAGTGCCAGACCGCCATCCGCGAGCTGGGGCTGCAGGCGATCAACCATGCCGACACGGCGGGGGCGGCGAAAGAGATCGCGGCGATGAACGACCCGCGCCATGCCGCCATCGCCTCGTCATTGGCCGCGGAAATCTACGGGCTGGACATCCTGAAGAGCGGGATCGAGGACGCCGCCCACAACACCACCCGCTTCCTGATCCTGGCGCGCGAACCGAAGCTGCCGGCGCTGGGCTCCTGCAAGACGATCACCACCTTCGTCTTCCGCGTCCGCAGCGTGCCGGCCGCGCTGTACAAGGCGCTGGGCGGCTTCGCCACCAACGGCGTCAACATGACCAAGCTGGAAAGCTACATGGTCGGCGGCCACTTCACCCAGACCCAGTTCTATGCCGACGTGGAGGGCCATCCGGACGAGCGCCCGCTGCGCCTCGCCCTGGAGGAACTGGATTTCTTCGCCCGCGAGGTGAAGATCCTCGGCGTCTATCCGGCCAACCCCTTCCGCTATCAGGAAAGCCAGCGCGTCGGCGAGGACTGACGCCGTCCCGGCGTCTCTCTCCCGCAACGCCGCAAGTCCTTTCGCAGCCGCCGCAAGTCGCGCGTCATTCCGCCGCAGTGACGCGACTTAGCCGTGGCCGCGTCCGGCAGGTGCTGGGCATGATTAGCGAAAGTTGTTATACAATAAAGACCGGCAAGGACCGGGGTCATAAGCCTACGAATACAACAAGACACCACGGCGGCTGACGGGTGAAACCCCGCCGACGGCCATGGCGCCACGGATGGAGGTTGCCATGCTCACGATGGACGATTGCCTCGGGTTGGCTAATCTGGAGGCGGAGGAGGTGGCGCAGATCGCCGCCCACGAACATCTCCCCTTCATGACCGCCCTGGAAAAGGGCGCCTCGCTTCTGCATGAGCCCTGGGGCGACGCCGCCGTCCGCCAGATGGTGTGGGACAATCTGTGCAGCGCCGACCGCCGCCGTCCGGCCGAAGCGGCCTCGCTGATGACGCTCTACAACGACACCTGCACACGTCATCCGAACCCATTCGACCGCCGCTGCTCCCCAGCCCGCGCGGTCGGGCCGCAGCGGCGGCATTGAGGGGGACACCGGCCTTGAGACAGATGATGGAACCGCGACCATTCGGCCGTTGAACGGACGGACGGCACCGATCATCTTATAGCCTGTTCTCATGGAAAGGGACCGGAGCGGCGCCTCATGACCACGATGCAGAGCGAAGTCTATGAGGCGTTCCGGTCCATCGACGTGCCGGAGGACAAAGCCGTGAAAGCAGCGGCAGCCCTCAGCAAACGGGACGACGATGTCGGGGCGCTGAAATCCGACATGAACCTGATGAAGTGGATGCTCGGCTTCGTCCTTGCTTTTCAGATCGGCATTTTCGTGAAGCTGTTCATCCACTGACTCCCCCTCACCCCTCCGCCAACCATTCCCGGATCAGGCGGTGGGCGATCGAGTCGGCGCGGGCGAGGCGGAAGGTCTCGTCCGGGGTGTGGGTGCGCAGGAAGTCGCGGTCGAACCAGCGGGCGCTTTCCAGCTCGTCGTTGCCGGTGTCGATGTCGAAGCTGGTGGCCCGCGCGGTGAAGCCGAGCATCAGCGACGACGGGAAGGGCCAGGGCTGCGACGAGCGATATCGGATGTCGGTCACGGTCAGCCCGACCTCCTCGAACACCTCGCGGGCGACGGTGTCCTCCAGGCTTTCGCCCGGTTCGAGGAAACCGGCCAGCACCGAATGCATGCCCGGCGGGAATCGGCTCTGGCGGCCCAGCACGATCCGGTCGCCGCCGTCATGCACCAGCATGATGACGGCCGGGTCGGTGCGCGGGAAATGGTGGGTGGCGCAGTCGGGGTTGGTGCAGAGGCGCACATGGCCGCCTTCCGCCGACGCGGCCGGGGAGCCGCAGACGCCGCAGAAGCGATGGCGGGCGTTCCACCACACCATGCCGCGGGCATAGGCGCACAGCGCCGCCTCCCCTTCCGGCATCAGCGGTCCGGTGGCGCGCAGATCCTCGAACCGGCCGTGGCCCTGCAAGGCCGGCAGCGCATCCGGCTCCTCCACCATCGACAGGTCGACGGTGAAGAGCGGGGCGCCATCCTCCATCAGCCCGAGGAAGATCGGCACGGCATCCAGCCCTTCCGCCGGCAACAGGACGGCGCGCGGCGCATCCAATGGACCGGCAACGAAGCTTTTGGTCTGCCAGACCGGCAGGACACGGGATGCGGGGGCGAGCCAGGCCTCCGTCAGCCAATCCTCATCCTTGCGGCGGAGGGAGGCGCGGTCGACCGGCGCGGCGGCATAGATGTTGGGTCGGTTCGTCATGGCTGGTGGAGGCTGCCACAAGCCGTGCCGGGCGAAAAGCCCTGCCGGTGGCGTAGCTGTCCTGCGACGGCACGAACCGCCCTCCTCCCACGAAGCCTGAAGCCTGGACAGGGCGCTTTCGGGTTTCCGGGGAGGGCGGGGGCCGGTAGGATGCGGCAACCAGTCTGACAGATTCAAGGAGCGACCATGACCGAACCCTGCCCCGCCCCGATGGTGGCGCTCGCCCAGCGGTTGGCCGACTCCAGCGGCAGCGTCGTCCGCCGCTATTTCCGCACCCCCGTCACCATCGACGACAAGGCCGACGCCTCGCCGGTCACCATCGCCGACCGCGAGGCGGAGCATGTCATCCGCACCATCATCGAAAGCCAGCGCCCCGACGACGGCATCTATGGCGAGGAGCACGGCACCAAGAACCTGGACGCCGAATGGGTGTGGGTGATCGACCCCATCGACGGCACCAAGTCCTTCATCACCGGCCGGCCGATCTTCGGCACGCTGATCGCCCTATTGCACCATGGCCGCCCGGTTCTGGGCATCATCGACCAGCCCATCGTCGGCGACCGCTGGATCGGCGTCGAAGGCCGGCCGACCACCCACAACGGCCAGCCGGTGCGCGTCCGCCCCTGCCCCGGCGGGCTGGGCACCGCCATGTTCGGCACCACCTCGCCCGACCTGTTCCCCGGCAGCGATTACGACGCCTATCGCCGCGTCGCCGCCAAGGTGAAGACGGCGGCCTATGGCGGCGACTGCTACACCTATGGCCTGCTGGCGTCGGGCTATTACGACCTCGTCGTCGAGTCGGGGCTGAAGTTGTACGACTTCGCGGCGCTGGTGCCGGTGGTGACCGGGGCCGGCGGACTGATGACGGATTGGGAGGGCAAGCCGCTCGACGCCAAGTCCAGCGGCCGGGTGATCGCCGCCGGCGAACCTCTGACCCACCAGGAGGCCATGAAGGCGCTGGCCGGCTGAGGACACCAAGATGACCGCCCCGACGATGACCTCCATCGAACCGCCTGCCCGTTCCGTCTTCGAAACGTCCCCTGAAAAGCTGCGGCCCTTTCTGGAAAGCCTGGCCGCGCGGGTGTCGGGCGGGTCGAACTGGATGGTGCGCAAGAAGACCGTCTGCGACCTGCTGCTGGGGCTGGACGCCTTCTTCGCCCTGCCGGCGGCCGAACGCAGCGCGCTGATGGCCGATGACGGCGTCCCGTCCGATGCCGCCGACGCGGAGGGCGGGCCGGAGGATTTCCGCAAGGTCCTGCCGCTCTATGTCGGCGCCATCCTGGAAGGGCTGAAGGAAACGGCCATTGCGTCCCCGGAACAGGCGGCCATCTACCTGCTGTCGATCCATCCCGAGCATCAGGCGGCGGCGGAAGCCTGGATGCTGGCCGACCCGCGCAACGGGAAGTCGGTGCGCCGGCTGATGCGGGACGACCGCCGCTATCGCCAGTTGATGGACCGCATGGCCGACCACTGGCGAAGCTCGCAAAGCCGCTGAACCTGAACCGGAATTGCGCTTGACGGGGGCGCGGGCGTGGCAATCTAACCAGAACGTCCGCTCCCCACACAGGACCGCCGATGCGCCGCCTTCTCGCCATTGCCGCCACGATCCTGAGTCTGTCCACGCCGGCGAACCTTACGCAGGCGCAGGCCGCGAGCCCGGCAACGACCAGGACCGTCACCGCGCTGAAGCAGTTCGGGGAGCCGCAATTCAAGCCCGGCTTCACCCATTTCCCCCACGTCAATCCCGACGCGCCCAAGGGCGGGTCGATCGGGCTGGCCGAATCGCAGCCGGGCACCTACGACAGCCTGAACACGCTGATCCTGCGCGGGGTGCGGCCGCGCACGCTGGGGCTGATCTCCGACACGCTGATGGTCGGGTCCGGCTGGGAACTGGATGCCGCCTATGCCCATCTGGCGGAAAGCGTCGAGGTGCCGGACGACTACGGTTGGGCTACCTTCACGCTGCGCCAGGGTGCCCACTGGCATGACGGCACGCCGATCACCAGCGCCGACGTGGTCTTCACCTGGGACGCCATCCAGGCCCACGGCGCGCCCTTCATCAAGTCCTTCCTCGACCACATCGCCAAGGTGGAGGCGCTGGACGACCGCCGCTTCAAGATCACCCTGACCGGCACGGGGGAGATCAAGCCGATCATCGACTTCGCCACGACCTTCTCGCCGCAGCCCAAGCATTGGTGGACCGCCAATGGCCGCGACATCTCCAAGACGACGCTGGAACCGGTGCTGGGCAGCGGCCCCTACCGGATCAAGACCGTCGATCCCGGCCGCTCCATCACCTATGAACGGGTCGCCGACTGGTGGGCGAAGGATCTGCCGACCGCCCGCGGCTTCTACAATTTCGATACGGTGAAGGACGACTTCTACCGCGACGACGACGTGATGTTCGAGGCGTTCAAGGCCGGCGCCTATGATTTCCGCGGCGAATACCGGGCGCAGCGCTGGACCACCGGCTACGACTTCCCCGCCGTCAAGGACGGACGGGTCAAGACGCTTGAAGTGCCGAGCGAACTGCCGCTCGGCGCCCAGGGCTTCCGCCTGAACACCCGGCGCGCCAAGTTCGCCGATCCGCAGGTGCGCGAGGCGCTGACCCTGCTGTTCGACTTCGACTGGATCCAGAAGAACATCCTGTACGGCCAGTACAAGCGTACGCTCAGCAACTTCCCCAACTCCGATTTCGGGGCGAAGGGACCACCCGGCCCGGCGGAGCTGGCGCTGCTGGACCCCTACAAGGCGCAGCTGTCCGAGCGGTTGCTGACCCAGCCCTTCACGCTGCCCACCAGCGACGGCAGCGGCAACAACCGCACCCAGGTGCGCGAGGCGACGCGCCTGTTCAAGGCGGCCGGCTGGGAGGTCCGCAACGGCAAGCTGACCAATGTGAAGACCGGCGAGGCGATGGCCATCGAGTTCCTCGACGGCACCGGGGCGCTGACCCGCGTCATCCAGCCCTATGTCGAGACGCTGCGCCGCGTCGGCATCGACGCGTCCTTGCGCCTTGTCGACACCGCCCAGTATCAGGCCCGGCTGGACGAGTTCGATTTCGACGCGATCATCGTCAACCTCGCCTTCTTCACCCCGCCCGGCACCGAGCTGCGCGGCTATTTCGGCTCCGCCGCCGCCGGCACCAAGGGTTCGGCGAATTATTCCGGCATCCACGACCCGGTCGCCGACGCGCTGATCGAAAAGGCGCTGGCCGCCAAGGATCTGGACAGCGTCCAGGCCGCCACCCGCGCGCTCGACCGCGTTCTGCTGTGGGGCTTCTACATGGTGCCGCAATGGTACAACCCGGAAAGCTGGATCGCCCACAAGGCGTGGCTGGCACATCCCGCGGTCTGGCCGAAATACGACCAGGACTATCGCAGCACCAACTTCCCGGCGACCTGGTGGGTCGATCCGGCGCAGAAGGCGGCACAGCCTTGATGACGCCCCATTGCCGGGCTAACTCCGTACATCTGAACGGTTTTCGCGAAAACAAGCGAGGGAGGGGAGCGGGCATGACGGGTCGGATGCGGTGGCTGGGCACCGGTATGACGGCGGCGATGGCAGGGCTTCTGCTGCTGGCGGCCCCGGTCCTGGCGCAGGGCCAGGACCAGAGCCGGGGCAGCCACGCGCTGGCGCTGCACGGCAAGCCGAAATACGGGCCGGATTTCCAGCATCTCGACTACGTCAATCCCGACGCGCCGAAGGGCGGCGAGGTCAAGCTGATGGCCTTCGGCGGCTTCGACAACCTGAACCCCTTCATCCTGCGCGGACAGGCCGCCGCCGGCTCCGGGCTGGCGTTCCAGACCCTGACCACCAGCAACGGCGACGAGGCGATCACCGAATACGGCCTGCTGGCCGAAAGCATCGCGGTGGCGCCGGACCATACCTGGGTCGCCTTCACCCTGCGGCCGGAGGCCCGTTTCCAGGACGGCAAGCCGGTCACGGCGGACGACGTGATCTGGAGCTTCGACACGCTCCGCGAAAAGGGCCACCCGCTCTACCGCACCTATTACGCCGACGTGACGAAGGCGGAGAAGACAGGCGAGCGCACAGTCAAATTCTCGTTCCGGGATGGCAACAATCCGGAGCTGCCGGTCATCATGGGCCAGCTGCCGGTGCTGCCCAAGCACGCCTTCGCCAATCGCGACTTCGCCACCACGACGCTGGAGCCGCTGGTCGGCAGCGGTCCCTACAAGGTGGTGGACGTGCAGCCCGGCCGCTCCATCACCTACGAGCGGGTGAAGGACTGGTGGGCGAAGGACCTGCCGATCAACCGTGGCCGCTACAATTTCGACCGCATCCGCTACGACTATTACCGCGACCTCGACGTGGCGTTCGAGGCGTTCAAGGCCGGCGCCTATGATTTCCGGCTGGAGAACTCGTCAAAGAACTGGACCACCGGCTACAATGTTCCGGCGGTGCAGAACGGCCAGATCGTCAAGGAGGAGATCAAGCACCAGGACCCGCAGGGGATGCAGGCCTTCGTGTTCAACATCCGCCGGCCGATCTTCGAGGACCGCCGCGTGCGCGAGGCGCTGAATTACCTGTTCGACTATGAATGGACGCGGGCCAACCTGTCCTACGGCCTCTATCAGCGCACCAAGAGTTATTTCGCCAACACCGAACTGGCGTCCACCGGCCTGCCCTCCCCCGCCGAGCTGAAGCTGCTTGAACCCTTCCGCGGCCAGATCCCGGACGAGGTGTTCACCAAGCCCTACGAGCCGCCGAAGACCGACGCCAGCGGCAACATCCGCGGCAACCTGCGCACCGCGCTCGGCCTGCTGAAGGAAGCCGGCTGGGAGTTGAAGAACGGCAAGCTGGTCAACGCGCAGGGCCAGCCCTTCCGCTTCGAGATCCTGCTGGTGCAGGCCGACATGGAACGCATCGTCCAGCCCTTCGTCCGCAATCTGGAGCGCGCCGGCATCGAGGCGCAGATCCGCGTGGTCGACAGCGCGCAGTACCAGAACCGCACCGATAATTTCGATTACGATATGATCATCGAGCGGTTCGCGCAGTCGTTGTCGCCCGGCAACGAACAGCGCGACTACTGGGAATCCTCGCGCGCCGACCAGCCCGGCAGCCGCAACGCCATCGGCATCAGGAACCCGGTGGTCGACAAGCTGGTGGAGACGCTGATCGCCGCCCCCGACCGCGAGTCGCTGATCGCCGCCACCCGGGCGCTGGACCGCGTGCTGCTGTGGAACTGGTACGTCATCCCGCACTGGCACGACACGGTGTACCGCGTCGCCTACTGGAACCGTTTCTCCCATCCGGCGGTTGCACCCAAATACGGCCTGGGCTTCCAGGACACCTGGTGGGTCGATCCGGAAAAGAACGCCAAGCTGGCCAGCAGCGCGCGCCGCACGGAACCCTGAACCGCCTGAGACGTACAATGCTCGGACACGTGGAGCGGTCTGGTCTACGCTGTCGTTTCCTTTGAGGATTGGGGAGGGTCGGGACACCCGCGATGCTGGCTTACATCATCCGCCGCCTGTTGCTGATCATCCCCACCCTGTTCGGGATCATGGTGATCAATTTCCTGATCGTGCAGATCGCCCCCGGCGGCCCGATCGAGCAGATGATCGCCCGCGTCCAGGGCACGGCGGTGGAGGCGACCTCGCGCATCGGCGGTTCGGCCGGCGGCGACGCCAACACCGCCCAGCGCCAGAACCAGGCCGGCGGCGACAGCGGCAGCAAGTACCGCGGCGCCCAGGGCCTGGATCCCGCCTTCATCAAGCAGCTGGAGAAGGAGTTCGGCTTCGACAAGCCGCTGCACGAACGCTTCATCCACATGATGTCGAACTACATCCGCTTCGATTTCGGCACCAGCTACTTCCGCGACCGCCGGGTCGTCGATCTGGTGATCGAGAAGATGCCGGTGTCGATCTCGCTCGGCATCTGGACGACGCTGATCGTCTATCTGGTCTCCATCCCGCTCGGCATCGCCAAGGCGGTGCGCGACGGCCAGCCCTTCGACGTCTGGACCTCCGGCGTCGTCATCGTCGGCTATGCGATTCCCAGCTTCCTGTTCGCCGTGCTGCTGATCGTGTTGTTCGCCGGCGGGCGTTATTTCGACTGGTTCCCGTTGCGCGGGCTGGTGTCGGACAATTGGGGCGACCTGCCCTGGTACAAGCAGGTTCTGGATTACTTCTGGCACATGGCGCTGCCGGTGATCTCCATGGTGATCGGCGGCTTCGCCGGCCTGACCATGCTGACCAAGAACTCCTTCCTGGAGGAGATCGGCAAGCAGTACGTCATCACCGCCCGCGCCAAGGGCCTGACGGAAAACCGCGTGCTGTACGGCCATGTCTTCCGCAACGCCATGCTGATCGTCATCGCCGGCTTCCCCGGCGCCTTCATCGGCATCCTGTTCACCGGCGCCATGCTGATCGAGGTGATCTTCTCGCTCGACGGGCTGGGGCTGCTGGGCTTCGAGGCGGCGATCAACCGCGACTATCCGGTGATGTTCGGCACGCTGTACTTCTTCACGCTGCTGGGGCTGATCATGAATCTGGTCGGCGACATCACCTATGTGATGGTCGATCCCCGCATCGACTTCGAATCGCGGAGGGTGTGATGACTCCGCTGACCCGGCGCCGGCTGGCCAACTTCAAGGCGAACCGCCGCGGCTTCTGGTCCTTCTGGATCTTCCTGGTGCTGTTCTTCGTCTCGCTGGGGGCGGAGTTCATCGCCAACGACAAGCCGTTGGTGATCGAGTACGAGAACCACTACTACTGGCCCGTCTTCAACGCCTACCCGGAGACCACCTTCGGCGGCGAGTTCGAGACGGAAACCGATTACCGCGACCCCTATGTCCGCGACCTGATCAATTCCAAGGGCTGGATGGTCTGGCCGCCGATCCCCTACAGCTACCGCACCATCAACTACAACCTGCCGGTTCCCGCCCCGGCGCCGCCGTCCGCCGACAACTGGCTGGGCACCGACGACCAGGGGCGCGACGTGGTGGCGCGGCTGATCTACGGCTTCCGCATCTCGGTGCTGTTCGGGTTGGTGCTGACCGCATTCTCGTCCGTCATCGGCGTGGCGGCCGGCGCGGTCCAGGGATATTTCGGCGGCCTGACCGACCTGCTGTTCCAGCGCTTCATCGAGATCTGGCAGGGGCTGCCCACCCTGTTCCTGCTGATCATCCTGGCCAGCGTGGTGACGCCGACCTTCTGGTGGCTCCTGGGCCTGCTGCTGCTGTTCTCCTGGACGGCGCTGGTCCATGTGGTGCGGGCGGAGTTCCTGCGGGCGCGCAACCTGGATTACGTGCGGGCGGCCAAGGCGCTGGGGGCCGGCGACGTCACCATCATGGCGCGCCATGTGCTGCCCAACGCGATGGTGGCGACGCTGACCTTCATGCCCTTCATCCTGAACGGCTCCATCACCACCCTGACCGCGCTGGACTTCCTCGGCTTCGGCCTGCCGCCCGGCTCGCCGTCGCTGGGCGAGCTGCTGGCCCAGGGCAAGGCCAACCTGCAGGCACCCTGGCTGGGCCTGACCGCCTTCTTCGTGCTGGCGATCATGCTGAGCCTGCTGATCTTCATCGGCGAGGCGGTGCGCGACGCCTTCGACCCGCGCAAGACCATCGCCCAGATGTCCACCGCGATGCCGGGCGAGGCCGCCGCGGCCACCGCCGCGCGCAAGGAGGCGGCGGAGTGATGGCCTGGATTGCCCCCTCCCCATCCCTCCCCCGCTTCGCGGGAGAGGGGGCAGGAGCTTTGCAGAAGTGTGGCGGAGTTCCCTCTCCCGCGAAGCGGGGGAGGGTTAGGGAGGGGGCACGCGCAACGCATCTCCCGCCAACGAAGAAGGCCCAACAGCCCGAGAGCCCGACATGACCATCATGCCCCCCAATCCCGACCTGCTGTCCGTGCGGGGCCTGCGTGTCGATTTCCGGTCGGGCGCCGGCGCGACGCAGGCCGTCAAGGGCGTGTCCTTCGACATCCAGAAGGGCGAGACGCTGGCGCTCGTCGGCGAATCGGGCTCCGGCAAGTCGGTGACGGCCCTGTCGATCCTGCAGCTGCTGCCCTACCCGATGGCGCACCATCCCGCCGGCTCGATCCGCTTCCGCGACACCGAACTGCTGGGCGCCGACGAACGGACGCTGCGACAGGTGCGCGGCAACCGCATCGCCATGATCTTCCAGGAGCCGATGACCTCGCTGAACCCGCTCCACAGCATCGAACGGCAGATCAACGAGACCCTGTTCCTGCACAAGCGCCTGTCGACCGGTGCCGCCCGCGCCCGCACGCTGGAGCTGCTGCGCCTCGTCGGCCTGCCCGACCCGGAAAAGCGGCTGACCGCCTACCCGCACGAACTGTCGGGCGGACAGCGCCAGCGCGTGATGATCGCCATGGCGCTCGCCAACGAACCCGACCTGCTGATCGCCGACGAACCGACCACGGCGCTCGACGTCACCATCCAGGCACAGATCCTGGCGCTGCTGAAGGATCTGCAAAGCCGCTTCGGCATGGCGCTGCTTCTGATCACCCATGATCTGGGCGTGGTGCGCAAGATGGCCGACCGCGTCTGCGTGATGAACCAGGGCGAGATCGTCGAGCAGGCCAAGGTCGACGACCTGTTCATCCGCCCGCGCCATGCCTACACCCAGAAGCTGCTGTCGGCCGAGCCGCGCGGCAACCCGCTGAACCCGCCCGACGACGCCGCGGAGGTGATGGCTGCCGACCGGCTGAAGGTCTATTTCCCGATCAAGAAGGGCCTGCTGCGCCGCACCGTCGGCCATATCAAGGCGGTGGACGGCGTCGATGTCGCGGTGCGCCGCGGCCACACGGTGGGCGTCGTCGGCGAATCGGGATCGGGCAAGACGACGCTGGGCCTCGCCCTGCTGCGCCTGCACGCCAGCGAGGGCGCCATCCGCTTCGACGGCACCGACATCCAGGGCTGGCAACCCAAGCGCCTGCGGGGCTTGCGGCGCGAGATGCAGATCGTCTTCCAGGATCCCTACGGCAGCCTGTCGCCCCGCCTGTCGGTCGGCCAGATCATCGGCGAGGGGCTGGGCATCCACGGCATCGGCGATGCCAAAGAACGCGAGGCGATGGTCGCCCGCGCGCTGGAGGAGGTCGGCCTGCCGCCCGAGGCCCGCAACCGCTACCCACATGAGTTCTCCGGCGGCCAGCGTCAGCGCATCGCCATCGCCCGCGCCCTGGTGCTGAAGCCGAAATTCGTCGTGCTGGACGAGCCGACCTCGGCGTTGGACATGTCGGTGCAGGCGCAGATCGTCGACCTGCTGCGCGACATCCAGGCCCGCCACAACCTCGCCTACCTGTTCATCAGCCACGACCTGCGGGTGGTGCGGGCGCTGTCCAGCCACGTCATGGTGATGAAGGACGGCAAGGTGGTCGAACAGGGTCCGACCCAGCGCATCTTCGAGAACCCGCGCGAGGAGTACACCCGCGCCCTGCTCGCCGCCGCCCTGAACCTGGAAGCCATGGAGTCGCCGTCAGTGCGGACATGAGGCATTGGCGTGAGGCGGAGACTTTATCCGCGGCCGCTCCGCAGGTAGGGTAGCCCTCCCCTCGCAGCAGCCGACGTCACCATCATGATCGCCGCCATGACCGACACCGCCCCGCAAGACGCCGCCCGCCTCGCCGATGCCGTCCGGTCGGGGGACCGGCGGGCGCTGGCCCGCGCGATCACGCTGATCGAATCGACGCGCGCCGACCATCGCGCCACAGCCGAAGCGCTGCTGGCGGCGCTGCTTCCCTATACCGGCAACTCGGTGCGACTCGGCATCTCCGGTGTGCCGGGGGTGGGGAAATCGACCTTCATCGAGGCGTTCGGGCTGCATGTCATCGGGCTGGGCCACAAGGTCGCGGTGCTGGCGGTCGATCCGTCGTCGCAGCGCACCGGCGGCTCGATCCTGGGCGACAAGACCCGCATGGTCGACCTGTCGCGCGAGGCCAACGCCTTCATCCGCCCCTCCCCCGCCGGGACGACGCTGGGCGGCGTGGCGCGCCGCACGCGCGAGGCGATGCTGATCTGCGAGGCCGCCGGCTTCGACGTGATCGTGGTGGAGACGGTCGGCGTCGGCCAGTCGGAGACGGCGGTCGCCGACATGGTCGACCTGTTCATGCTGCTGCTGCTGCCGGCCGGCGGCGACGAGCTGCAGGGCATCAAGAAGGGCATCGTCGAGCTGGCCGACCTCGTGGTCGTCAACAAGGCCGACGGCGACCTCGCCGCCACCGCCCGCCACACCGTCGCCGACTACCGCCACGCGCTGGCCCTGCTGCGCCACGGCGATTGGCGGGTGCCGGTGCTCAGCTGCTCCGCCTTCCGGAAGATCGGCATCGACACGGTGTGGCAGACCATCGGCGAGCACAAGGCGTTGACCGAAGCCAACGGCGCCCGCGCCACCCGTCGGGCGGAGCAGGCCCGCGCCTGGCTGTGGAGCGAGATCCGCGAGACGCTGATCGACCGTTTCCGCTCTCACCCCGCCGTGCGGGCCGATCTGGCGCGACTCGAGGCGGAGGTGACCGCCGGAACCACCATCCCGGCCGCCGCCGCCCATATCCTGCTGGGGCGGTTCCTCGACCAATCCAATCCAGCATAATCCGTTCAGCTTATGCTGCACCGCAACAAATCCGTTGCACCGCACCAGCCGTAGGGCTATTCTGCGCCGGGCGGGAAAGGGGCGACGTGTGTCGATTCGGCCTTTGTCGATTCGTACATGACGCTTGGGCCGGGGTGCCCGCGGTCTCCTGGGGTTACGCCGGAGCGGCCTTTCCGTTTCCGCCAACGTGCCATCACCTACGGGAGACAACGCCATGACCGCTCAGCCGACCCCCGCCAACGTCCTGAACCTGTTCAAGTCCAACGCCCAGACCACCGCGGCCAAGTCCGCCCGCGTCGCCAACCTGGTCCAGGACGGCTACCGCCGCTGGTTCGACGGCGTGACCGCGTCGGTGAACGACGCCAGCCGTCTGGCCGCCGGGTTGGGCAAGGCCCGCACCCCCGCCGATCTGGCGGCGCTGCAGCGCGATTGGCTGTCCACCACCCAGGCCCGTGTGACCGAAAGCGTGCAGGGCTTCCTGGACGTCTCCACCAAGATCGCCGCCGAGATCACCACCCTGCCGACTCCGGCCGCCGATGCCGCTCCGGTTGCCGCTCCGGCCCCCAAGGCCGAAGCTCCGAAGCCGACGCAGGTGACGGTCGCCGCTCCGCAGGCCGCCGCCCCGAAGGTCGAGACGCCGAAGGTCGAAGCCCCCGCTCCGGCCCCGGTCGTCGAGGCTCCGGAAGCCGCTCCGGCTCCGGCGCCGGTTCCGGTCCAGGCTGCCGAGACCGCTCCGGTCGCCGCCACCGCTGCCGCCAAGCCGGCCGAGGTTCCGGTGAAGGAACTGGTCGAGACGGTGAAGGCCGAGCAGGCCGCTCCGGCCGCCGCCATCGCCGACGAGGTGAAGGCCGCGGCCAAGCAGGCGCCGCGCCGCCAGGGCAAGCCGGTTGCCGCCAAACCGGCGTCGAAGACCTCCCCCACCGTGAACTGACACCGGTCACGGCAAGATTGGCGCGGCGCGTCTCTTCGCCAGATGGAAGAGGCCGCCGCGCTTCGACTCTCCACATTTCCGCGACGACTCGGCTTTTGACGGTTTCATCGCGGATCCCGGCTTGACGGCGGCGCTTTTGTTCGACTATATAGCGGCCTCCTTCGGGCGGTGGGCCGTCCGTTACCGGGTTTCATTTGCTAAAATAAAGGATCAGTCCGATGGCACGTCGGTGCTCCGTGACCGGCAAGGGCACGCAGTTTGGCAACAACGTCAGCCACGCCAACAACAAGAATCGCCGCCGCTTCCAGCCGAACCTCCAGGAAACGTCGCTGCTCAGCGACAGCCTGGGGCAGCTGGTGCGTCTGCGCCTCTCGGTGAACGCGATCCGCTCGATCGAGCACAAGGGCGGCCTCGACGCCTTCCTGCTCGATGCGAAGGACGCCGTCCTGAGCCTCGACGCCCGTCGCATCAAGCGCCGGATCGCCAAGGCCCAGGAGAAGCAGCAGGTCGCGGCCTGATAGCTTCCCCGGCATCTGGGGCGCGTTTGGTGTGCTGAGGCGGGGCGCTTGCCGCTCCGCCGACAAGAATTAAGACGCGTACAGGACGATTCCGACTCCCGGTAAGAGAGCGGCGCGCGACATCCGAAAGGGTGCCGCGCGTTTCGTCGTTTCTGGGGGGAATCTTGGTGGCGTTGTTGCGCCGGTTGCCCCCTCCCTAACCCTCCCCCGCTGGCGCGGGAGAGGGTACTCCGCCGCCATTTCGCATAACATCACGCCACCAAGCGTCCTGCCCCCTCTCCCGCGGAACGCGGGGGAGGGATGGGGAGGGGGCGCCGGGCGAGAACTCACTCCCCCAGCAGCTCGTCCGGGTCTTCCGCATCCACCACGCGCCGGGCGATCTCGTACCCGAACCCTGCCCGCCCCAGCGCCGCCATGTCCTTGTCGCGGTGCGCCTCGCGCTGTTCCGGCCGCCGGTACGGCCCGAGCCGCCGCCGCTTCGCCAGAGCCAGCGCCGCGGTCAGGTCCAGATCGGGCCCGACATCCTCGCGCAGGCTGTCCAGCGCCTTGTCGGCTTCGTCACGGCCGATGCCCTTGCCGGCCAGCTTCTGGGCGATCATCCGGGTGGAAGCGCCGCGCCGGTGCAGGCTCTCCGTCCGCATACGGGCATAGGTCTCGTCGTTCAACAAGCCGCTGCGGACATAGCGGGCCAGCAGTTCGTCGATCCAGCGAGCCCCCTCCTCGCGGTCGGTGCCGTGGGCCTTGGCCGACAGGTCGACCTTGCGCATCAGCACCCGGCGCAGGTTGGTTGTCGAACTGGCGAAGCGCTCCAGATAATGCAGCGCCGCGTTCTCCAGATATTGCGGCGTGACCCGCTTCGGCGGCTTCCTGGCCGGCGATCGGGCCGGGGGAGCGGAACGCTTGTCGTCGGTGTTCATGGCAGTCCCTTCGGCGGCGGCGGTTGCCGGATGGACAGGCCGCACGTACAGTCCGTGGCCTGATACCGGCCGGTTCCCAACAGGCAGCCCGACAGGCAGCCCAACAGGCAGTTCGTGACGCGATGACCCTTCCCCTTCCTCCCATGCCGCGCAATGTCGGTTCCGTCAACTGGATCGGCCTGTGGACGCTCTATGCACGCGAAGTACGGCGCTTCATCAAGGTGCACCAGCAGACCGTCTGGGCGCCGGTGGTGACGACGCTGCTCTATTACGCGGTGTTCGCCCTGTCGCTGGGATCGGCGGTGCGGATGGTCGGCGCGACACCCTACCTGGAATTCCTGGCGCCCGGCCTGATCATGATGGCGATGGTGCAGAACGCCTTCGCCAACACCTCCTCCTCCGTCGTCATCGCCAAGGTCCAGGGCAACATCGTCGACATCCTGATGCCGCCGCTGTCGCCGATGGAGCTGGTCAGCGGCTTCGTGCTGGGCGGCGTGACCCGCGGCGTCGTGGTCGGTCTGGTAACGGGGCTCGCCATCTGGGCGGTGATCCCGATGCATATGCCGCATCCGGGATTCGTGCTGTTCCACGCGGTGATGGCGTCGATGCTGCTGGCGCTGCTGGGTCTGGTCGGCGGCGTCTGGTCGGAGAAGTTCGACAACATCGCCGCGGTCACCAACTTCGTGGTGACGCCGCTGTCCTTCCTGTCCGGCACCTTCTATTCGGTCGACACCCTGCCGCCGGTCTTCTGGTGGGTCGCCCATTTCGACCCCTTCTTCTACATGATCGACGGCTTCCGCTACGGCTTCATCGGGGTGTCCGACGGGGCGCGCTGGCTGGGCGTCGCGGTGATGCTGGGCGTGAATGCCGGCCTGTGGTGGCTCGCCTGGCGCATGTTCAAGACCGGTTACAAGCTCAAGGCGTAAAGACGTCGCGTTCGCCGCGCTTTTCCACCCCTATCCGTTGACAGAACCCATCAATCTCCGGATATTTGCCGTTCCCGGCGGTCAGGCATGGCCGCCGGATTTTCCATTTTGGAGACCAAGCCGTGATCCCCGTCGTTATGCCCACATACGCCCGCGCCGACGTCGTGTTCGAGCGCGGTGAAGGTCCGTATCTCTACGCGACCGACGGGCGACGATTCCTCGACTTCGCCGCCGGCGTCGCGGTGAACGCGCTGGGTCACGCGCACCCCTATCTGGTCGAAAAGCTGACCGAGCAGGCGAAGAAGCTGTGGCACACCTCCAACCTGTTCCGGGTCGCCGGGCAGGAGAGCCTGGGCAAGCGCCTGACCGAGGCGACCTTCGCCGACACCGTGTTCTTCACGAACTCCGGTGCGGAAGCGTGGGAATGCGGCGCCAAGGCCGTCCGCAAGTACCACTATGACAGCGGCAACCCGCAGAAGAACCGCATCATCACCTTCGAGCAGGCCTTCCACGGCCGCACGCTCGGCGCCATCTCGGCCGCCAAGCAGGAGAAGCTGGTGCACGGCTTCGACCCGCTGCTGGACGGCTTCGATCAGGTGCCGTTCGGCGACCTCGACGCCGTGCGCGCCGCCATCACCCCCCAGACCGGCGGCATCTGCGTCGAGCCGATCCAGGGTGAAGGCGGGATCCGCGCCGGCTCGGTGGAGTTCCTGCGCGGCCTGCGCGCGCTGTGCGACGAGCATGGCCTGCTGCTGTTCCTGGATGAGATCCAGTGCGGCATGGGCCGTACCGGCAAGCTGTTCGCCCATGAATGGGCCGGCATCACGCCGGACGTCATGTGCGTCGCCAAGGGCATCGGCGGCGGCTTCCCGCTCGGCGCCTGCCTTGCGACGGAGCGTGCGGCGTCGGGCATGACCGCCGGCACCCACGGCTCGACCTATGGCGGCAACCCGCTGGCGACCGCCGTCGGCAACGCCGTGCTGGACGTCGTGCTGGCGCCGGGCTTCCTCGACAATGTCCAGCAGACGTCCGCTTATATGCGCGGCCGTCTGGAAGAGCTGGTCGCCAAGTATCCGTCGCTGTTCCTGGAACTGCGCGGCCAGGGCCTGATGCTGGGCCTGCGGCTTGGCCAGCCGGTCGGCGACGTGGTGGCGAAGCTGCGCGCCAACGGCCTGCTGTCGGTTCCGGCCGGCGACAATGTGGTGCGGCTGCTGCCGCCCCTGAATATCGGCGAAGCCGAAGTGAACGAAGCCGTCGGGATTCTCGACCGGACGGCGCAGGAGTGCGTGGGATGAGCGGCGACAATACCAACACGGTCCGGCATTTTCTCGACATCGACCGGATGGACGGCGCCACCCTGCGCCGCCTGCTCGACCATGCCGTCCGCATCAAGGCCGACCTGAAGAAGGACCGGCTGGCCCATTCCACCCTGCTGGCCGGCCGCTCGCTGGCCCTGATCTTCGAGAAGCCCTCGACCCGCACCCGCGTATCGTTCGAGGTCGGCATGCAGCAGTTCGGCGGCAGCGTCGTCGTTCTGAAGCCCGACGACATGCAGTTGGGCCGCGGCGAGACCATCGGCGACACCGCCCGCGTGCTGTCGCGCTTCGTCGATGCGGTGATGGTCCGCACCACCGGCGAGGAGCGGGTGCATGAACTGGCGGCCCATGCCAGCATCCCGATCATCAACGGCCTGACCGACCAGACCCACCCCTGCCAGATCATGGCCGACCTGATGACCTTCGAGGAGCATCGCGGTCCGATCAACGGCCGGACCGTCGCCTGGATCGGCGACTGCAACAACGTCGCGGTCAGCTGGGCCCATGCCGCCGTCCGCTTCGGCTTCGAGCTGCGTCTGGCCTGCCCCACCGTCTACGGCCCGTCGCCGGAGCTGCTGGCCTGGGCGGAGCGCGAGGGCACCGGGCGTCTGGTCGTCACCGAATCGCCGGAAGAGGCGGTGCGCGGGGTCGAATGCGTCATCACCGACGCCTGGGCGTCGATGCACAACACCGACGTGGACGAGCGCGCGGCGATCCTCGCCCCCTATCAGGTGAACGAGGCGCTGATGGCGCACGCCCATCCCGACGCGCTGTTCATGCACTGCCTGCCGGCCCACCGGAACGAGGAAGTGACCGACGGCGTCATCGACGGCCGCCATTCGGTGGTCTGGGACGAGGCGGAAAACCGCCTGCACGCCCAGAAGGCCATCCTCGGCTGGTGCATGGGCGTTCTGGACTAACGGCGCCACTTGCCCCCTCCCCGACCCTCCCCCGCTCTCGGCGGACCAAAGGTCCGCCTGCCGCGTCAGCACAAACCACAGGTTTGTGCGAGAGCTTCGCGGGAGAGGGAGTAGGTTTCGAAGCGGCGGAGTTCCCTCTCCCGCGTGAGCGGGGGAGGGTTAGGGAGGGGGCAAGACGCCCCCACACCCACAGGCCACCCCCATGCATGGGTGCCTTGCCGATCTTGATTCGGCCGCTCGCCGCCCCGATCTTCGGCCCTACGCCTGCATAACCGGTCTCTGTCTTAAGGAATCCGCCCTATGGACGATCCGTCCGTCCGCCCGCTCACCGATGATTTCGTCCTGCCGTTCCAGATCGAGGCGTCGCGCCTGCGCGGCCGCGTCGTCAAGCTGGGGCCGGCGATCGACGAGATCCTGACCCGCCACGACTATCCGCCCACCGTCGCCCGCTTCCTGGCGGAGACGGCGACGCTGGCCGTGCTGCTCGCCAGCATGCTGAAGTACGAAGGCATCTTCACGCTGCAGACCAAGGGCGACGGGCCGATCCGCCTGATGGTGGCCGACGTCACCTCGGTCGGCGACGTGCGCGCCTATGCACAGTTCGATCCGGAAGCGCTGGCCAAGGCCGAGCGGGACGTCGACATCGCCCCGGCCGCGGCGCTGCTCGGCAAGGGCTACATCGCCTTCACGGTGGACCAGGGTCAGGACACCGACCGTTACCAAGGCATCGTCGAGCTGTACGGCAAGACGCTGACCGACTGCGTCCAGCATTACTTCCGCCAGTCGGAGCAGATCGACACCGGCCTGACCGTCTCGGTCGACCGCGAGGTGAAGCCGGACGGCACGCCGGGCCAGTGGCGCACCGGCGGCGTCATGATCCAGCGCCTGCCGCAGGAGCAGGGTCTGGTCGCGTCCGACAAGGAAGACGATTGGCGCCGCGCCATGGTGCTGATGGCCAGCGTCACCGGCGACGAATTGCTGTCGACCGACCTTGCCGCCTCCGACCTGCTCTACCGCCTGTTCCACGAGGACGGCGTGCGCATCTATGACGGACATGCGCTCCGCTTCGGCTGCCGCTGCTCGCGCGAGCGGGTGGAGACCATGCTGCGCAGCCTGCCCCGCGAAGAGGTGCAGGAGCTGAAGATCGACGACGGCCGGGTCGAGGTGACCTGCCAGTTCTGCTCGACCGACTACCACTTCACCGACGCGGACCTCGACCGCGTGTATGGACCTGCCTCGTAACGGGGAATAGGGTCCGATATCAGCGCGTTCATGGGGGCGCGGCGTCCGCGCCGCGCCCCTTTCCTTTTCCAGTAACCCAGGTTGCCGAACGCAGCCCAAGAACCGGAGTCCCCATGCTGTCGCGCCGCCTTGCCCTTGCCGCCGGAATGGCCACCCTCCTGCTTGCCGCCTGCCAGAGCGCGCCGCCGCGGCCAGCGCCGCGGCCGGTCGATTTCTCCAATTTCGGGCCGATCGTGCTGAATGCCGGCACCATCGACGCGGTCGATGCCTATCGGCCGACGGGGGCCAAGCATGTGGAGAACCGCTCCGCCGTTCCGCCGGCCGAGGCGGTGCGGCGCTGGGCGGCGGAGCGGTTGCAGGCGGCCGGCGGGCCGGGGCGCGTGCGCGTCACCATCCGCGACGCCAGCATCGTCGAGGTGCCCCTGCCCACCAAGAAGGGCATCACCGGCTATTTCACCAACGACCAGGCCCAGCGCTATGACGGGCGCATCGAGGTGGAAATCACCGGCGAGGTGCCGGACACCGGCAACGGCGGTTTCCGCGGCGTGACCCGCTCCACCGTCACCCACTCCACCACCGTGGCGGAGAACATCTCGCTGGCCGACCGCGAGGCCACCTTCCTCGACATCACCCGCCGGATGATGGAGGACCTGAACGCCCGCCTGGACGCCGGCATCCGCAAGGATCTGGCGCCGATGGTCCGGCGCTGAGCCCATTGCGGCAGTTGGCC
This sequence comes from Azospirillum sp. Sh1, assembly GCF_008365135.1. NCBI lineage: Bacteria > Pseudomonadati > Pseudomonadota > Alphaproteobacteria > Rhodospirillales > Azospirillaceae > Azospirillum > Azospirillum sp. Sh1. The sequence continues at coordinate 60,657 of NZ_VTTK01000020.1, read as the reverse complement.
CGGCCTTTGCGGTGGGGCACTCGACCTTTCGTCAGAACGGAGAGTGCCCATGCCGAAATTCGACCTCTACGTCGTCCGGCCGCCGGAGGGATCGGCCACCGTCACCGCCATCCCCGAGGAAAAACAGCAGGCATCCCAGGCCGCCCTCCGCAACCTCAGCCGCTCCGGCTGCGTGGTGAAGTCCCTGGGCGACATCGACCTGTCCTTCGTCAAGAAGTCGGAGGCGCAGATCAAGCTGGAACTGGCGGTGCGGCAAATGTTCGCCGCCTCCGCCTACAAGCCGCCGGTATCCATTGTCTGGTGAACACCGGCCGGTAACGGCATGAGGCGGGCGGCCTTCGGGCGGGGGCGGCAGAAACCGCCCCCGCCCGCCGCCTCATCGGTAAAATCTGGCCGGCAAACTCTGCCCCAAAACTCTGCCCTAAATCTCCAGCTGCATGCCCAGCTCGACCACCCGGTTGGGCGGGATGCAGAAATATTCCGACGCGCTGGACGACAGCTTCGACAGGAAGATGAACAGCGGTTCCTGCCAGCGTGGCAGGCCGGACTTGCCGTGGGTGCGGATCAGCGTCTCGCGGCTGACGAAATAGGTCGTCTCCATCGGCTCGAAGGGCAATCCCGGGATGCGCCGGATTTCCAGCGCCTGCGGGATGTCGGGCTCGTCCTTGAAGCCGAAATGCACGATCAGCCGGAAAAAGCCGGCGGACAGCGCCTTCAGTTCGAAGCGTCGGTCATCCGGCACATGGGGCACGTCCTCGATGTCGACGGTCAGCAGCACGACCCGCTGGTGCAGCACCTTGTAGTGCTTCAGGCTGTGCAGCAGCCCCGGCGGCAGGCCGCGCGGGTTGCCTGTCAGGAAGACGGCGGTGCCCTGCACCCGCTGCACAGACCCGCCCTTCAGCCGCTCCAGCAGCATGTCGAAGGGCAGCGCATCCTCGGCCAGCCGCTTGCGCACCACCTCGCGCCCGCGCCGCCACGTCGCCATCAGCAGGAAGACCATCGCGCCGACCACCAGCGGGAACCAGCCGCCCTCCTCCACCTTGATCAGGTTGGACAGGAAGAAGGCGAGATCGACCGACAGGAACACCACCAGCGCAAGCACGGCCTGCCACAGCTTCCAGCGGCCGAGCGAGCGCGCCACCTTGTAGGCCAGCAGCGTGGTCGCCACCATCGTGCCGGTGACCGCGATGCCGTAGGCGGCGGCGAGGTTGCTGGAGGTCTGGAAGCTCAGCACCAGCACGATGACCCCGGCCAGCAGCAGCCAGGTCAGCTGCGGCATGTAGATCTGGCCCTTCTCATGCTCCGAGGTGTGCATCACCTCCATCCGCGGCAGGTAGCGCAGATGCATCGCCTGCAGCGTCACCGAATAGGCGCCGGAGATCACCGCCTGCCCGGCGATGATGGTGGCGGCGGTCGCCAGCAGCAGAAGCGGCACCTGTGCCCAGTCCGGCGCCAGATGGAAGAAGGGGTTCTCGATGGCTTCCGGTTCGTGCAGCAGCAGGGCGCCCTGGCCGAAATAGCACAGCAGCAGCGACGGCAGCACGATCGTGTACCAGGCGCCGCGGATCGGCTTGCGGCCGAAATGGCCCATGTCGGCATAGAGCGCCTCCGCCCCGGTCACCGCCAGCACCACGGCGCCCAGCAGCAGGAAGCCGTGCCAGCCGTGGTTGAACAGCATCTCCACCGCATGGCCGGGCCACACCGCTCCCAGCACACCGGGATAGCGGACGATCTGCCCGATGCCCAGCGCCGCCAGCGTCACGAACCAGACCAGCATCACCGGGCCGAACAGCTTGCCGACCTTCTCCGTCCCGAAGCGCTGCAGGACGAACAGCCCGATCAGGATGGTCAGCGTGATCGGGATGACGTAGCTGTCCAGCGCCGGCGCCACGACATGCAGCCCCTCCACCGCGCTCAGCACCGAGATGGCGGGGGTGATCAGGCTGTCGCCGTAGAACAGCGAGGCGCCCATCACGCCGATCGCCATGACCATGCCGGTGCGCCGGTGTCCCGGCCGCATGCCGCGCAGGGCCAGCGCGGTCAGCGCCAGGATGCCGCCCTCGCCCTGGTTGTCGGCGCGCATGATGAAGACGACGTATTTCACCGTCACCGTGATCACCAGCGCCCAGAAGATCAGCGACAGCACGCCCAGGATGACCTCGGGCGTCAGCGGGAAGCCGCCGCCCTCGGTCAGGCATTCGCGCAGCGTGTAGAGCGGGCTGGTGCCGATGTCGCCATAGACGACACCCAGCGCCCCCAGCGCGAGCGCGCGCAGCTTGGCCGCATGCTCCCGCCCGTCCATGCTTGCTTCCATACCCGGTCCGCTCCGATCGTTGCATACACACGGCCATGCCTAAGGTGGCTTGGCGTCGCCGCGCAAGCCCCGAATGGCGAAACGCGCCACCGGCCCGACCGATCCGCCGTCAATTTTGCCGCACCCCATCCAAAATGATATGGGGCGGGCGCGGCGCTCGGCACCGTTGCATCGGCGGCGGCAGCGTGGTTCTATCCTTACGTGTACCGTGGACAGTTCCGAGCCGGCAGCCATGTCCAATGATCTCCTGTTCGCCTCGGACGAGTCTCCCGACCCGCGGAATTCCTCCGCCGCGGCGGATGCCGCCGATTCCGGCGCTCCTCCCTGGCTGGTGCTGGTCGCCGACGACGAGCCGGAGGTGCATGCCGTCACCCGGCTGGCGCTCGCCCGGCTGCGCTTCCGCGACCGTCCCGTCCGCCTGCTCGACTGCACCAGCGCGGCGGAGGCGGAGCGCATCCTGCGCGACACCCCGGACATCGCCGTCATCCTGCTCGACGTGGTGATGGAGACGGAGGACGCCGGCCTGCAGCTGGTTCGCCGCATCCGCCAGGATGTGGGCAACAGTGCCGTCCGCATCATCCTGCGCACCGGCCAGCCGGCCCGCGTGCCGGAGGAGGATCTGGTCCTCGCCTATGAGATCGACGGCTATACCGCGAAGACGGAACTGACGGCGCGCCGCCTGTTCACCAGCGTGGTCACGGCGCTCCGCGCCTATGCCGGGCTGGCGGAGCTGGAACGCCGGCTCGCCGAGCGCAGCCGCGCGCTGGAGGAGGCGACCGTCCGCCTGAACCGCATGGCGACGCTGGACCCGCTGACCGGCGTGTGGAACCGCCGCCGCTTCCTGGAGCTGGCGGCGGCGGAACTGGCGCGGGCGCGCCGCTACGGCCGGCATCTCGGCGTCTTCCTGCTCGACCTCGACGGCTTCAAGGCGGTCAACGACGCCCATGGCGACGCCACCGGCGATGCGGTCCTGCGCGCGGTGGTGAAGCGGGTGCGGGCGGCGCTGCGCATCTCCGACCACATCGCCCGCTCCGGCGGGGCGGAGTTCGTCGTGCTTCTGCCGGAAACCGACGGGGCCGGCACCGCCGTGGTGGCGGAACGGGTGCGCGCTGCCCTGGCCGACAGCCCCATCCTGGTGGAGGAGCGGGCGATCCCCGTCACCGCCAGCATCGGCGTCGCCAGCTGGCTGCCCGGTGAACCCGGCGTTGAACAGACCCTGCACCGCGCCGAGCATGCGCTGCACGCCGCCAAGCAGGCCGGCCGCAACCGGGTGGAACGGGCGGAGGGATAAGGCATCCGTCCTCCACCGGCATGTTTCATGTGAAATATCGTTACAGCGCCGCGATTGAACCGCGGCAAGCGAGGGGGTACTCCTTAGGGTCGGAAGCATCCACCCGGATGGCATTCCCGATCGGGGATTCGCATATGTGGCAGGACTATACCAACGCGCTGATCACCGCCTTCGGGTTGTCGGGGCTGGGGTTCGGCATCGGCAAGCTCGTCATCGTGCTCGGCGAACGCGCCATCGAACGCCGCCACGGGTCGGAGGGGGTGCGCGACGTCATCGCCCGCCGCGCCAAGATGGAGACGAAGTTCGAAGCCCGCCGCGGCGACCGCATCCGCGAGCTGAAGGAACTGGACGGCGCGGTGGAGGATGTGCTGCGCCGCCGCAAGGTGATGGAACGCCAGATCGAGGACGCGCGCCAATCCGGCGAACGGCTGGTCCGCCTGATCGGCGAGGAGGTCCAGGGCAGCCCCTGCTATGTCGCCATGGTCGTGAACAAATATGTCGGCACCGGCGCCGCCCAGCAGAGCCAGCACGCGCTGGTCGACCCCAGTTGGGCGCAGCCGCAGATGATCGAGGTGTGGGCGCGCTCGATGGCGGAAGCGCGGACGGAGATCGAGCGGCGCTACCCGCCCGCCTTCGGCTATGCGGTGACGCGGATGCAGGAGTTCCTGTCCGCCGACACGCCCGTCGCCAAAGCGAGCTGAGACAGAGGACGCGCCATGGACAGCATGCCCTACATCTTCGCCGGCCTCATCGGCCTCGCCTCGCTGGCGGTGTCGCTGCTGCTGGCTCTGCGCCGCCTGAAGACGTCGGAGGAGCGGATCGCCACCGCCGTTTCGCGCAAGCAGGCGCAGGTGGAGCGGATCAAGAAGATCGCCCGCGTCACGCTGCAGCAGGCCCGCGACCTGCGCGACGCCCGCCGCCGCAAGGCGATGGCCGAGCTGGGCTGCGAGGATCTCGAGCAGCGCCTGAAGGCCGCCGGCGCCGCCGACCGCCGCATCTATGTGCTGGACGACCGCCGCACCCAGAAGGACCAGGGCTGGCTGCTGCGGGTGGTCAACATCGAATACGGCGCCCGCGTCAACGCCAGCCTCACCCCCACCGCGCTGGACAGCTGGAAGCGCGGCCGCCGCTTCCTGGTCTGGGCGCTGGACGAGAAGAAGGCCCGCGAAAAGGTCAACGCCCGCTTCCCGGAAAACAAGGGCTTCGCGGTCATGGGCGTAGAGTCCTACTTGGGGTGAATGTGGGGCTGCCGCGGGTGCCCCCTCCCCATCCCTCCCCCGCTTCGCGGGAGAGGGGGCAAGAGCTTTGCGGGAGTTCAGCGGCAGTCCCCTCTCCCGCGTTAGCGGGGGAGGGTTAGGGAGGGGGCATCGTCAGCCGACACCTATCCTCTCCCCCGCCACAATAATGACATAAGTCCCATTTTCGGACTATCATCCCCGCGCGCACCCATCCGCCAGTGCCGGGGAGCCTTGCCATGATCCGTTACGCCGAGTTGCAGGTCGCCACCAACTTCAGCTTTCTGGAGGGGGCTTCGCACGCTGACGAGCTGGCGATGACCGCGGCGGCGCTCGGGCTGGCGGCGGTGGGGGTGACGGACCGCAATTCGCTGGCCGGCGTGGTGCAGATGCATGCGGCGGCGAAGAAAGCGGGCATCCGGGCGCTGATCGGCTGCCGGCTGGACCTGACCGACGCCGACAGCCTGCTGGCCTACCCGACCGACCGCGCCGCCTATGCCCGGCTGTCGCGGCTGCTGACCCTGGGCAAGATGCGGGCGCCGAAGGGCGAATGCTTCATCGCCCGCGCCGACGTGCTGGCCCATGCCGAAGGCATGCTGTTCCTGCTGATCGGCCCCCACCAGCGCGCCGGCCAGTCTGCCGAGTCGTTCCTGCGCGAACTGCGCGCCTGGCGCGGCGGGCTGGCGCGCGGGCAGCTCTATCTGGCGGCGAGCCACCGCTACCAGGGCGACGATTCGCGGCGGCTGCACTGGCTGGCCGGGCTGGCGGAGGCGGAGGGGGTGCCGCTGGTCGCGACCAACGACGTGCTCTATCACGGCGCCGGGCGGCGGGCGCTGGCCGACGTGATGACCTGCATCCGCCACCACACCACCATCGACGAGGCCGGCTGGCGGCTGTCCGCCAATGCCGAACGCCACCTGAAGCCGGCCGTCGAGATGGTGCGCCTGTTCCGCGACCACCCCGACGCCGTCGCCAGGACGGTGGAGATCGCCGAGGCCTGCCGATTCTCCCTGGAAGAACTGCGCTACGAATATCCCGACGAGGTGGCCGAGGGCCGCGACCCGCAGGACACGCTGGTTACCCTGACCTGGGAAGGGGCTGCGGAGAAGTATCCGCCCGAGAAATTTCCAGGCGGAGTCCCCGACAAGGTCCGTGCCGCCGTCGAACATGAACTGGCCCTGATCGGGGAGCTGCGCTACGCCCCCTATTTCCTGACCGTCCATGACATCGTCCGATTCGCCAAGGGCCAGGGCATCCTCTGCCAGGGGCGCGGCAGCGCCGCCAACTCCGCCGTCTGCTATTGCCTGGGCATCACCGCGGTCGATCCCGCCCGCTTCGACCTGCTGTTCGAACGCTTCATCTCCGCCGCCCGCAACGAGCCGCCGGACATCGACGTCGATTTCGAGCATGAGCGGCGCGAGGAGGTGATCCAGTACATCTACAAAAAATACGGCCGCCACCGCGCCGGCCTGACCGCCACCGTTATCCGCTACCGCGCCCGCGGCGCGTTGCGCGAGGTCGGCAAGGCGATGGGGCTGTCGGCCGATCTGGTGGCGCGGCTGACCGGGTCGATCTGGGGCTGGAGCCGCGACGGCGTCGACGAGGAGCGCGCGCGCTCGCTCGGCGTCGACCCCGACGACCCCAGGCTCAAGCGCACGCTGGAGCTGGCTCACGAACTGATGGGCTTCCCCCGCCACCTGTCGCAGCATGTCGGCGGCTTCGTCATCACCCGCGGCCCGCTGTCCGACCTCTGCCCGGTCGCCAACGCGGCGATGGAGGATCGCACCACCATCGAGTGGGACAAGGACGACATCGACGCGCTGGGCATCCTGAAGGTCGACATCCTGGCGCTGGGCATGCTGACCTGCGTGCGCAAGGCCTTCGACCTGATCGAGCAGGTGCACGGGCAACGCTGGACGCTCGACAGCCTGCCCAAGGAGGACCCGGCGGTCTACGACATGCTCTGCCGCGCCGACAGCCTGGGCGTCTTCCAGGTCGAAAGCCGCGCGCAGATGAGCATGCTGCCCCGGCTGCGCCCGCGGAAGTTCTACGATCTGGTGATCGAGGTCGCCATCGTCCGCCCCGGCCCGATCCAGGGCGGCATGGTCCATCCTTACTTGCGCCGCCGCAGCGGGGCGGAGGACATCACCTATCCGATGCCGGCGCTGGAGCCGGTGCTGCACAAGACGCTGGGCGTGCCGCTGTTCCAGGAGCAGGCGATGAAGATCGCCATGGTCGGCGCCGGCTTCACCGCCGAGGAGGCCGACCGGCTGCGCCGCGCCATGGCCGCCTTCCGCAAGACCGGGCAGGTCCACCTGTTCCACGACAAGTTCATCGCCGGCATGACTGCCAGGGGCTGCGACCCCGCCTTCGCCGAGCGCTGTTTCCAGCAGATCGAGGGATTCGGCGAATACGGCTTTCCGGAAAGCCACGCCGCCAGCTTCGCGCTGCTGGTCTATGTCTCCGCCTGGATCAAGCGCCACCACACCGCCATCTTCGCCGCCGCCCTGCTGAACAGCCAGCCCATGGGCTTCTACGCCCCTGCCCAGATCGTCCGCGACGCGCGCGAGCATGGCGTGACGGTGCTGCCGCCCGATGTGAACCTGTCGGGGTGGGATTGCGCGGTGGAATGTTCTGGCGAATCCCCTCTCCCCCCTGGGGAGAGGGGGAAAAGCCTCCACCTCCGACTCGGCCTCCGCCTCATCAAGGGCTTCGCCGAGTCGCATGCCGACTCGATCGTGCTCTCCCGCGCCGGCGGCTACCGCGACCCCTACGACCTGTGGCGGCGCGCCCGCCTGCCGGTCGCGGCGCTGGAGAAGCTCGCCAAGGCCGACGCCTTCCGCTCCGTCGGGCTCGACCGCCGGGCGGCGCTGTGGGCGGTGCGGGCGCTGGGCGACCAGCCGCTGCCGCTTTTCGCCCGCCTGGACGGCCCAATGGCGGAAGAACCCGAGGCACCGCTGCCGGCCATGGCGCTGGGCGAGCATGTGGTGATGGACTACACCAGCCTGTCGCTGTCCTTGAAGGCCCACCCGCTGTCGCTGCTGCGCGACGGGCTGCCCGGCATCACCCCGGCCGAGCGGCTGGCCTGGACGCGCGACGGCCGGCGCCTGACCACCGCCGGCCTCGTCCTGGTCCGTCAGCGGCCGGGCAGCGCCGAGGGCGTCGTCTTCATCACGCTGGAGGACGAGACCGGAGTCGCCAATCTCGTCGTCATGCCCGACGCCTTCGAGACCTTCCGCCGCCCGATCATGACCGCCCGGCTGATGGCCGCCACCGGCCGGGTGCAGAACCAGGAGGGAGTCGTGCATCTGCGCGTGGAATCGTTGATCGACCTGACCCACCGGCTGTCCGAACTGACCGGCGAGGACCGGCCCGCAGCCGGACCATTTCCCAAGGGCCGCAATTTTCATTGAGGGCGCTGATTGCTCCTGACATCACGCTGTCAGGAGGGGGTGTGCTATCAAGGGGGTGTGCCGGCACGAACCACGAACATCCCTCCCCCCACTGTCAGGAGCCAATCCGATGAACATTCCGCACGTCGTCACCTGGTTCGAAATCCCGGTCACCGACCTCGCCCGCGCCGTCGGCTTCTACGAGACCGTCTTCGCCGCCAAGATGGTCCAGGAACCCTGCCCCAGCGGCATGACCATGGCCGTCTTCCCGGCCGAGGGCACCGCCGTCAAGGGTTGCCTGATCCAGCACGAGGCGTGCAAGCCCAGCGCCGACGGCACCACCGTCTACCTGAACGGCGGCGACGACCTGTCCGCCCCGCTGGCCCGTGCCGAGCAGGCCGGCGCCCGGATCGTCGTGCCGAAGACGCTCATCACCCCCGAGATCGGCTATTTCGCCCAGTTCATCGACAGCGAGGGCAACCGCGTCGGCCTCTATTCGATGCACTGACACGTCTGACCGGAGCCGCCGCCATGCGCCGCGCCGACCGCCTGTTCCAGATCGTCCAGCATCTCCGCAAGGGGCGGCTGGTGACGGCTGCCGAACTGGCGCGGTGCCTGGAGGTGTCGGAGCGCACCGTCTACCGCGACATGCGCGACCTCGCCTCCTCCGGCGTGCCGGTGGAAGGCGAGGCCGGCGTCGGCTATCTGCTGCGTGACGGCTACGACCTGCCGCCGCTGATGTTCACCCAGGACGAGGTGGAGGCGCTGGTGGTCGGCGCCCGCCTCGCCCGCGCCTGGGTCGGCGGCGCGCTGGCAGATGCCGCCGCCCGCGCGTTGGACAAGGTCGAGGCAGTGGTGCCCGAGGCGCGGCGGCGCGAACTGGCCGACAGCCGCGTCTTCGTCCCCGACTTCTCCTTCCCCGCCCCCTTGCGCGAGCGGATGGACGTGCTGCGTTGCGCCATCAACGCCAGGCGCGTCGTTCTGTTCGACTACCGGCGCGAGGACGGCACCCATTCCGCCCGCGCGGTCCAACCGCTGGGCCTGTTCTTCTGGGGCCGCGTCTGGACGCTGGGCGCCTGGTGCGAGCTGCGCGAGGAGTTCCGCAGTTTCCGCATCGACCGCATGGAAACCCTGCTGGCGCTGGAGCGCCGATTCGACGAGATCCCCGGCCGCGGCCTGGACGACTATCTCGCCCGCTGGCGCCAGGAGGGCTGCCCGCGCGGGTGAGGGGCGTCTGCGCCCCCTCCCTCCCACGCTGCCGCGTGGGTCCCTCCCTCCCCCGCCTTCGGCGGTAGAGGGGAAGAAAGCGGCAGTCCCCTCTCCCGCAAAGCGGGGGAGGGTTAGGGAGGGGGCATCCGCACGTCACTCCACCAGCTTGATCTCCGTCGTCGCCACGCCAGACGCCCCGACCGCCACCGCGTAGTCGTCGAACCCCGGCGGACCGAAGCTGCCGCGGGCAGAGCGGCTGAAGCCGTGCGGTTCGGCGGGGATGCCGAACAGGCCGGTGGCAAGCTCCCCGTTGTTGTCCAGGTCCTGGAAGGCGATCAGCCCATAGCGGCCGGCCGGCAGGTCGGGAAAGACCACCTGCAGCTCCGTCCCCAGCGCGGCGACGAAATAGCCCGCGCGCGGCCTCTTCGCCGCCTGCGCCTCGGCGCTGTCGAACAGCGCCACCATCACCTTGCCCTGATTGGGCTTGACGTTGCGGACGGTTGCGCGAAGCTCCCCCGCGGCGGCCGTCCCCGTGGCGGCCAGCGCCAGCAGAGTCACCGGGGCGACCATCCTTGCAGACCAACGCGCGACCCGACACCGAAACCTCATCCCCAGCCCTCCCCTGGCAGTCTCCGCCCGTTCCCTATGGCCGGCGCGTGCTGCGCCGCCGCCTGCCGTTGCTGGCGGCCTCCATCCTAGCATTGGCTCTGCTGGGACCGTTCGGCACCTTCCGTGAAATGGGCTTTGCCGTCCGGCTTGCCTACTGGGGCGGGCAGATCGTCAGCGGCTGGTCGATGTTCGAACTGGTGATTTTGGTCACCCGCCGCCTCCTGCCGAACCTGGAGCGCACATGGCCGCTGATGCTGGCTGCGGCCTATCTGACCGTCAGCATCCTGCAGACACTGGTTGTCGCCCTGCTGGAAAGCCGGCTGCGCGGCCAGGATTTCCTCACCCCCGCCGGGCTGGCCGAGATGTACGGCTATGTGCTGGTCATCACCACGCTGGTATCGGCTCTGCCCGTGTGGCTGGAGTTGCGCGACCATGGCGTCGTCGGCCACCAACCCTCCGCCCCTCCGCAAACGCCCTTCCCCGGCGGCGAGCCAGCCCCCAGCCGCCCCGCCCCCTTCCTCGGGCGCATTCCGGCGAAGCTGGGGCGCGATCTGCTGGCGCTGGAGATGGAGGACCATTACGTCCGCGTCCACACGGCGCTGGGCAGCGACCTGATCCTGATGCGGATGCGCGACGCGGTGGCGGAACTGGCGGGCATCGACGGCCGGCAGGTCCACCGGTCCTACTGGGTCGCAGCATCGGCTGTCGCGGCGGTGGAGCGCAAGCCGGACGGCAAGCTGTCGCTGCGCCTGACCAACGGCCTGCTGGTCCCGGTCAGCCGCACCCACGCGCCCTCGGTGCGCGCCGCCGGCTGGACCGAGAAAGCGGTCTCCTAAACGCCCCTAAACGCCCTCTCCGCGGAAGGGCCGCGACAGCAGCCCGTCGATGGTCTCGTCCAGCCCGGCGCCGCGGTTCAGGATGGCATCCACGGCGGCGCAGATCGGCATGTCGACGCCCAGCTTCGCCGCGAGCCCGACCACCGCGGCGGCAGTGTATACGCCCTCCGCCACCGAACGGCGCGCCGCCAGGATCTCGGCCAGCGACTTGCCCTCGCCCAGCGCCGCCCCCAGCGACATGTTGCGCGACTGCAGGCTGGAGCAGGTCAGCGTCAGGTCGCCCAGCCCCGACAGCCCCATCAGCGTCTCCGCCCGGCCGCCGAGCGCCAGCGCCAGCCGGGTGATCTCCGCCAGCCCGCGTGTGATCAGCGCGGCGCGCGCGTTGTCGCCCAGCCGCCGCCCCTCGACCACGCCGCAGGCGATGGCCAGCACATTCTTCACCGCCCCGCCGATCTGCGAGCCGACGACGTCGTCCGAGAGGTAGGGCCGGAAGGTACGGCTGCCCAGCGCGGCGACCAGCGCCGTGCCGAGGTCATGATCGGCGCAGGCCAGCGTCACCGCCGTCGGCAGCCCGCGCGCCACCTCCGCCGCAAAGGTCGGGCCGGACAGGATCGCCACCGGGTTGCCGGCCGGCAGCGCGGCGCCGACCGCCTCGCTCATCAGCGCGTGGCTGTCCAGCTCGATCCCCTTGGCGCAGACGACGACCGGCGCCCCCGGCTTCAGCAGCGGCGCCATGCCTGCGGTGACGCTGCGCGCATGCTGGGCCGGCGACACCAGCAGCACCGCGCCGCAATCGCCGAGATCGGCCAGCTCGCCGGTGACCCGCAGCGCGTCGGGCAGCGGCACGCCGGGCAGGTAATCGCGGTTCTCGCGGCGGATGCTCATCGCCTCCACCACCGCCGGCTCACGCGCCCACAGCAGCGTCTCGCGTCCGGCCCGCAACGCCGCCAGCGCCAACGCCGTTCCCCAGGCGCCGCCGCCGACGACACCGATGCGGTTGAGGGGGGAGGAGGGCACGGCACTCATGGCAAGTCTCTCACATCAATGAAACGACCACGCTCGTCTCCCCCTCTCCCCCCCGGGGAGAGGGTCGGGGTGAGGGGGATGCACAGGGAGGATTCATGGAAGAAGCCGAACCATCGCGCGTCGAGCGAATCCTCGCAACGCACCCCCCTCACCCTAACCCTCTCCCCGGGGGGGAGAGGGGATCTCTCCGGCGGGAGAGGGGACGTAAGGATGCGCTTCACGCCTTCACCCCCGCACCCACGCCTGCGCGCCCGATCACCGGCGCGGCGGTGGGGTCCAGCGGCCAGCGCGGACGGGGGGCGAAATTCAACGGGTCGCTCTCGCCCAGCCGGAAGCGTTCGATCCCGGCCCAGGCGATCATCGCCGCGTTGTCGGTACACAGGCGCAGCGGCGGCGCCACGAACGGCATGCGCTGCTTTTCCGCCAGGGTCGACAGCCGGCTGCGGATCGCCTTGTTGGCGGCGACGCCGCCGGCGACCACCAGGGCGCCGCCCTGCGGATGGTCCTCCTTGAAGCGGCGGATGGCGCGGGCGCAGCGGTCGGCCAGCACCTCCGCCACCGTCGCCTGGAAGGCGGCGGCGAGGTCGTCGCGATCGGCCTCCGACAAGACACCGCCCAACTCCTCCACATGCCGCCGCACCGCGGTCTTCAGCCCGGAGAAGGAGAAATCGCAGCCCGGACGCCCCAGCATCGGCCGCGGCAGATCGAACCGCGCCGGGTTGGTGGCGCGCGCCGCCGCCTTCTCCACCAGCGGCCCGCCGGGATAGCCCAGACCCAGCAGCTTGGCGGTCTTGTCGAACGCCTCGCCCACCGCGTCGTCGATGGTGGTGCCGAGCCGGCGGTAGCGCCCCACCCCCTCCACCGCCAGAAGCTGGCAATGGCCGCCCGACACCAGCAGAAGCAGGTAGGGAAAGGCGACGTCGTCGGTCAGCCGCGCGGTCAGCGCGTGGCCTTCCAGATGGTTGACGGCGACAAAGGGCAGCCCGCGCGCCGCGGCGATGGCCTTGGCGGTCATCACGCCGACGATGACGCCGCCGATCAGCCCCGGCCCGCCGGTGGCCGCCACCGCGTCGAGGTCGCCAAAGCCGATCCCGGCCTCGTCCATGGCGCGGCGGATCAGCCCGTCCAGATGTTCCAGATGGGCGCGGGCGGCGATTTCCGGGACGACGCCGCCATAGGGCGTGTGGTCGTCCAACTGCGACAGCACGACGTCGGCGCGGATTTCGCGCGCGTCGGTGACGACGGCGGCGGCCGTCTCGTCGCAGCTCGTTTCGATTCCAAGAACGATCATGGCGCCAAACTAGCCGCCTTGGCCGTCCGGGTACAGGATGGAGTTGCGGGCGCGCGGGCGCAGGAAAGCGGGCGCATGAAATTTGATCCGCCTCAATCTTATGTATGAGGGGCAGACGAATCCTTGCAAAGCTGCGCGGATCCCCTAGAACACGCCCTATGACGACCCACCCGCTCCGTATCGGGACGCGCGGCAGCCCGCTGGCGCTGGCGCAGGCCCACGAAACCCGCGACCGCCTGATCGCCGCCCATCCGCATCTCGCCGCCCCCGGCGCCATCGAGATCGTCGTCTTCAAGACCACCGGCGACCGCATCCTCGACCGCACCTTGGCGGAAGCGGGCGGCAAGGGCCTGTTCACCAAGGAGCTGGAGGAGGCGCTGTTCGACGGCCGCGCTGATCTTGCCGTCCATTCGATGAAGGACGTGCCGACCCAGCTTCCCGACGGGTTGGAGATCGCCACCCTGCTGCCGCGCGAAGACCCGCGCGACGCCTTCTTCGCCCGGTCCGGCGGCGGTCTGGCCGATCTGCCGGCCGGCTCCGTGGTCGGCACCGCCGGCCTGCGCCGTCAGGCCCAGGTGCTGGAACTGCGCCCCGACCTGAAGATCTTCCCGCTGCGCGGCAACGTGCAGACCCGCCTGTCCAAGCTGGACGCGGGCGAGGTCGACGCCACCCTGCTGGCGCTGGCCGGCCTGCGCCGTCTCGGCCTGACCGACCGCATCACCGCGGTTCTGGAGCCGGAAACCATGCTGCCGGCAGTGGCCCAGGGCGCCATCGGCATCGAGATCCGCAGCGACGACGACGCCACCCGCGCCCTGCTGGCTCCGCTGAACTGTGCGGAAACCATGGTCCGCGTCACGGCGGAACGCGCGCTGCTTGCCGCGCTGGACGGCTCCTGCCGCACGCCCATCGCGGCGCTGGCGATGCTGGACGGCGACGACCTGCACCTGCGCGCCAAGGTGCTGTCGACCGACGGACGCGTCATCTTCCGGGCGGAACGCCGCGGCAAGGCGGCAGAGGCCGAGTCGCTGGGCACCGACGCCGGGGCCGAGATCCGGGCGCAGCTGCCGCCCGATTTCTTCGCCGCGGCGCCGCACTGACCGCCCCTCCGGCCGGGTTTTCCGCATGACGGGAAAACAGTCTCAGTCCTCTTCCGCCCTCCGCCGTACGCGTCTTCTGGTGACCCGCCCGGCGGAGGATGCCGAACCGCTGGTCCGCCGGCTGGAGGCGCTCGGCTTCGCCACGGCGGTGGAGCCGATGCTGTCGATGGTCTGGCTCGACGGACCGGAGCCCGACCTGTCCGACGTACAAGCCCTGCTGTTCACCAGCGCGAACGGCGTACGCGCCTACTCCAAACGTACGAGCCGGCGCGACCGTCCGGTGCACGCCGTCGGCGACGCCACGGCACGGGCGGCGCGGGCGGCCGGCTTCGCGCAGGTCGACAGCGCGTCGGGCGATGTGTACGCACTGGCCGAACATGTCCGCCGGTTGCGCGATCCGGCCGCCGGTACGCTCCTGCATGTGGCCGGCAGCAAGGTGGCGGGCGACCTCGCCGGCCTGCTGGGAGCGGCCGGGTTCACGCTGCGGCGCAGCGTGATGTACGATGCCGTACCCGCGTTAACCCTGTCGGACGAGACCGCGACATTTTTGCGTACGTCGGCGCTCGGCGGCGTGTTGTTTTTCTCTCCCCGTACCGCCGCATCCTTTGTTAGGCTGCTGGCCGAGGCGGGGCTGGTCGATTGTTGTCGTACGGTCGATGCGTTCTGCCTCAGCCCCGCGGTCGCGGAGGCTGCCCGTGCGTACGGCGACCAGGGAGTGACGCCGTGGCGAAGCGTACGGGTGGCGGCGCGGCCGGAGCAGGACGCCCTGCTCGATCTGTTGCCGGTCGCCGGATGAACCCGGCGCGGTCCGGCCGTACGGCTTACACCCCCGGTGCTTCCGGGTGGGTGCGTCAGCCGTACGGGGGACGAGGGGGACCGGTCAGGGGGCTGTGACGTTAAAACGAACAACAGCGAACCGAAGGTACAGCCCATGACCTCTCGTCCAGGCCCCGAACGCCCCGGCACCGACCGTGACGGCGACGGCGCCAGCACCGGCAATGCGGCGGTCGACCGCATCGTCGAACGTTTCGGCGGCATCCGCCCGATGGCCCACAAGCTGGATACCCCGGTGACGACGGTCCAGGGCTGGAAGAAGCGGGGCGCGATCCCGCTGGCCCGCCATGCCGACCTGCGCACCGCCGCCGCCAAGCACCGCATCAAGCTGGATGACGCCGACCTGGACGCGGCAACCCCCAGCGAGGACCGGCAGACCGACGCCTCCGCCGCGTCCGTCATCACCCCGGCCGCCACGACCGCCACGACTGTCGACGCCGCTCCGGTGGTGGAGCCGGTTCCGACCGCTTCCCCGGCCGACACCATCCCCGGCGCCGACACCCCGGCGGCCGACACCCCGGCGGCCGACACCCCGGCGGCAGGCCAGACCATCGGTGCCGCGACCGAACTGCAATCGTCCGACGCCCTGATCCCGCCGGCCACGCCGATCGGCGCGACCGACAGCCTCGCCGATGCGCCGAAGGGCGACGCGGAGAAGGTCGAAGCGGCCAAGGACGATGCCATCAAGTCCGACGCGTCGAAGACCACCACCGGCAGCTGGACGCCGTCCGGCACCAGCGGCAGCGCGGGCTACAGCCGCAGCGCCGATGCCGAGCCGGCGCGTCCGACCATCGCCCCCAGTATCTCGCCGACACCGTCCTACATCGACGAGCCGCGCTCCGGCGGCGGGTTCGCCACCGCCCTGTCGGTGGTGGCATTGCTGGTCGGCGCCGCCGCCCTGTCGGAGCCCTGGTGGGGTCCCGCCCTGCCCGGCTGGCCAGCCACCTCGGCACCCACCGCCTCCAGCACTGCGTCGGCTCCGGCCGATCCGGCTCTGCGCGCGCAGATCCAGCAGCTGGCCGACCGTGTCGGCAAGCTGGAGCAGCGTCCGGCCGCCGCCGGCAATGGCGGCAGCGTCGACGTCTCGGCCCTGACCCAACGGATCGACGCGCTGGAGAAGCGCCCGGCCGCCGACACCGGCGCCGCAGATGCCCAGAAGGCGCAGGCTGACCGCCTCGCCGCGCTGGAGCAGAAGATCTCCGCCGTCTCCGGCAACACCCAGGCGGCACAGGAACTGCGCAGCGAGGTCGACCAGCTGAAGCAGCAGGTCACCAGCGTCAACAAGGCCATCAGCGAGCGCCAGGACGCCGCCACCACCGCCCAGGCGCTGGTGCTGGCCGCCGGGCAGCTGCGCGCCTCCCTGTCGGGCGGCCAGCCGTTCCAGCAGGACCTGCAGGCGGTCCGCGCCCTCAACATCTCCGACGCTGGCGTGACCCAGCCGCTCGACGCCGTGGCGCCCTATGCCGCCAAGGGGATCCCGACCCGCGCCCAGCTGACCGACCGCTTCCAGCCGCTGGCCGGCGAGATCGTCCGCGCCGACATCCGCGGCGAGGGCAAGAGCTGGATCGACACCGCGGTCGGCAAACTGTCCACCCTGGTCACCGTGCGCCAGGAGGGCGGCGGGGTGGTCGGCACCACCGCCACCGCCATCGTCGCCCGCGCCGAGGCCGCGCTGAACGAGGGCAACCTCGCCAAGGCGGTTGAGGAGCTGTCGGCCCTGCAGGGTCCGGCGGCGCAGACCGCCGCCCCGTGGCTGGCCGACGCCAAGGCGCGTCTGGCCGCCGATCAGGCCGCGCGCCAGCTGAACGACCGCGCCATCGCCCTGATGACCACCGCCGCCGGCGGGAAGGGGACGGCCCAATGATCCGCGCCCTCTGGTTCCTTCTGAAGGTCGCGGTGGTCATCGCCGCCGCGATCTGGCTCGCCGACCGTCCCGGCACCGTAAGCGTCCATTGGCTGGGCTATGCCGTCGAGGCGCCCTTCTGGGTCGCCCTGCTGGTCACGATCGTGGCGCTGGGCATCGCGGCGCTGGGGTATCGCCTGATCCGCGGGCTGATCCGCACGCCGTATCGCATCCGCCGCCACAGCCGGGTCCGCCGCCGCGAACGCGGTTACCGCGCCCTGACCCAGGGCATGGTCGCCATCGCCGCCGGCGACGCGCAGACCGCGCGCAAGATGGCGCGCAAGGCCGACGGGCTGCTGAACGAGCCGCCGCTGACCATGCTGCTGTCGGCCCAGGCCGCCCAGCTGCAGGGCGACGAGCGCGCCGCCCGGGAATATTTCACCGCCATGCTGGAGCGGCCGGAGACGGCCTTCCTCGGCATGCGCGGGCTGCTGACCCAGGCGATCAAGTCGGGCGACCGGGTGGAGGCACTGACGCTGGCCCGCAAGGCGCGCGGGCTCCAGCCCAACACGCCCTGGCTGCTCGGCACGCTCTATGACCTGGAGGCGCAGGCCGGCGACTGGGCTGCCGCCGAAGGCACGCTGCAGCAGGCGATCCAGGCCGGGGCCATCCCGACCGACGAGGGTCGCCGCCACCGCGCCGTCCTGCTGCTGGAGCGCAGCTTCGAGGCGGAACGCCGCGGCCGTGCCGACGCCGCCCTGTCGCACGCCCAGGCGGCGCACGACATGATGCCGGGCTTCGTCCCCGCCGCCGTCCGTCTGGCCCGCCTGCAGCTCGCCGCCGACCGGCTGAAGCCCGCCGCCAAGGTGGTGGAACGGGCGTGGCGTCAGTCGCCGCACCCGGAACTGGCCGACATCTACCGGACCATCGTCTCCAGCTATGACACGCTGACCCGCGTCCGGCTGTTCCAGAAGCTGGTGCGGCAGGCCCCGGACTCGGCCGAATCGCACCTCGCCGTCGCCCGCGCCGCCATCGACGCCCAGCTGTGGGGCGAGGCGCGCCAGCACCTGAACCGCGCCATGGAGATCGGCCCCACCCGCCGCACCTACCGCCTGATGGCCGAGCTGGACCGCGGCGAGCGCCACGACGAGGACGCGGCGAAGGATTGGCTGGCCAAGGCCGCCAATGCGCCGGAGGATCCGGTGTGGACCTGCAGCTCCTGCGGGGCGGTCAGCCACAACTGGGGTGGCCTGTGCGGCCATTGCGGCGCCTTCGACACCCTGACCTGGAAGGCTCCGACGGTCGCCGTCCCGGTGATGGAACCGACCGACCTCCCCCCGGCGCTGGCCCGTCCGGCCACGGCGTGAGAGTTACCCGCTAAAGATCCCCTCTCCCGCCCCGGGAGAGGGAGGGGCCCGCCGAAGGCGGGAGGGTGAGGGGCGATGTGGGCATGGATTTCCGATCCTTGTCCCACCCCTCACCCCTCCCAAGCTTTGCTTGGGTCCCTCCCCTCTCCCGGGGCGGGAGAGGGTTTTTCTATTACCGCATCCCCTCCGGCCCGACGCGGTCGAGGGGCAGTTCCTTCATCGCCAGCAGCCGGTCCAGCAGGCGGCCCCCAGCCGGGGCGTTGGCCGCCGGTGGGGCGGCGGCCCTGGCGGCGCTGGCGATACCGGCGGGCGCCGCAACCGGCGCCGCATTTTCCAGCTGCGTGCGTTCGATCCGGTATTCGCCGCCGGATAGGCTGTTGACGATCTGCTCCTTCGGCGACGGGCCGGCCACCACGTTGCCATCGGCGACATTGCCGTGCATCAGTCCGTTCTTTCCGGCGCTGGGCACCCATTCCAGCCGCAGGAAGCGGTCCTTGCCGTCGTTCATCACCGTGATGTTGTCCGACACCCGGTTGTTGTCGCCGCCATGCAGGAAGATCGCCGCCATGCCGGTGTTCTCCAGCAGGTTGCCCTGTACCGTCACGCCGCTGGTCATGTCGTCCAGATAGATGCCGAACCCCTTGTAGCGGGCCAGCCAGCGCCCCTGCGCGTCGGTGGCGAGGCCGCCGGTGTCGCGGATGTCGTTGAAGCGGATGATGCTGCGGGTGTCGTTGCCGCTGCGGCCCAGCATCTCGATGGCGCCGGCGTCCGCGGTCTGGCGCGAGGTGTCGCGGATGCGGTTGAACTCGATGGTGTTGTCGCTGTTCACCGTCTGCGGGTTCCAGTTCTTGATCGAGATGCCGTAGCGGGCCGACCGGCGGATGTCGTTGTGGGCGATCAGCGTGTTGCGGATGCCGGCCCCCATCACGCCGCCGCTGAAGAAGCGCACCTCGCCGATGTCGCTGATGCGGTTGGCGAGGATGCGGTTGTCGCTGCTGCCCGGCGCCAGCACCACGCCGGAGCGGCCGAGATGCTCCATACGGTTGCCCGACACCTCGCTTCGGCCGGCGCCGTCCAGCATCACCGCGGTGCCGACCAGCAGGAAGCGGTTGTCGGCGATCCGCATACCGCTGCCGCCCTTCACCAGCACCGCGTTGCCGTCCCACGGCACATCGGTGAAGGTCAGCCCCTGCACCGTCACGTTGCGCGCGTTGTCCAGCCGCAACAGCGCCGGCTGCCGCGCCACCACCAGCTCCGCCCCGGCGCTGTCCAGCCCGGTCGGCGGCTTCACCAACAGGCGCTTGGCCTTGGCGTCCCAGGCGAACTCACCCGGCCGCGTCAGGAAATCGGGATGGCCGAGCAGCCGCACGGTCGAGCCGTCGCGGTAAGGATACTGCCCGTCGCCGCCAAGGGTCAGCAGCCCGTTCGGATCGGCCGACGCCACGTCCAGCAGATCGTCGGACAGCCGCTCCCGGTCCAGCGCCTGCGCCCGCACCCCCGGCCCGGCCCAGCCGGACTTCAGCACGCCGGGGGGCAGCCGCATCTGCCGCTTGCTCCCCTGGCTCTTGGGATCGGACTGCACCGCCTTGGCCGGGAACCAGCCGCTGCGCGGGTCGCCGGGATTGAAGTCGCCGCTGCGCGCGGCGTCCAGGCGCAACCTTTCACCGGGGCCGCCGATCGAGACATCCAGCCCCGGATCGCGCGCCAGCGGGGCGGACAGCAGGCCGTTCGCCAATTGCGCCCCACCCACCGTCTCGCCGCCGGACAGCACCGGCTGCTCCCCCTCCACCGCGGTCAGCCGCAGCCCCGGCAGCGAGCCGTCCACCACCAGCGGCGCCGTCAGCCGATAGGTCCCGCCATGCAGCCGCACGGTCGCCGGGCCGTTGCCCTTGGCGGCGGCCAGCGCACGGGCCGGGGTGGCGAAGGGACCGTCGCGCCCGTCCGCCGACGGCTGGGACAGGCGTCCCGACCAGCGGTCGTTGCCACTGGGAGACACATAGAAGGTCGTTTCGGCGGAACTGGTCTGTGCCGCCACCGCCGGCCCCCAACCGGCGGCGGCAAACAGAAATGCAGATGTCAGCAAAATCCGAGGCAGGATTTGGGCCGCTCCACTCCGATGACGAGGCTGGGAACGGAACATGGGAGAACCTCCTCCAAAACAACGGCGAAGCCGCCGAAGGAGGGAGACTGACCCAGCCCCGCCGCACCGGCAAAAGCGCGAAGGGGGTGTGCGGGTGCGAAGGGGCCACGCCCTCTGCCCCCCTGCCGGACCGGGACGGGGCGTATAGGCTGACTTTTCATCCTAGCCTGACCGGCCGGTCGTACCCGCTTGCCCGCGGGCCGCGCACCCCGTGCAGGCGCAGCCTAATTACCGGGGACTGTTTGCCGATGATCGAAATGGCGCTGATCGCGCAGGTCCTGGTGCTGGTGCTGGTAACCGTGGTGTTCCTCAGCTCCGGCAGCGCATCGATGTTCCATCCGCTGACGCTGTACCTGATCTTCCACGCCCTGGTCTTCGTCATGCGGCCGATCCTGGTCCACACCCAGAATTTCGACGATGTCTGGCTGTTCATGGGCTTCTGGCCGAACGAGCAGCAGTTCGTCATGACGCTGGTGGTCAGTTCGGTGGGACTGATCGCCTTCGCCGCCGCCTGCATGTGGGCCGGTCTGGTCAAGCCCGACTGGACCCCGAACGGCGAGCCGGCGCCGGCCTTCTCCTTCGACCGCGTCGACATCGTGGCCTTCCTGACCACCGCGCTGCTGCTGGGTCCGCTCGCCATCTATTCGGCGGTCCAGCGCCAGGCCGGCGCCAGCTTCGACGGGACCGGCGACGTGCAGATGGAGCGCGATCCGCTGACCGGCCAGCCGATCTACACCAACACCACAGGCTACATCGCCGAAGCCCATTCGATGGGCCTGCCGCTGACGCTGGGGCTGATCTGGGTCTGCCGCTTCCACCCGCTGTCCTTCATCCCCTTCGCCGGCTTCGTCGCCTACCGCGCCTATCTGGGCTGGGGGCGCTGGGCGATCATCATGGGCATCCTGGGGCTGGTGCTGCTGATGCTGTACCGCACCCGCACGCGCTGGTTCCGGCTGTGGCATGTGCTGGCCGCGATCCCGGTGATGGGCCTGTTCACCGTTCTGGGCAACAACCGCGACGCCTTCCGCGATGTGCTGGCCGGCGACGCCCCGGCTTCCGTCCTGCTGCGCTTCAACGGCGGCAGCGGCAGCGGCCGGGCGCTCGACGCGCTGGCCGGCCAGGATTTGGCGAATTTCGACTTCCTCGCCTACATCCTGTGGGTGGTGCCCAAACAGTCGGGCACCTACACCTGGTTCACCCAGTACCTGCAGCTGTTCACCGAACCGATCCCGCGCCTGCTGTGGCCGGGCAAGCCGGTCGGCGCGCCGGTGAAGTGGGTGGACCTCAACGACTACGGCGTCTTCTACAACCTGACCACCTCGCTGCCCGGCGACGGCTGGATGAGCGCCGGCTGGATCGGCATGATCGTCACCATGGTGGTGGTCGGCCTGATCCTGGGCCGCATGCACAGCTGGTTCTGGACCAGCGGCTTCCGCAACCGCTACGCCGTGCTGTTCTATTGCGCCTTCCTGCCGCTGTGCCTGCAGTGGTTCCGCGACGGCAACATCACCATCGTGAAGTTCGGCTTCTTCTCGCTGCTGCCGATCCTGCTGTGGATCGGGCTGACCCGGGCGCTCCGCGCCTGGGGGATCCTGGAGGACGACCCGATGCGCCCGGTGGTGGCGCCACCCAATCTTGTCCGGCCCAATCTCGTCAGAAGGGAGCCGTCATGACGCTGACCGTCAGCGCCGTCATCGCCACCTACAACCGTGGGCCGGAGCTGCGCATCGCGCTGACCCGGCTGATGAGCCAGACCACCCCGCCGATGGAGATCATCGTCATCGACGACGGCTCCAGCGACGGCACCGGCGCCATGATGCGGGCGGAGTTCCCGACCGTCCGCTATGTCCGCCAGCCGCACAATGGCGGGCTGATCCTCGCCCGCAACTTCGGTTTCGTGAACACCACCGGCGACTGCATCCTGTCGGTTGACGACGACAGCTGGTTCGAGGATCCCGACGGGCTGGCCCGCTGCGTCGCCTATCTGGAAGAGAACCCGGAGGTCGCCGCCGTCGCCTGCAACATCGAGACGCGCGACGGGCTGGTCTATTTCCCCAAGGGCGCCGCCCCTTTCGACGTGCCCTGGTATGTCGGCTGCGGCCATCTGCTGCGGCGCAGCGCGGTCGAGCAGGTCGGACTCTACATGCCGGAACTCTACCGCCAGGGGGAGGAGAAGGACCGCTGCCTGCGGCTGGTCGGCGCCGGCTACCGCGTCGTGGCATTGCCCGACATCATGGTCTACCACGACAAGAGCGAGAAGGGCCGCAAGCCGGGGATGGAGCGCTTCTACAACCACCGCAACGACCTGATCCGCGAGGTGGCGCGTTGCCCGTCCTCGCTGATGGCGTGGCGGCTGGCGCGCAGTTGGGCCGGCAACAGTTGGAAGAACCTGCGCCACGGCCCGCGGATGACCGACCTGAAGGTGCTGCTCGCCCTGCCGCAGATCCTGCGCATCGGGCTGAAGCACCGGGCGCCGGTGAGCGCCGAGGCCTACCGCCGCTGGCTGCATCTGGCGAAGACGGCGGCCCCGGCCAGCGCGCCTCCTGAAAGAAAGCCGGCGGAGAAGCCCGTCAGCCGGGCTGCATCCCGCCCAGTTGCAGCAGAACGGCCCAGCCCAGCACGATCAGATTGACGGTCAGCGTCATCGCCATGCCCGGCGCGCGGGCGAAGGGATGCACCAGATAGCCCGCCCAGAACAGCAGCCGGCCCAGCACGAACAGCCCGGTCGCCGCCACCGCCGCGCCCAGCGAAGGCTGCGGCAGGGTGGCGACCAGGGCGGCCAGCGCCGGCACGAAGATGGCGGACTGCTCAACGCTGTTGGCGAGCACCCGCTGGCAGACGCGCTGACAGCGCGATTCGGGGTCCTCGATGGGATTGAAGGCCTGGGTGCGGCCGCGCATCGCCATCACCCCGATGACCATGCCGAACAGGACCAGCGCCGGCCAGACGACCAGCCGCGCCCACAGCGCCATCCGCGCGCCCGGCGCGTTGATGCCCATCGGCGGCGCCACCAGCGACAGCAGCAGGACGAACAGAAGCACCGTCACCACCATTGACGCGCCGTTCAGCATCAGGGCACGGAGCACCATGGACCTGCGCCGGCGGGGGGCGCTTTGGCGAAGACTGGTATCGGACATCGGGGCGGGGCTCCGTCAAAGGCCGGGGATTCGACAAAGGCACGATCGCTTCCCATCTGGAAAGGACCGCACCCTGTTCCTTCGACCAATAACGGCCCGGCTCGTGATTTGGATCAAGGCCCGGGCGACGCGGAGGGTGTCCCATGACCTATGTACTGGGGGCTGCCCCGATGGGAGAGATGTTGTCAGTCTCTCTTTTCGCTACCATGTTCTAACCATCTGCTTCACCATGTGGGTGAACGCGGGGATCTCGATGGTGGAGGGCCTATGATGGATCTCGTTCTGCTCGGTGGTGCGGTGGCGACGGCTGCGGCGTTGGCCGGTCTGATCGCCACGATGCCCACGCCGAAACCGATTCCGATCCGCGTCCGCGACCGGCGCCGCCAGCGGCGTTGACGACACCGGCCCCCGGCCTTTCCGGTCGGGGATCAGCGGTTCGGCTTGTCGAAGGCAAGCGGCGATCATTGCCGAAGGCAATCAGCGATCCAGGTCGCGGATCGCGCGGTTCAGCTCGAATTCCTTGGAGGCGACGTAGGCCTCCATTCCGACGATCCGCTTCTCCATGTCGCGGAAGCGCTGGGTCAGACCGGCGAGCGTCCGGTCGGGCTTGGTCGACACCGTGCGCCAGAAGGCCTCCTCCTCGGCATCGCGATACAGCTGCGCCGGACGCACCGGCAGCACCATCAGCGCGATGACATAGGCGATCACCAGCGGCACCGAAAAGAAGAACAGGGCGAACAGCATCGCCAGCCGGATGACGGCCGGCTGCACGCCGAAGTAATCGGCAACACCCGTGCACACCCCGCCCAGCACCCCGCGCTGCGGATCGCGATAGAGCCGGTGCGGATTCGGCGAGTCGTAGGGGGACGCGCGGTCCATGGCGGGCTCGGTCCTTTCATTAAGTTTCGGGTTGGGCGGGAGGTTCTGCAGCGGTTGCCCCCTCCCCATCCCTCCCCCTCTTCGAGGGAGAGGGGGCAGGATGCTTGGCGACATCACGCAACTGCCGAAGCTGCGGCAGTCCCCTCTCCCGCTTTAGCGGGGGAGGGTTAGGGAGGGGGCATTCGAAGCCGACACTCCGTCTGCCCCTCACACCTTGTTGCGCCAGTTCGGCGCCTCGGTGTCGAGCACGCGCTCCAGCGAGTGGACGCGGGCCTCCAGCCGGTTGGAGATCTCCCACAATTCGGCCAGAAGCCGTTCGTCCTGCGCGGTGAGCCCGCGCTGGGAGCGCCATTTGGTGATGTAGTGGAAGACGATCCAGACCGGCGCCACCACCACCATGAACAGCACCGCGAGGACGAAACCCAGGAACCCCATGGTCGTCGGGCCTTCTTATTGTCGTGAGAAGAGCGGGCGGGGCGTCACCGCCCCACCCCGGCACCAAGCCACGGTCAGCCGTTGCGGCGGGCGGCGATGCGGGCCTTCAGCGCGGCCAGATCCTCCTCGACCTTGTGGGTCGCCTCAAGCTCGGCGATCTCCTCGGTCAGGCTCTTGGTGCGGCCGACGTCATAGGCCTCGACCCGGCCCTCCATCTCGTCCAGGTTGCGCTCGACCTGCTCGAAGCGTGACAGGGCGTCGTTGATGCGCTCGTCATGCAGGACGGTGCGGACCTTGACGCGGTTGCTGGCCGTCTGGGTGCGGGCGACCAGCGCCTTCTCGCGGGTCTTGGCGTCGGTCAGCTTGGCCTGCAGGCGGCCGATATCCTCGTTGGCCTTGGACAGCGCGGCCTCGACCTGCACCAGCTGCTCGGCCAGCGCGTCGGCCTGCTCGGCGACCTTGGACTTCGCCATCAGGGCGCCCTTGGCCAGATCCTCGCGGTCGCGGGTCAGCGCCACCTCGGCCTTGCGGTCCCATTCGTCGCGCTCACGGTGGAGATCGGCGACGCGGCGTTCGATCTCCTTCTTCTCCGCGATGATCTTGACGGTGGAGGAGCGCACCTCGACCAGCGTGTCTTCCATCTCCTGGATGATCAGGCGGATCAGCTTCTCCGGCTCCTCGGCGCGGTCGAGCAGGGAATTCAGGTTCGACTGCACGATGTCGGTCAGGCGCGAAAAGATGCTCATGATGGATGTCCCGTGAATCAGCCGAGGATGGCGCCGGCGACGATGCCGGCGAAGAAGAACAGCCAGCTTTCCGCCGGCCGGGTGGCGAGATAGTTGCGCACGCGCCGCATCGTCGGGCGCGCTTGCGTGGTGTTGAAGCGGTCACCGCCATAGCGGCGGCGGAAATCGCTGAAGTCGCTCATGGATGACCTCCTTGCCATGCCACCGGTATCGCAACCGCCGTGCCAATCCCGGCGAATCGGCGCCAAACCGTTGGGAAGCCTGGACTTGCCAAGCTTACGCCCGTGCATGCCCAGGATTGCGGCTTTGCCGATAGGACGATATAATCGTCAATTTGGCGAAACAGTGGTGAAAATCACGATGACCATCACTCCCCCGTCCCTGCTCGGCGAATCGCCGGCCTTCCTGGCGGCGCTGGCGCATGTGTCGCGGGTGGCGCCGCTGGAGCGGCCGGTGCTGGTGATCGGCGAGCGCGGGACCGGCAAGGAGCTGATCGCCGCCCGCCTGCACTACCTGTCGCAGCGGTGGGAGCGCCCCTTCGTCAAGGTCAACTGCGCGGCGTTGCCTGAGTCGCTGCTGGATTCGGAGCTGTTCGGGCACGAGGCCGGGGCCTTCACCGGCGCCACCCGCCGGCAGATCGGCCGGATCGAGCAGGCCGACGGCGGCACCCTGTTCCTGGACGAGATCGCCACCGCCTCCCCCGCCGTTCAGGAAAAGCTACTGCGCGCCGTCGAGTATGGCGAGATCGAACGGGTCGGCGGCCGCACCGCCACCGTCGATGTCCGGGTGGTCGGCGCCACCAACGCCGACCTGCCGGCGCTGGCCGCCGCCGGGCGGTTCCGCGCCGACCTGCTGGACCGGCTGGCCTTCGACGTGGTGACCCTGCCGCCGCTGCGCGCCCGTCCCGACGACATCCCGCCGCTGGCCGAGCATTTCGCGCTGGGCATGGTGCGCGAACTGCAACGCCCGCTGTTCCACGGCTTCACCGCCGCCGCGCTGGACCGGCTGCGCGGCCATGACTGGCCCGGCAACGTTCGCGAGCTGCGCAACGCGGTGGAGCGCTCCGTCGCCGCCGCCGATCCCGACGGGCCGCTCGACCACGTCATCCTCGACCCCTTCGAGTCGCCCTGGCGCCCCACAGCCGCCCTGGCCACAGCACCGACTGCCCGCATTGAGGCCGCGCCCATCGCGGAGAAGGTCGCAACGTCCGAGTTCGACGGCGGCATCCTCGATCAGGTCCGCGCCTTCGAGGCCGCCCGGCTGCGCGAGGCGCTGGAGCGCAACCGCTTCAACCAGCGCCAGACCGCCGATGCGCTGGGGCTTGGCTATCACCAGTTGCGCGGCATGCTGAAGAAGCACGGGCTGATCCCGCCCGCCCATCTGCGACCTTAGGCCGTCCCCGGATCGTGCGTTTCCCGTGCTATACCGGTTGTCCAACCGTCGCGAGAGCGGTTCGTCACAATGCGGGAAGGGGAGCAGCACGATGGCCACCAGCATGTCCGGTCTTGAAATCCGTGGTCCGATCAAGCCCGGTTTCGAGGAAATCCTGACGCCGGAGGCGATGGCCTTCCTGGCGGAGCTGGAGGGGCGCTTCGGCGGCGAACGGCTGCGGCTGCTGGATGTGCGGACCAAGCGGCAGGCGCTGCTCGACCAGGGCCACAAGCCCGATTTCCTGCCGGAAACCCGCGCGATCCGCGAGGCCGACTGGACCATCGCCCCGCTGCCGGTCGATCTGCTCGACCGCCGGGTGGAGATCACCGGCCCGGTCGACCGCAAGATGGTCATCAACGCGCTGAACAGCGGCGCCAATGTCTTCATGGCCGATTACGAGGATGCGACCTGCCCGACCTGGACCAATCTGGTCGAGGGGCAGATCAACATCCGCGACGCCGTGCGCCGGACCATTTCGTACGAGGACCCCGCCAGCGGGAAGAAATACCGGCTCAGCGACAAGACCGCGGTGCTGAAGGTCCGGCCGCGCGGCTGGCATCTGGAGGAACGCCATGTGCTGATGGACGGCGAGCCGATGTCCGGCGCGCTGTTCGACTTCGGCCTGCATGTCTTCCACAACGCCAAGGAGCTGCTGGCGCGCGGCAGCGGTCCCTATTTCTACCTGCCCAAGCTGGAAAGCCATTTCGAGGCGCGGCTGTGGCGCGAGGTCTTCCTGGTGGCGGAGGAGTATCTCCACCTGCCGCACGGTTCGATCAAGGCGACGGTGCTGATCGAGACCATCCTCGCCGCCTTCGAGATGGACGAGATCCTGTATGAGCTGCGCGAGCATTCGGCCGGCCTGAACTGCGGGCGCTGGGATTATATCTTCAGCTTCATCAAGAAGTTCCGGAAGGATCCCGCCGCCGTCATGCCCGACCGGGCGGAGGTGACGATGGCCACCCCCTTCCTGTCGGCCTACAGCCAGCTGGCGATCAAGACCTGCCACCGCCGCGGCGCGCCGGCCATCGGCGGCATGGCCGCCTTCATCCCGGTCAAGGACGACCTCCAGGCCAACGAGGCCGCCTTCTCCCGCGTCCGCGCCGACAAGGAGCGCGAGGCGTCCAACGGCCATGACGGCACCTGGGTCGCGCATCCCGGACTGGTCCAGGTGGCGCGCGAGGTGTTCGACGCCTACATGCCCACGCCGAACCAGATCGCCCGCAAGCGCACCGACGTGACCGTCACCGCCGCCGACCTGCTGGCGGTGCCCGCCGGGCCGAAGACGGAAGGGGCCTTGCGCAACAACGTGGCGGTCGGCATCGGCTATATCGAGGCGTGGCTGCGCGGCCAGGGTTGCGTCCCGCTGTTCAACCTGATGGAGGACGCCGCCACGGCGGAGATCAGCCGCACCCAGGTCTGGCAGTGGCTTCACACCGGCACGGCGCTGGACGACGGGCAGGTTGTCACGCTGGACCTCGTCGACCGCGTGATTGCCGAAGAGCTATCGGCCTGGAAGACCCGCGTCGGTGCCGACGCCTACGCCAAGGGCCGCTACGCCGACGCCGCGTCGCTGTTCCGCGATCTGGTCGCGCGCGAGGACTTCACCGACTTCCTGACCCTGCCGGCCTATGAGCGCGTGGTGGCGGAGGGGGCGTAAGCGCCGGCCTCCTTGCCCCCTCCCTCCCACGGCTTCGCCGCGGGTCCCTCCCTCCCCCGCCGTTGGCGGTGGAGGGTAAGAATGCGGCAGTCCCCTCTCCCACCGAAGGTGGGGGAGGGTTAGGGAGGGGGCAAAACCCGCCCCAACCGAACCGTCAGCGGCCAGCGGATCCGCCGCTCCGTCTCCGCATTACCCCACAGCGGCGCGATCTGCTCCGCAAACGCCTCCAACGGGTTGCAGCCCAGCGCCTTGGTTGCCGCCTTCACCCCCGACCAGGTGTTCATGTAGCCGAGCAGCCGCGGCAGCGTCCAAACCGCCTCCATCGCCAGCGGCGGCACCGGCAGTTCCGGAAACGGGAAGTCCATGCCGCGATAGCCCCCGATCACCTTCCAGCGGTCGGCCGGCCAATACCGTCCCAGCGTGCCGTTGTGGAAGCGCTCCACCACCGGATCCAGCATGGGATCGTCGAGCCATTGCCGGCCGTAGCAGACCAGCGCCACCGCCGCCCCCGGCTTCGCCACCCGCCGCACCTCGGCATAGAAGCGACCCAGGTCGAACCAATGCGCCGCCTGCGCCGCGACGATCAGGTCGCAGCAGCCGTCGGGCAATCCACTGTCCTCCGCCGGGGCGACGGCGTAGCGGACCCGCGGATGCGCTTGTCCTTGCGCGATCTGCTCCGCGCTGGCGTCGGTGGCGTGGACCGCCGCGAACTGGTCGGCCAGCGAAACGGAGAACTGCCCGTTGCCGCAACCGACGTCCCAGGCCAGGTCGCGGGCCGGCGCCGCATCGGCCAGGGCGGCGGCCAGACCGGACGGATAGGTGGGGCGGAAGGCGCGGTAATCGCCGGCATGGCCGGAAAAATGGTCCTTGAAGAGCGACATGCAGCGATCCGCCTTGCACGATCCGGGCAACGATTAGGCTTGGAATTTCCCGGCGGTTAAGGATAAACCCTGTGGGTTCGTCGCGGAACCCTTCCCAGGCTGTCCCGCATCTTTCCGCTGTGGCGCAGGCGCGCCGGGCGTGCTACCAAGCGCGCGCTTTTTTGTGCGCCTCGCCAACCACCCGTGTCCGGCATGCAGACCTTCCTGGAATTCGAAAAGCCGATCGCCGAGCTTGAAGGCAAGATCGAGGAGTTGCGGCACCTGACCAACGCCGGCGACATCAACATCGCCGACGAGGTCGCCAAGCTGCAGGCCAAGGTCGACAAGCTCCTGCGGCAGACCTACGCCAAGCTCACGCCCGCGCAGAAGGTTCAGGTGGCCCGCCACCCCAATCGGCCGCACTGCCTGGACTATGTGAACGGCCTGATCGAGGATTTCACGCCGCTGGCCGGCGACCGCCATTTCGCCGAGGACCGCGCGGTCATCGGCGGGCTGGGTCGCTTCCGTGGCCGCTCGGTGGTGGTGATCGGCCAGGAAAAGGGCAACGACACCGAAACGCGCGTCCGCCACAATTTCGGCATGGCGAAGCCCGAGGGCTACCGCAAGGCCCAGCGCCTGATGGATCTGGCCGACCGCTTCAAGCTGCCGGTCGTCTCGCTGGTCGACACAGCCGGCGCCTTCCCCGGCGTCCAGGCGGAGGAGCGCGGCCAGGCCGAGGCCATCGCCAAGAGCATCGAACGCTGCCTGCGGCTGAACGTGCCGATGGTCGCCTCGGTGATCGGCGAGGGCGGCTCGGGCGGCGCCATCGCCATCGCCACCGCCGACCGCGTGCTGATGCTGGAACACGCCATCTATTCGGTGATCTCACCGGAAGGCTGCGCGTCGATCCTGTGGCGCAGCTCCGACATGGCGGGCGAGGCGGCCATCGCGCTGCGCCTGATCAGCCAGGACCTGAAGGAACTGGGCGTCATCGACCATGTGGTGAGCGAGCCGATCGGCGGCGCCCACCGCGATCCGGCCGAGACGATCAAGAAGCTGGGCGACTGCATCGAGGAGTCGCTGGGCGAACTGGACGGCCTGGACGGCGCCACCCTGCGCGCCAAGCGCCGTGAGAAGTTCCTTGAGATGGGGCAGAAGGGGCTGGGGTGAGTTTCACCCCAGGAACCCGTGCAGAAACCAGCGCGGGTTCTCCCCCGGCCGGTACAGCCCGGCCCTGAACAGCCAGAAACGGCGGCCGTCGCCATCCTCCACGCGGTAGTAATCGCGCACGGCCAGCCCCAGCGACCCTTCTCCACGCCACCATTCGCATTCGATCCGCTCCGGCCCCTCGGCCCGGCTGACGCGGTGGCGCACGCCGCGCCAGACGAATTGCAGCGGCGGGTCGTCGGGCAGCGGGGCGGTGGCCTCCACCGGTTCGGGCGGGGTCAGCAGGCGCAACGGGCGCGGCTGTCCCGCCGGCCAGGGCTTCGGCGACGGCAACCTCTCCAGCGGCGGATGCGGCGCCACGCAGCGCTCCGGCAGCCAGCTTTCCCGCGGCACCAGCCGCAGCACCGCCCGCTCCCCCAGCCGCAGCGTCAGCCGGTCTACCAGCTCGGCCAATCCATCGTTGATCCCTGGGCCGTCAGCCCCCTCCCCATCCATGCCGGTCTGCACGGCCGACAGCGGCCCCGTCTCCGTCGCCGACAGCACCAGCGTTTCCAGCCCCGGCCCCGGCTCGATCCGTTCCAGCAGCGGAGTGAACAGCCGGGCCAGCGCCGCCGGGTCGCGGGTCGGGCGGCTGGTGCCGAGCGTCAGGCTCTGCGGCTCGTCGTCCACCCGCTGGTCGGTGCGGTGGGCGTCGAGTCGGAGCCGGCGCGCGCCCAGCCCCGCCGCCTCCAGCCCCTTGCACAGCCGGCCCAGCAGATGGCGCAACGCCCCGGCGATCGACTCGGGCGTGGCGATCGGTTCGGCGAAGGTCAGGCGCTCGCGATGGTCCGCCACCGGCCGGCGCGGCGAGATCGGCTCGTCCAGCCGGCCGAACGCCTGATCGTAGCGTTGCAGCAACCTGCCCCCGAACCTTGCGGCCAGCCCGGCCCGCGGCATGGCATGCAGGTCGCCGATCCGGCGCAGACCCAGCGCATGCAACCCCTCCACCATCTCCGGGGCCAAGCGCAGGGCGGCGAGCGGCAGGCCGTCCAACGCTTCCCGCCGCCGCTCCTCCGGGCTGCCGAAGCGCACCAGCCCCCAGGCGGCGGCCGGAGTGTCCGCGATGGCGGCGCGGACGCTGAAGCCGGCGGCGCGCAGCCGGCCGGTCAGGTCGGCGGCCAGCGCCTCTTCGCCCTCTAAAAGATGATTGCCGAACAGGTGGGCGCAGCCGGTGATGTCGATCACCACCCCGTCCGGCTCGTCCGCCGCGGTCCAGGGGCTGTAGCGCCGCGCCCAGTCGGCGATGCGGCCGAGCAGGGCCGAGTCGGCCTCCGGCGTCGCCTCCGCCACCTCCAGCGCCGGTTCCAGCGCACGGGCATCGCTGAGGGTCTGACCGGGAACAATGCCCAGCATCGCCGCCGCCCGGTTGACCGCGACCACCATCCGCCGCTGGCGCTCCGTCCGCAGCAGGGCGAACGGACGAGCGCGCTGGTCCGGCGGCATCAGCCGCTCCCGCGCATCGGTGGATAGGCGAGGGAGCCACAAGGCGAGGATGCGGCGCTTTCCCTTCTCTCCAGCACGATAAGATCCCTTCTTTTCGCCGCATTGAGATCCCCTCTCCCCCCCGCCGTAAGCTTGGCTTACGGCGCCGACAGGCGAAGCGCAGCTTCGCCGAAAGGCGGGGAGAGGGTTAGGGTGAGGGGGGAACGTGGCGAGGATTTTCGGGAGGGCACGCGGCACATCCCCCTCACCCCGACCCTCTCCCCGGGGGGGAGAGGGAGATAAAGGCGGGTGGCGAGGGGGGTGCGTCATACGGAACTCAACAACCAAGAACAAACAAAGAACATTCTAGCGCTGGCTTGGCCTTGGGGCGAGTCCCTCCTTTGGGGTCATCTTGCCGAAACGATCGGCAGTGCCGACATTCCATCGATGACCCCACATCTCCCGCCCCTGGCCTATCATCTGGCTCCGCTCGTTCTCCTGCTGGCGGCCGGCGCCTGCGCGCCGCCGGACCTGCGCGACGACATGCCCGGCCGCGCCCAGGCCTTTCCGCCGATCCACGAGCAGACGGTGATTCCCGGCGGCGGGGAGCGGCGGACCTGGAGCCAGATCCAGGCGGAGCAGTCGCGCGCCGGCTCGAAGCCCACCACCCAGGCCCGACAGGCAGAGGTCCCGCAGGCAAGCCGCGACTTAGGCGACAACGACCGGCCGCCGCCCAAGCGCCGCCGCGGCAGTTCGTCGCCCCCGCCCGACCCGGCCGCCCTGCCCCAGCCGCCGCGTCCGATCCCGGTGCCGCCCCCGCCCTCGTCCCAGAGCGCCACCGATGCCTTCAAGCGCGACCTGATCCGGCCGGAGGTCGACCGCATGCGCACCGACGACGCCATGGGACGGCTCGACCCGCTGGGCCAGCGCGAGCTGATGAAGCGCGAGAACGACCTGCGGCAATGGGGCGACCCGCTGGCGCGGTAGCCTCCCCCCTTCCCCGACCTGGAGCCTGACCGCTTGACCCCGCCCCGCCTCAGCCGCCATACCGGCTGCCGGAGCGACACGGGATGGAGATGCGGGGGCATGACGACGCTGACGGGGGCCTTCGGCACCGGGCTGACCACGCCGGTGTGGGTGCTGCAGCATCTGCTGGGCATCCTCGGCATCGGCATGTGGGCCGGGCAGGCCGGCGGCTCCGCGGTCTGGCAGGTGCCGGCCGCCGCCGTGACCGCCGCGCTGGCGGCGGGCTTCGCCGCCCAGATGGGCGTGCGGCTGCCCTATGCCGGGCCGGGACTGGCCGCCTCGCTGCTGGTGATCGGATCGCTGGTGGCGCTGGGGGTGCGGGCGCCCGCCGTGCTGGCGGTGCTGATCGCCGCGGTCGCTGCCGTGTTCCACGGCCATGCCCACCAGGGACCGCCGCTTTATTGGGCCGGCTTCGCCGCTGGACTGATGCTGGTCGCCTGCGGCGGGCTGGGTCTGTCGGTCGCGGTGACCCAGGCCGAGTCGGACCGCGCGGTGCGGCTGTGTGGCGGTGTGGTAGCAGTCGCCGGCGTTCTTGACCTCGTCGGCGTGATTTGACCGGTTGCGCCTTGAAATGACGGGGTTGCGCGGAAATCTTTGAAGACACGCCCCTCCTTTCCCGCCCGCCCCTCCCTTCCGGGACCAACGGGCCAGACGAACGGAACGCCCCGGTGCCCCGCGCAGACGCCAAAGCCTGCCTTACCCCGCCGGAGCTCCCCTCATCGGGACTTCGGGACGGCCCCGGCATGTCCGCCCCCCGGATGCCCATTCTGACCCGCCGCCGTCTGCTGGGCCGCCTGCTGGGCGGGGTGGCCCTGGCGCCGCTTCTACCCTCCGCCGGCCTGCTGCTGGGCACGCCCGCCGC
This sequence comes from Azospirillum sp. Sh1, assembly GCF_008365135.1. Classification (NCBI taxonomy): domain Bacteria; kingdom Pseudomonadati; phylum Pseudomonadota; class Alphaproteobacteria; order Rhodospirillales; family Azospirillaceae; genus Azospirillum; species Azospirillum sp. Sh1. The sequence goes on along the minus strand of NZ_VTTK01000020.1, from coordinate 26,512 downwards.
CGCGCAGGATCTGCGCTATTTCCGCATCGGCACCGGCACCACCGCCGGCACCTATTTCCCGATCGGCGGGCTGATCGCCAACGCCATCTCCAACCCGCCGGGTTCCCGCCCCTGCGACAAGGGGGGAAGCTGCGGCATCCCCGGCCTGATCGTGGTGGCGCAGGCCAGCAACGGCTCGGTCGACAATGTCGAGATGCTGCGCGCCGGCACGGTGGAGGCCGGCTTCGCCCAGGCCGACGTCGCCTATTGGGCCTACAGCGGCACCGGCAGCTTCACCGGCAAGCGCCCGTTCGCCGAACTGCGCTCGCTCGGCATGCTCTATGCGGAGGCGATCCAGGTCGTCGTCCGTTCCGACGGCTTCATCGACCGCATGACCGACCTGAAGGGCCGCAGCATCTCGCTGGGCGAGGAGGGCTCCGGCACGCTGGTGGAGGCGCGGCTGATCCTGGACGCCTACGGTTTGTCGGAAAGCACGATCACGCCGCTCTACCTGAAGCCCGGCATGGCGGCGGACCGGCTGGCGAAGGGCGAGCTGGACGGCTTCTTCATGGTCGGCGGCTATCCGGTGGCGGCGGTCAGCGACGTGGCGGCGCGGGTGCCGATCCGGCTGGTGCCGCTGGACGGCGAGCCCGCCGACCGGCTGCTGCGGACCCAGCGCTTCTATATCGAGCACGAGATCCCCGCCAACGCCTATCCCGGCAGCGCCCCCACCCCGACGCTCAGCCTGGGGGCGGAACTGCTGACCCGCGCCGACCGCGATCCCGACCTGATCTATGGCGTCGTCCGTGCGCTGTGGCACGAGAACACCCGCCGCGTCCTGGCCGAAGGCCACCCGCAGGGCCGCAACTTCGATCCCGCCCGCGCGGTCGCCAACGTCTCGGTTCCCCTGCATCCGGGGGCGGAGCGCTATTACCGCGAGGCCGGCCTGCTCGGCAACGCCGCCAACGAACCGGCACGGGCGCCCACCGGCGGGACCGGCACGGACACCACCCCCGCCGGCGGCGAGAAGGCCGCGAACGGGAAGCCCCCCGCCAACACGCCTCCCGCCGAGAAGACCCCGGCCGAAAAGCCCCCGGCCGAAAAGCCCCCTGCCGAAAAGACTGCCACCGGGAAGGCGGCCGGGGACAAGGCGCCGCGCTGAACCTCCCTTGCTCCGGACAGGACGAAAGGACCGTTCCCGGATGGCCCGGCAGTGGAATAGTCTGACCGGAGATCCGGTTGATCCTCAGGATCGGGCGCAACGGGCAGAAGGAGGAAGGCATGCCGGCCGGGGAAGGGGTGCGCATCGCGATCCGTTCCGCCCGCAGCGCCGACTCCGAACGCTGTGCCGAGATCTTCCTGCACGGCCGCCGCCAGGCCTTCTCCTGGCAACCCGCCGACCGATTCGGCCTGGACGATTACTACGACTGCGTGCGCGAGGATTCGGTGCTGGTCGCCGAGGTCGACGGGACCGGGGCCGGGGCTGGGACGGTGGTCGGCTTCGTCTCGCTCGATCCCAAGGCCGGCGTCATCCACAACCTGTTCATCGATCCTGAATGGCACAAGCGCGGCATCGGATCCGCCCTGCTGCGCGAGGCGCTGGCCCTGCTGCGCGGCGGCCCCCACCCGGTCGAGCTGGCCTGCGCCGCCCGCAACGCCGCCGCCCGCGCCTTCTACGAGCGCAACGGCTGGACGCCGGTGGACGCGACATCGAGTCAAGCCGATACGCTGGTTCGCTATAGGATTGGAGGATATAATACGAGCTAGATCGATAATTCTCAACTATTTAGTGCGAAACTAGAGCCCAAAATGATACTTGAAACAATTGATACTCTCCCTGAATTTAAAAATCCTCCGCATTCCAATTTAGGAAGCAACGACCCAGTAATTGAAATTGCCTCTTTCTTGATATATGCATTTACTTTATATTATTTTTTTATTCCAAAAATTATGGACCTTATTGAATCATCAAATCCTCCAGAAAGGAAGATTATAACATCCTGTATAGTAAATATGATAGTAGTAGTAATTCTGTGTTTCGTTATATCACCGAGCAAAATCACAGAAGCATCAATAATGATACCCGTTATAGTTTTTCGCATTATCGATGGAGCATCATTTTTCCTATCTTCGAAGAAGAATTTTTCAGTTGTCGATAGTAAAAATAGAAAATTGCTATGGATTTTATCTGTATTGATGCCAATGCTATATTTTATTATGGCTGTATTATCAAATTATCATCAAAATAATGGCACATTCATAACAATACTTTCCGCCATATATGCTTTCATCATGCACCGATCGATAACAAACATCTTCTATATGATAAAGAAATATGCTCGTCATTTTATTGACGATGGTTTAGAGAATTCGGCATTCATGGTGATATCATTCTGTTTTTTTCTATCGAGCACCATAACACCAAGCGGAATATCTTCACTGTCTGACGCTTACCACATGTCGTTTCCAACTGGAGTGGTATTGGGCGCTATCCTGTTTTTATTTGGTGAGGCTTTGAAGCGCAAATACCTGAAACGCCGTTCCTGACACCGTCCGACCCACCCCCAACGAGACCCGCAGGCCCGGATGCGCAGGCTGTTTTCCTTTGCGGCGTTGCGGTAAAGTCGCGCCGCCATGCGAACCCTGTACCACCACCCGATCCACGCCCTGTCGCGCACCGCGCGCGTGATGCTCGCCGAGAAGGCCCTGCCCTTCGAACCCGTGGTCGAAAGGCCATGGGAGCGGCGCACCGACTTCCTGAAGCTGAACCCGGCCGCCGAGGTTCCGGTTCTGGTGGAGGAGGACGGGACGGTCGTCGCCGGCGGTCTCGCCGTGATCGAATATCTGGAAGAGGCCTATCCCGATACCCCCCTGCTGCCGCGCGAGATCGCGGCGCGGGCGGAGGTGCGGCGGGTCGCCGACTGGTTCCTGAACAAGTTCGAACGCGAGGTGACCGAGAACCTCGTCGGCGAGAAGCTGATCAAGCGGCTGTCCGGCCAGGGCCACCCCTTCGCCCCGGCGATTCGCGCCGGACTGGCCAACGTCACCTATCACCTCGACTACATCGCCTTCCTGTCGGAACGGCGGCCCTGGCTGGCCGGGTCGGTCTTCACCCTGGCCGACATCGCCGCCGCGGCGCAGCTGTCCTGCCTGGACTATATCGACAACGTGCCGTGGGACCGCAGTCCGGAGGCCAAGGACTGGTACGCCCGGATCAAGTCGCGCCCCAGTTTCCGCGCGCTGCTGGCCGACAACATCACCGGCTGCCCGCCGCCCAGGCACTACGCCGACCTGGATTTTTAACCGCTTCTTGAGAATTGGCCCATCAGGGGCATGGACCGGCCTCGCGTATCAAGCTTAACGTGCTCCCAAATCGTACCCGGGAGAAGTTCCTCGATGCGTCTCAGCCGTCTTTCGCCCGTCCCGGCCCTGCCGGTCCGTTCCCTGAGGCCCGCCCTGATCGCCGGCGGCATGCTGGCGCTGGTGGCCGGCTGGTCGCCCGTCCAGGCCGCCCCCGCCGTCGACGACGCCGGGGCCAAGGCGCTCGCCGCCTCGCTGAAGAAGGACCTGCCCCGCTGGTTCCCGCCGCCCAGCGAGGATGGCGAGGGAGTCGGCTTCGAATGGCAGGGCGAACCCACCGTCAAGCCGGCCGGCGACCATTACGACGTCGCCCTGCCCCGCCTGTCGGCCGAGGATGCCGAAGGCACGCTGTTCGACATCGGCACCGTCCTCTTGTCGGTGACGCCGAAGGATGACGGCCAGTATGGCGTGTCGATCACGCTGCCCAGCGCGATCAAGGTGCAGAACCTCGACGACAATGACGAGTATGTCGACGCCGCCACCATCTCCATCGGCAAGCAGTCCTTCACCAGCACCTGGTCGGGCGCGCTGGAGACGCTGCTGGCCGTCGATGCCGCCTACAACGACATCGCGGTCAACGCCGCCGACGGCAAGGGCAAGATCTCCGTCGCCTCCATGACCATGGTCCAGGACCTGAAGCCGGAGGCCGGGACCGGCGGCGCCACCCTGTGGAGCGGCCCGGCCGCCTTCGCCTTCGGCGGCCTGTCGGTGAAGGACGACAAGAACAAGGAACTGGTGAAGATCGGCGGCGTCACCGCCGAGGCCACCTATACCCGCGTCGACCTGACCAAGGTCAGCGCGCTGCAGAAGCTGTCGGAACAGACCGCCGCCAAGGGGGCTGCCCCGACCAGTGCCGAGCTGCTGCCGAAGCTGCAGGGCATCTTCGGCGGCGTCAGCGGCGCGATGCGCCTGTCCAACCTGTCCGTCGTCAATCCGGAGGACGGGACCACGGTGACGCTGGGCCAGCTCGCCTTCCGCAGCGGCCTGACCGACCTCGACCAGGCGATGTCGACCGTCAGCATGGGCATCGAGGCGCGCGACTTCGCCATGACGCCGTCGCCGGCGCCCGCCGCCTTCACCCCGCGCGCCTTCGAAATGAAGCTGTCGGTCGCCAAGCTGCCGAACAGCGCCCTGTGGAAGGCCTTCACCGAACTGGCCAAGGCCGCCGAGGCGGAAGAGGCCCCGCCGCCGAAGAAGGGCGCCAAGGCCAAGGCCGCCCCGCCGCCGCCGCCCTCCTCCGACGTCGTCATGCAGCAGGCGATGGCCGCGATGGGCGAGGCCGGGACGGAGCTGCGGATCGACGCGCTGAACCTCGACACCCCGGCGACGGCCGGCACCGCCACCGGCGCGGTCAAGGTCGCCACCCAGGCCGCCTTCGGCGTCACCGGCGGCGCCAACGTCCTGCTGCGCGGCATCGACGCCGCGGTGAAGGCGATGCAGCCGGCCCCGGGCGCCAAGCCCGACAAGGAGACCCAGGATCTGCTGGGCGGTCTGGCGATGGTCCAGGCCATGGGGCAGGCCGGCAAGGACGACACCGGCGCCGACATCCGCACCTACAAGTTCGAGGTGACGGAGGCCGGCCAGCTCCTGTTGAACGGCGCCGACATGACCCCGCTGCTGGCCGGCGGCGGCGAATCGGCCCCGGCCCCGGCCCCGGCGGAAAAGCCGAAGAAGAAGTAAGCCCGGCAAACAGCACGCCGAAGCTTCAGACCTGCCAAGCCCCCGATCCCGGCAAACCTGGATCGGGGGCTTTGTTTGGATTGGTGCTGGAACTGGGGATGGCGGCCCTCAACCCGTCGATCAGACGGTCCCGACCAAACCGGAAGCGGGCCTCGTCGTCATTGTCCGCGACGAGCAGCCTCACCGTGGCGGCGGCGTGGGGGTAGCGTGCCTCCTGCTCCGCCGTCAGCTGCTGCGCCACCCGTTTCAGGTCGATCCCCTCACTGCTTCCGCCGGGAGGCGGCAGGGTCGCCTGTTCCTCGATGGTGAAGCCGATCACGAAATACAGCATCGTGAACAGCATATGGGCCGCCGTGCGCTCGTCGGCACCGGCGGCGCGCAGGGTCGCAATCGCGCGGTCGCTGACGCGCAGGACATTGTCCATGACCGGGAAGGTTCCGGCATAGACACGCGCCCCGTCGCGCCGGGACTTCAAGGCGCGGCGGAACTCCGTCGCCACCTCGCGCAGCCACTCGTCCCATGGCAGTCCGGCATCGGCGGGAAGCCTCATCTCGGCCAGCAGGGCGTCGGCCATCGCATCGAGAAGCGCCTGCTTGCCGGCGAAATGCCAATAGAGCGACGGGGCCTGAATCCGCAGCGCCCCGGCGAGGCGCCGCATCGTCAACCCCTCGATCCCCACCTCGTCGAGCAGGGTCATCGCGGCGTCGATGATGTCCTGTCGTTGCACACGCATGGCCGTAAGTCCGCCTCTTCCTGCCGGGATTGACAAACTAACGCTGTTAGGCCAAATCTAACAACGTTAGTTTATCCGTCGCCGCGCACCGCGGCCCAGCAGAGGAACGTCCATGGATCCCCATCGCATCCACACGGTCGAGGCGCTGCGGCAGCTCTACGACATGCCGTCCGAGCGCATCGTGAAGATGAGCTTCCCCTTCCTGGACGATCACTGCCTGCGCTTCGTCGCCGAATCGCCGCTGGTCTTCGTCGCCACCATGGCGGAAAGCGGGATGGATTGTTCGCCGCGCGGCGGGCGGCCGGGCTTTGTCCATGCCGAAGACCGCCAGACGCTGGCCCTGCCCGACTGGCCCGGCAACAACAAGGTTTCGTCGATCACCAACATCCTCACCTCCGACGGCGGGTGCGGACTGGTGTTCCTGGTGCCGGGCGTGGACATCTTCCTGCGGATCAACGGCATCGCCACCGTCACCACGGCCCCGCCCCTGCTGGAACGGCTGACGGAGGAAGGGCGGATCCCCAAGGCCGCCATCCGCCTGTCCGTGCGGGAAGCCTTATTCCATTGCGGCAAGGCGCTGCGCCGCTCGCATCTGTGGCAACCGGACGCCTGGTCCGTACCGCAAGACATGCCGTCTCCCGGCCAGATGGTGAAGGACCAGGCGGGACTGGCGGATCTGACGGCCGACCAGATCGACGCGATGTACCAGAAAGGACTGGCGGAACAGCTGTACAGCGAATCGCCTCCCATGGAATGAAAGGAGGAACGAAGGCCGGGGGCCCTGAAGCGGCGAAGGGAGGAAGGTGTCGGGACCTCCGGTTCAGGCCTCTCCACCGCGACACCCCGCCGCACACCTCCCGCGGTTGCACGGCACAAGCCTCTTGAACGGCCGGGACGCTTTCACATATCTCCGCCGTCTTGACGCCAACACCCGTGCAAAACCAACGAAGGTGCCCCCATGACCGAGGAACGGCTCAGTTTTCAAGCCGAGGTCAGCCGTCTGCTCGACATCGTCGCCCACTCGCTCTACAGCGAGAAGGAAGTGTTCCTGCGCGAACTGGTCTCCAACGCGTCGGACGCCTGCGACCGCCTGCGCTACGCCGCGCTGACCCAGCCGGAACTCTCGGCCGACGATCCGAACCTCAAGGTCCGCCTGCTGGTCGACAAGGACGCGCGGACCCTGACCGTCGCCGACAACGGCATCGGCATGAACCGCGAGGATCTGGTCGAGAATCTCGGCACCATCGCCCGCTCCGGCACCGCCGCCTTCATGAAGTCGCTGGAAACCGCCGAGAAGGGTGACGGAAAGAAGGACGTCAACCTGATCGGCCAGTTCGGCGTCGGCTTCTATTCCGCCTTCATGGCCGCCGACAAGGTCACCGTGCTGACCCGCAAGGCCGGCGAGAATCAGGGCTGGCGCTGGGAATCCGACGGCAAGGGCGAGTTCACCATCGCCGAGACCGACGGCCTGCCGCGCGGCACGAAGATCGTCCTGCACCTGCGCGCCGGCGATGACGAGTATCTGGACGAGGCGCGGCTCGGCGGCATCGTCCGCAAATATTCCGACCACATCGCCATCCCGATCCTGTTCGGCGAGGGTGACGACGCCAAGGCGCTGAACAGCGCGTCGGCCCTGTGGACCCGGTCGAAGTCGGAGATCACCGCCGACCAGTACAAGGAATTCTACCACCATGTCGGCCACGCCTTCGACGATCCGTGGCTGACCCTGCACTGGCGGGCCGAAGGCGCGCTGGAATACACCAACCTGCTCTATGTGCCCTCGACCAAGCCGTTCGACCTGTTCGACCCCAAGCGCGCCCACCGGGTGAAGCTGTACGTCAAGCGCGTCTTCATCACCGATGCGGCCGAAGGGCTGATCCCGCCCTATCTGCGCTTCCTGCGCGGCGTGGTCGACAGCGAGGATCTGCCGCTGAACATCAGCCGCGAGATGCTGCAGCACAACCCGATGCTGGCCAAGATCAAGGCCGGCATCACGCGGCGCGTCCTGTCGGAGCTGTCGAAGAAGGCCAAGGACAGCGAGAACGCGGCCGAATACGACAGCTTCTGGGAGAATTTCGGCGCGGTGCTGAAGGAAGGCCTCTACGAGGACTACGAGCACCGGGACGAGCTGCTGAAGCTGCTGCGCTTCCGCACCACCGCCGGCGAGGATCTGGTCTCTCTGGAGCAGTATGTCGCCCGCATGAAGGAGGGCCAGGACGCCATCTTCACCATCAGCGGCGACGACATCGACACCCTGCTGCGCAGCCCGCAGTTGGAAGGCTTCAAGGCCAAGGGCGTCGAGGTGCTGCTGCTGACCGACCCGGTGGACGAGTTCTGGATGCCGTCTGTCGGCGTCTATGACGGCAAGCCCTTCAAGTCGGTGACCCGCGGCGGCGCCGATCTCGGCAAGATCAAGGGCGAAGAGGCCGAGAAGCCGGAGGAGAAGGCGCCGGAAGGCGAGCTGACCGACCTGCTGGCCCTGCTGAAGCTGACCCTGTCCGACGCGGTGAAGGACGTCCGCAAGTCCGAACGCCTGACCGACAGCGCCGTCTGTCTGGTCGCCGACGACAACGACATGGACATGCACCTGGAACGCCTGCTGAAGCAGCACAAGCAGCTGAACGGCGAGGTCGGCAAGCGCATCCTGGAGATCAACCCATCCCACGCCCTGATCAAGCGTCTGGCCGAACGGGCCAAGGGCAGCGGCGCCACCGACACGCTGGAGGATGCGGCGTGGCTCCTGCTCGATCAGGCCCGCATCGTCGAAGGCGAGCCCCTGCCCGACCCCGCCGCCTTCGCCCGCCGTCTGGCGAGCGCAATGGAGAAGGGGCTGGCGTAAGGTTCGCCCTGAACAGGAAAGTCTGACGGAAAAGCCCTCTCCTCCCCGGAGGAGGGGGCTTTTCCTTTACCCCCGCCCGACCCGTTTGGCCGGAAAGACCAGCGACATGGTGGTGCCTTCGTCGCGGCGGCTGACGACGTCCAGGCGGCCGCCATGCAGTTCGATCAGCCGCTTGGTCAGCGGCAGTCCCAGGCCGGTGCCGACCTGGGCGCGGGCCAGCGCGCTGTCCACCTGCCCCCAGGGCTCCAGCGCCTTGCCCAGTTCCTCCCCGGTCATGCCGATGCCGGTGTCGCGCACCGACAGCCACAAGGCGCCGTCCGCCGCCACCCGGGCGCCGAGCGTCACCACGCCATTCGTCGGGGTAAACTTCACCGCGTTCGACAGCAGGTTCAGCAGCATCTGGCGCAGCTTGCGTTCGTCGGCGCGCAGCGGCGGCAGGTCCAGCGGCACCTCGGTGGCGATGCTGACACCATGGCGCGACGCCCGCTCGGCCAGCAGCCGCGCCGTGCCGATCGCCACCCGCACCACGTCCACCGTGCCGTCCACCAGTTCCAGCCGGTCGGCGTCGGCCTTGGACAGGTCGAGCAGGTCGTTGATCAGTTCCATCAGGTGCCGGCCGCTCTCGGCGATGTCGCGGGCGTATTCCCGATAGAGCGGGATGGCGTGCGGCCCCAGCACCTCCTGCTCCAGAAGTTCGGCGAAGCCCATCATCGCGGTCAGCGGCGTACGGATCTCGTGGCTCATGTTGGCGAGGAAGGCGGTCTTGGCCCGGATCGCCTGTTCGGCCTGCCGGCGCGCCTCCTCCAGCTGGCGGGCGCGCAGCTCCGTCTGTTCGGCCGAGCGCGCCATCAGCACGGTCACCGTGCCGACGCCGAGATAGCGGCTCCGCTCCACCACCAGGAATCCCGTCACCAGCGCCGCCGGCTTCAGCCGGGCCAACTGCCGACCGATCTCCGCCAGCGGCGTCGCCCCTTCGATCAGCAGCGGATGCGGGTCCATCGCGTCGGAGACCAGCGGCATGCCGCCCCCCTCTCCCCCGCCGGCCGGCGGCAGCCGGCCACGCTCCAGCAGCCCGGCGACGCGGCCGTCGCCGTCGACCACCGGCAGGGCGGCAAGCTCCGGCTGGCGCCGGAAACGGGCGAGCGCGGCGGCACACTCCTGGTCAAGGGTCAGCGGCGGCACCGGAACGGCCAGCCCCGCTGCGGTGAAGGCGGGTTCGTCCATGGGCGGCTCCGCCGCAATCGTCGGGGCGGGAGGCGGGACATCGAATGGCGTCATTGCGGCTCCTCCCCCTCCCTGTCCGGCATGGTCACGTCCGATCAGGCGCCGTCCCGGACTGCACGGCGCTCCATCCGACAAAACCTAGCAGGGGATTATGAGCAATTCGTTTCCGTTCCAACCATCCGCTCCCGCTGAACGATAGCCGGAAAGTACTATGGCTTTGGCCGGCAAAGCCTCTTCCGCTCGGCCGTCCGGCAGGGCTGTCGGTGGCCGTGGGTGTTTGAGAATGCGTCCGAAACACAGTATATTGGTCGGATATTCGGGGTGCCGCAAAGGGCCGGCCGGGATGGAACATCCGGTCGGCGTTCGGTGCTGGCGTGCCCGGGGATCAGGGAGACCGGAGGGGCGAACCGTCGCCCGTCGAACAAAGACAGGAACACAGGGGATGTCCATGCCCTCGCGCCTTGAAGAACTGTGCGTGAAGAAGGGATTGAAGATGACCGATCAGCGCCGCGTGATCTCGCGCGTGCTGTCGGAGGCGACGGACCACCCCGATGTGGAGGAAGTGCACCGCCGTGCATCCGCCATCGATCCGCGCATTTCCATCGCCACGGTCTATCGCACGATGCGGCTGTTCGAAGAGGCGCACGTCATCGACCGGCTGGATTTCGGTGACGGCCGTGCGCGCTACGAAGAAACCAGAACCGATCATCACCACCATCTGATCGATGTCGACTCAGGAGAAGTGATCGAGTTCACCAACGATGAAATGGAACGGCTGAAGGAAAGCATCGCCCGCGAACTTGGCTATGACCTGATCGGCCATCGGTTGGAACTGTACGGTGTTCCGCGCAAACGCCGGACCGATAAATCTGAGTCTTAACTTTATGAAGAACTTCTTGGCGATGCGCACAAGGGGTGCAGGCTAACTCTCCCTTCCCCGGAATCTCCACACGCGGGACGGGCGGGTCAGGCGGCCATCGCTTGCGGGGTGCATCGGGTGCCGGTCTGGACCTTGCCGGCCACTGGTCCAAGGTTAGGCGAGGAGCAAACCTCACTGACCGGAACCGGCCGCACCATGGATGATCGTCCCGACAATCGCCAAGACCGACGCCCCGACGCCCGGCCCGAAAGCCCGCCGAGCACGGCCGGGCCGGACATTCCCAAGACCGCAGCCAACGCCGCAGGCTCGGGCCCCGACCCCGTCCTCGAACGGCTGGACCGCCTGTCCGACCTGCTGATGCGACGCATCGACCGGCTGGAAGAGCGTGTCCGCAGCCTGGAGCAGGACAATGGCGAGATCATCAACCTGCTGATCGCCGTCAAGGCAGGGCTGGAGGAGGCGTCCGGCGACCTGATCGCCCAGCTGGAAGAGGTGGACGACAGCGCCGGAGCGGACTTCGCATCCGACGACGCGGAGGACGGGGCGGAAGAGGGACCGCTCTTCGAAGCGCCCTGCGGCCCCACCATGCTGCATTGATCGGTATCGCCAGAGCCGACTTGGCCAGGGCTGACCTGAAAGTCCTTGCCTGCCGCACCGCGCCGGCCGGATAAACATGGTCATGCAAACGACGTCCGTTCCGCCCCGCGGCATCGAGCCCCGGACCAGCCTCACGCCGCCCACGCCGCTGCTGGCGATGGCTCCCGATTCGCCGGCTATCGAGTCATCGGTTTTGGGGCCGGCCGGTGTGGCCTTCTTCGACTTCGACGGGACGCTGATCCATGGCGACAGCCTGCCGATGTTCGTCGGCGAGGTGATCGGCCGGCGCCGCGCCGCCCTGGCACTGGCCGATGCCATCCGATCGGCCCTGCACCGCCATGTCCGCGGCCGCGGGCCGGGCTGCGATTTTCCGGGGTCGGTCAAGGCGATCTATCTGAAGCGCACCCTGCGCGGCCTGCCGGTGGCCGACGCGCTGGCCGCGGCGGAGCGGATGGTCCCGCGCGTGCGCTGGCACCAGCCGATGCTCGATGTGCTGAAGGAGCATCGCCGGCAGGGTCGCCGCGTGGTGGTCGCCACCGGCGCGCTCGACCTCTACATGCCGGCGCTGCTGCGCGGGCTGGAGGTGGACGACCTGCTGGCGACGGGCATGGAGGTGGTGGACGGCAGGCTGACCGGCCGGCTCAGCACCGCCAACTGCGTGCGGCTGGACAAGGCGGAACGGGTGACGGGCTGGATCGCCGGCAACGGCCCGGTCGCCGCCACCTGGGGCTATGGCAACCATCCCAGCGACCTGCCGATGCTGGCGCTGATGCACAAGGGCGAAGTGGTCCGTATTCGACGAAGGTCGAACCACAGGTAGCGGCCGTTTACAACCCGTCCACCCACCCGCATACTCCCCTCGTCCATAACAAAAACATGATGGACGGAGGGGGAACGTGGCTTTCAGCATCGAAGCGGACATCCGGATGCCGGGGTACGGCGGGCGCCGCGCCGTGGTCGCCGATGCCGACCGCATCCAGCGCGAGGCGCTGGCCGGCCATCTGTCCGGCCGCGGCTTTCAGGTTTCGCAGACCGCCGGTGCGCTGGAGGCCCTGACCCTCATCGGTGCGGAGGCGCCGGTCGTCGCCTTGCTGCCGCTGGATCATGAGGGCGACGAGGGCGACCGCGCCGCGACGCTGGCGGCGATGCTCTATCCGCAGACCCGCATCCTGATGACCGGTCCGCGGATGCCGAACCTGCCCTTCCCCATCCTGCCCCGCCCGGTCGATCTGACCGCGCTCGACCGCTGGCTGGACGAGGCGACGGCTTAAAAGCTCCGCACGCGCTCCAGCTTCTGCGGGTTTGCGACCTGATAGACCCGCAGGATGCGACCATCGGCAACATCGAAGGCCAGCACGCTACGGAACGATCCGCCCAGATCGGTCAGCAGTCCCGGCCCGCCATTGACCCGCACTGGCACGAATCGGAAGCTGACGGCGCGCTTGCGCTGGACGCCGATCAGGAAGCGGGCGATGCGGTCGGCGCCGAACAGCGGCTTGACCGCCGTCCGCACCATCCCACCGCCATCGCTCAGCCACTGGGCGTCGTCCGACAGCAGGGCGACGATGGCGGCATAGTCGCGCCGGACGCTGGCCTCGGCGAAGGCAGCGGCCAGACGGCGTCCGGCATCCGGATCGGCCATCGCGGCGGACGGCTCGGCCATGCGGGCGCGGGCGCGCCGCATGATCTGGCGGCAGGCCTCGACCGACTTGCCGAGCATCGCCGCGATTTCCGCGTAATCCAGATCCATCGCCTCGCGCAGGACGAAGACCGCCCGCTGGTCCGGCGCCAGCCGTTCCAGCAGCAGCAGCATCGCCATCGGCACCGACTCGGCCTCCGCTCCGTCCCCTGGCCCGTCCTCCAGCCCGTCATCCCAGTCGGCGACCTCGGGCTCGGGCAGCCACAGCCCGTAATAACGTTCCCGCGCCACCCGGGCGGAGCGCAGCCGGTCGAGCGCCAGCCGCGTCACCAGCGTCGTCAGAAAGGCGGGGGCCGACCCGACGCTGCCGGGCGCAACCGTGGACCAGCGCAGCCAGGCGTCCTGCAGCGTGTCCTCCGCCTCCGCCACCGAGCCGAGCAGCCGGTAGGCCAGGGCGCGCAGCCGCGCCCGCTCGCCCGCGAAGGCGGCGAGTGCGGTGTCCGGGTCGGCCAGCGCCGTCACGCCGCCATCCCGACGGCGGTGCCCTCGATATGCTGGGCGATACCGATGCGGTTCCAGGCGTTGATCTGCGCCGCCGTCACGGTCAGTTGGGCAATCTGCTCGGCACTGAAATGGCGTTGCAGCGCCCGGTAGGCTTCGTCGATGCGGTCATGCTGGGTGCGGGTCAGCACCTCGGCCCAGGCGAAGGCGGCGCGCTCGTCCGGCAGGAACAGGTCCGACCGCTCCCACTCGGCAAGGGCGGCGATGCGCTGGTCGGACTGGCCGTCGTGGCGGGCTTCCTTGGTATGCAAATCGATGCAATAGGTGCAGCCGTTGATCTGCGACACGCGCAGGTCGATCAGGTGGATCAGCCCGGTCGGCAGGCCGCTGCCGCGGATGGTCTTGGCGGTGGCGAACAGCGTGGCGTACAGGGACGGAGCGTCGGTGGCGACGGTGAAACGGAAAGCCATGGTGTTCATCCTCATCTGGAGTGTCTTCACCCCCCATGACGGGGCGCCCATCTCCAGCGTGACGCATGGCTGCCTTGCGCTTGGCTCGGGCGCGCACCTCAGGCGTCGCCGAGCAGCCCAACCGCCTCGCGCAGGATGGCGATCTTGGCGGCGAACCGCCCCTCGGGATCGCTCTCGCCGATCAGCTGGATCATGATCCCAAGCGCATGGGCGACGCGCGGCGCCATGCCCGGCCGCTCGCGCACGCGGACGGCAAGCTCGGCCAGCGCCGGCCGGTAGGGACGCCCCTCGAACCCGTCGGTGGCGATCGACTCGAACCGGTTGGCGAGGTCGAGGATCTCGCGGTTGTCGGTCATGCTCTATCCAACAGCTTCAGACGAACAGCATGGCGCCGCCGCCGGGCGCCCCGCTGGACGCTTGGTTGAGGAAGGTGACGACCCCGCCGGTGGCGACCGGCACGTCCGCCCGCAGCGAGACGCCCGGCGGCAACCCCAAAGCCCGCAGCCCCATCTCGCAGGCCATCACGGTGACGCCCATGGCGACGCAGGCCTCCAGCAATTCCTCGAAGGTGGCGAGGCCGTGGGTGGCGAAATACCGGTCGCGCGCCACCGGCGTGCTGCCGTCGTCGGCCGGGTCCAGGTCGTGCCAGCCCAGCACCCCCGGCTCCGTCTCATGCACCAGGGCACGCAGGGCGCGGCCGGTGAAGAACAGCGTGACCTTGCGGTTGGTGGCCGCCGCGGCGCTGGCCATCACCAGCGCGTAATGGACGCGGTCGAAGCCGCCGGCGAATAAGACGATGGACAGGGCCGACGTGCCGCCGGCTCCCGTCGCCGGTATTGAGTTGGGCATGGTTTCAGGCAGGGCAGTGGACATGGTGGCCGCCTCCCGTCGTTGCCGTGGCGCCCTTCAATGGGCGGAGAGGTCGTGGATCGTCGGATGATCGCCGCAAAGCGCGCAGTCGGGATCCCGCTTGATGGAGATGCGCTGATAGGACGCATAGAGCGTGTCCATCATCAGCAGGCTGCCCGACAGGCTTTCGCCCAGCCCCAGCAGTTCCTTCAGCACCTCCGTCGCCTGCAGCGAGCCGACGGAGCCGGCCAACGCACCTAGAACCCCGCCTTCCGAGCAGGACGGCACCGTGCCGCGCGGCGGCGGCTCGGGGAAAAGGCAGCGATAGCAGGGGTGCGGCGCGCCCAGATGCGCCTTGAAGGTGGTCAGCTGCCCGTCGAAGCGCAGGATCGCCGCCGACACCAGCGTCTTGCCGGCCAGGAAGCAGGCGTCGTTCAGCAGAAAGCGCGTGGCGAAATTGTCCGACCCGTCGGCGACCAGATCATAGCCGGCGATCAGCTCCATCGCGTTGTCGCGGCTGATCCGCGTCCGGTGCGTCTCCACCCGGACATCCGGGTTCAGCGCCCGGATGCGGGCGGCGGCACTGTCCACCTTCGGCAGGCCGAGCGACGACTCGTCGTGGATCACCTGCCGCTGCAGGTTCGACAGGTCGACGGTGTCGTCGTCGACGATGCCGATGGTGCCGACGCCGGCCGCCGCCAGATAGAGCAGCAGGGGCGCGCCCAGGCCGCCGGCACCGACGACCAGCACCTTGGAACGCAACAGCTTTTCCTGGCCGATGCCGCCGACTTCCGGCAGCACGATGTGGCGGGAATAGCGGTGAAGCTGGGTATCCGTGAAGTCCATGGCCCGCAGCATAGCGCAAGGACGGGCCGTTGCAGCAACATTCGATGCCGCGTTTTCCGCAAGCCGGCAGTGCCGCCGGTCAGGCCCCGCTCCCGTTATGCTTTGGTCGAGGTGGTTGGCTTCGCTTCCGACGCCCACTGGCGCAGCCGGTCCTGACGTTCGCGCAGAGTCTTCTGGATGGCGCTTTCCTGGTTGAGGCCGCTGTCCGACAGGTCCGGATTGCGCGGGACGAAGCTCAGCCGGAAATCCGTCGGGCTCTTCAGGCTGGACGGCGGCACCACCACCATCGAATATTGGCCGGGCTCCAGCTTGTAGGTCGGCTTCTGCAGGAAGTTCTGCTCTGCATCGGTCTTGCCCGAGTCGCTGGCGGCCACCACCTTGCCGTCCTTGTCCATCATCGCCCAGCGCGTGTTGGCGAGCGAGATGTCGGCGGTGAAGGTGCCGCCCTGCACGACGTTGAAGGTGTGCTTCTGGACGCCGGTGTCGCCGTTCCCCGGCGGCTGTGCGGTCCCCTTCAAGGTCGCGCCGCCGCCGGTCACCAGAACGTTCTGCCGTTCCGTGACATCCATCGAATAGTCGCGCACGCCGGCCGCCCGGTTGGCCTGCGAAAAGGTCGCGGTGTAGGTGCCGGGTCCCAGCCGCGCGCTGGCGTCCGCCGCCGATTCCTTCGACCGGATGGTGGTCACCACCTCGTTGCGGTCGTTGCGGATCTCGACGTTGGTGAAGGTGTCGTTGATCTTGAAATTGAACTCGCCGGACTTGCTGACCGTGAAGGTCTGGCTATCGGCGTTGGCCCCGTCCGAACCGATCTTGGTCGTCTTCCCCTTGAACTGGGAGAAGGCGCTGCTCGACAGGTTCGGAACGTAGGTGGCGGCGGTAATATCCGTCATGGCGGTCACTCCCCGGCGGCACGGACGGAACGGCGGTGCGGTCACCCGGAAGATTAGCCGAAACGGCGAAATCCGTCAAATTTCGGGCCGGAATTTCGCCGCCAAGCTGCGAACCGAAGCTGCGGGTGGGGGCGAAGATCACCCCCCACCCGCATCGATGCGCCTTTACTCCAGCCCTTCGAACAGGGCGGTCGACAGGTAGCGTTCGGCGAAGGACGGCAGGATCACGACGATCTGCTTGCCCGCATTCTCCGCCCGGGCGCCGATCTCCAGCGCCGCCGCCAGCGCCGCGCCGGACGAGATGCCGACCGGCACGCCTTCCAGGCGGGCGACGTTGCGGGCGGTCTCGAAGGCGCGCTGGTTGGAGATGCGCACCACCTCGTCGATCAGCTCTTTCTTCAGGATGTCGGGCACGAAGCCGGCGCCGATGCCCTGGATCTTGTGCGGGCCGGGCATGCCGCCGGACAGGACGGGGCTGTCTTCCGGCTCGACCGCCACCGCCTTGAAGGAGGGCTTGCGCGCCTTGATGACCTCGGCGGTCCCGGTCAGCGTGCCGCCGGTGCCGACGCCGGAGATCAGGAAATCGACCTGACCGTCGGTGTCCTTCCAGATCTCCTCCGCCGTGGTGGCGCGGTGGACGGCCGGGTTGGCGGCGTTCTTGAACTGCTGCAGCAGATAGGCGTTCGGGTCGGCGGCCAGGATCTCCTCCGCCTTGCGGATGGCGCCCTTCATGCCTTCCGCCGCCGGGGTCAGCACCAGCTCGGCGCCCAGCAGCTTCAGCATCTTGCGCCGCTCCACCGACATGCTTTCCGGCATGGTCAGGATCAGCTTGTAGCCCTTGGCGGCGGCGACGAAGGCCAGCGCGATGCCGGTGTTGCCGGAGGTGGGTTCGACCAGCGTCGTGCGGCCGGGGGCGATGGTGCCGGCGGCCTCGGCGGCCTCGATCATGGCGCGGCCGATGCGGTCCTTGACGCTGGCGAGCGGGTTGAAGAACTCCAGCTTGCCGATGATCTGGGCCTTCACCCCCGCCTCGGCGGCGAGGCGGTCCAGCCGTACCAGCGGCGTGGCGCCGATCGTGTCGAGGATGCTGTCGTAGATCTTGCCGCGGAACTCCGGTGCAGCCATGATTCCACCTCTGAGATTTGTGTTATAAGTGAGTTCAACACCCCAGGCGGAGCATTATCCAGCACAGGGGCACTGTCAAACGGCAAGTGCGGCGAACGGCAAGTGGGGTGCCCCGGCCGTCCGCACCAGCCTATGCCGACCCCGTCAGCCCGGCCAGATCAGATGGTGAAGTCGATCCGGTCCTCGGTCTCGCTCTCCACCCCGGCGCGGCGGGCGCGCATGCACAGGTCCTCGATGGTGATGGTGTCGAGCTTCAACATGCATTCTTCCTGCAGTTCGCCCCACAGCGGGCGCACCACCTGATGGCCCAGCACGGAACCGGCCGGCTCTTCGATCGGGTCGGTGGCGGTCTCCATCGCGCGGACGACCTTGACGATCTCGCCCAGCGTGATCCGCCGCCGCTCGCGCGCCAGCCGGTAGCCGCCACGCGGGCCCCGCACACCCGCCAGCACGCCTTCGCGCACCAACTGCTGCAGCACCTGTTCCAGATAACGCTTCGGGATGCCCTGGCGCCGGGTGATCTCCCCCGATTGCACCGGCTCGGTGCCCGCGTTGTAGGCGATGTCGAGGACCGCCTCGATGGCGAACATCAGCTTCTTGGAGATGCGGAGCATCACGAAAGACTCCCGGTGATCTGTCCATGGGCGGCCCGGCGGTGGAAAACCGCCTTCTCTCCCATTCCCGCCTGTTGGTTAAGAACCGTTTTACACCGCAGACGCGGTAATTCTCAACAGGATTTGTCGCAGACAGATTCGGGAAAATGCGCCTCACCCCACCGGAGCCCAGGCCACCTGCCCCAGTTCTTCGCGGAAGGCGAAGCGTTTCAGGTGGTCGATCACCACCCCCTGCATACGCTCCATCTGCCCGGAATCCTCCACTTCCAGGGTCAGGGTCAGTCCCGCGTCGTCGGCCGCCATGCGGCAGCGGCTGTCGGGGCTGAAGGGGACGAGGCCCTGGGTCTCGTCATAAACGACCTCGAACTTGTGCGCCCAGTGCTTGCACAGTTGGGTCATGTAGCGGCGCCCGTTCGGCGTTACGATGCGTGCGGTCGATGCGGCCATGGCCGTTGTCTCCTGTCCGGTCAGATGCGTTCGACGCTGCGGGCGGCGTTGTCGATGATGTCGGCGATGGCCTGGGTCTGCTCCGTCGTCAGGTCGCCGCGCGACAGGCGCATCCGCAGGGCCATCTTGAAGTTCTCGACGGCACGGACGATCTGCGGCGACGATTCACGCTGGCGGCAGGCCTTCGCATGGGCGATGCGTTCGCGCACCGCCGCCACCGTCGGCTCCGCCGCCGCCAGCGCCGCCGTGCCCTCCGGCGTGATCTCGTAGAGCTTCTTGTTGCCTTCGGTGGCGCCGACGCGGATGTGACCCTGCTCCTCCAGCAGGGTCAGGGTCGGGTAGACGACGCCGGGGCTGGGGCTGTAGGCGCCGCCGACCTTCTCCTCGATCGTCTTGATCAGGTCGTAGCCGGAGCGCGGCTTCTCCGCGATCAGCCACAGCAGGACCAGGCGCAGGTCGCCATGGTCGAAGATGCGCCGCTCGCCCCGGCCGCCTTTCCCCTGGCCGCCCCAGCCTTCCCAGCCGCCGCGATGGCCGTGGCGCCCGTGCCGGCCGCGTCCCTCCGGAGCCTCGTCTTCAAATTCCGGACGCGAGAAGCGGCGGCCGTGATTGTGAAACAGGTGCCGAAACATGGAACCCTCTCTTGATGCAGTTTCGATATAACGAAAACTTAGATATATCGAAACCCGCTCTCAGACAAGAGGGATCGTTCGGGCAGGCGTTCGTACCCCCGGACAAATCGCGTCCGCCTGCAAATCTCTGTCGCCCGCCCGGCCGAAGGGGCTATAACCGACGCCCTGGCATTGCTATCGCGCGTGTGTGTCCTCATGCCTCTTCGGATCGAGACCTTTTCCAACGTCACCGGCGGCTCCAGCTTCTTCAAGGCGGTGGGCCATCCGCTGGCGGCGCCCAAGGCCGCGATCCTGATCGCACGGCTGGCTTCCTTCGGCCCGGTGGCGGTCTATGACCCGCTGGGCCTGCTGTCGGGTCTGGCGGAGTTCTATGACCTGTCGTCGATCGACATCGGCGGCATCTATGTCCAGGACGTGGAGCAGGTGGGCCGCGAGGCGTTCGGCCACGCCGCCCGCCCGGTGACCGACCTGCCGTCCAGCGGCGCCCGCACCGTCTTCATCGTCGCCTTCGATTCCCAGCGGCTGGAAGGCCACATCGCGCACCTGATCCCGAAGCAGGCCGGCGTCGTCTCGCTCGACGCCATGCGCGTGCCGGAGGACATGCTGAACGACCCCGGCCATTACCTGTCGAAGTTCAACTGGGCGACCAACTTCGCCTGGTTCCGCGACGGCGACGGCCACCACACCCGCGTGGTGTCGGCCAATTACTGGCCGCGCTACGGCGCCAAGGGCACCCGGCTGTGGGCCTGCCTGTTCGACGGCGAGGGGCGCCCCATCGCCGACTGGACGGAGCCGATGCCGCCGACCGACGGCACGGTGGTGATCGACAGCCGGCAGGTGCGCGAGCGCTTCAACCTGTCCGACTTCTGCGGCTCGCTGTTCCTGCACGTCATCGGCGCCGCCGGGCATGACGTGGTCAAATACGCGCTCGACACCTATGGCGACGACGACACGGTGCTGTCCTGCACCCACGACGCCAACGCCTGGCCGGCCGACCTCTATGCCGGCCTGCCCGCCCCGCGCGAGGGCGAGCGGGTGACCCTGTGGATCCAGAACAGCCACCCGACGCCGATCCCGGCCGGCGCCGTCGGCCTGAACCTGATGGGGTCGCCGGAGATCCGCAGGCTCGACCGGACGGTCCCGGCCTTCGCCACCGTCGAACTGGACGTCGCCGACCTGTTCCCCGAGGCGCGCTGGCCGCAGCAGTTCGAGGTTCAGGCCGGCAAGCATTTCGTCCGCCCGCGTTACGAGATCGTCGCCGCCGACGGCCGACGCCGCATGGCCCATGCCAATGTCGAGCGCACCGACCTGAAGCCCGATCCGAAGTTGCCGCAACTGACCGGTGGCGCCATGGACAAGGGCGTCGTCGGCAAGGGCCACATCCTGCCGGCGCCGCTGCTGCCGATGGGCCGCTGGCGCACCATTCTGCTGCCGACGCCGATGAGCACGGCGCAGAACGAACTGCCGGTGAAGGCCGTCGTCTACGACCGCAACGGCGCCGCGGTGGCCGAACACCGCTTCGGCAACCTCAAGCGGTCCGACAGCGTGGCGCTGGACGTGACTGGGCTGGTCGCCGACAAAGGCGTCGTCGATGAAACAGGAGATGGCGGCTGGGGCCATGTCGAACTGGTCTATGATTTCGAAGCCGGAACGATCGCCGACGGTTGGCTGCACGCGCTGGTCCGTTACGAGGACGTAACGACCGGCCATGTTGCGGAGACCAGCTTCGGCAGCCACATGTTCAACATGGCGATGATCTATCGCGACGAACCCCAGAGCTACCATGGCCGCCCGCCCGGACTGTCGACCCGCCTGTTCCTGCGGCTGGGCACCGACCCGTGGGACACGCTCTGCCACCTCGTCTACCCTGCCTCGACCCGGTGGCATGCCACGTCCGACACCAGCCTGATCCTGGTGCGGCGCGACGGTGTCGAAGTGGCGCGCAAGCGGCTGGCGATCCCCTGCGGCGGCTCGCGCTTCTGGCGCTATCACGAGATGTTTACGGAAGCGGAACGGCTGGCGGCGGGCGAGCATGCCTATGTGCTGATCCGCGACACCACCTGCCGCCTGTTCGGCTACCATGGCTGCCTTGCGGCCGGTGACAGCGCCTTCAGCCTCGACCATATGTTCGGTTTCTAGAACCGTTTCAATCGCCTCCCATTCTGCCGATACACTGCGGGATCACGTCCATGGCCACGACCCACCACACCAAGGTCCTCATCATCGGCGCCGGCCCGGCCGGCTACACCGCCGCCATCTATGCCGCGCGCGCCAATCTGGAACCGCTGATGGTCCAGGGCATGCAGCCGGGCGGGCAGCTGATGATCACCACCGATGTGGAGAATTACCCCGGCTTCGCCGATCCGATCCAGGGCCCCTGGCTGATGGAGCAGATGCAGAAGCAGGCGGAGCATGTCGGCACCAAGATGGTGTTCGACCTGATCACCGACGTCGACTTCAGCCAGCGTCCCTTCGTCTGCAAGGGCGACAGCGGCGACACCTACACCGCCGACAGCGTCATCATCGCCACCGGTGCCCAGGCGCGCTGGCTCGGCATCTCGACCGAGGAGATCTATCGCGGCTTCGGCGTGTCGGCCTGCGCCACCTGCGACGGCTTCTTCTTCCGCGGCAAGGAGGTCGCGGTGATCGGCGGCGGCAACTCCGCGGTCGAGGAGGCGCTGTACCTGACCAACCACGCCACCAAGGTGACGGTTATCCACCGCCGCGACAGCTTCCGCGCCGAACGCATCATGCAGGACCGCCTGTTCCGTCACCCGAAGATCGAGGTGGTGTGGGACAGCACGGTGGAGGAGATCGTCGGCGAGGGTGACGGCACCATGGGCAACCCGCGCGCCGTCACCGGCGTGCGCGTGAAGAACGTCAAGTCGGGCGAGGAGCGCGTCATTCCCGTGGCCGGCGTCTTCGTCGCCATCGGCCACGAGCCGGCGACCGGCATCTTCAAGGGCAAGGTGAAGATGGACGAGTCGGGCTATATCGTCACCGCCCCCGATTCGACCGCCACCGACATCGCGGGCGTCTTCGCCGCCGGCGACGTGAAGGACAAGGTCTATCGTCAGGCCGTCACCGCCGCCGGCATGGGCTGCATGGCCGCGCTGGAGGCCGAGCGCTGGCTCGCCCACCACGAGCCCGCCGCCGGCGCCCATGGCGACCCCAGCCCGGCCGGGACGTGGTGAGCGGCAGGTAAGGATACGCGGCGGATGCCCCCTCCCTAACCCTCCCCCACCTTCGGTGGGAGAGGGAACTCCGCCGCTATGCGACCGACTCCCTCTCCCGCGAAGCGGGGGAGGGTTGGGGAGGGGGCATCCACCGCACCCACCTCCCCATACCCCCCTATGCCCTTGACGGGCTTTGCACAAAGCCGCGACTGTGATTCCTTAGCGCGTCCATTCGCGAGGGAGTCCTCTTGCCTACGCTGAAACGCGGCCTGACCCTGCTGGTCACGGTCGCCGCCACCCTGCTGGGCCTGCTGCTGGTCACGTTCCTGATCGGCCGCGTCGTGCCGATCGACCCGGTGTTGTCCGCGCTCGGCGACCGGGCGAACGCCGAAAGCTATGCGCAGATGCGCACGCAGCTGGGCCTCGACCTGCCGCTGTGGCAGCAGTTCCTCCGCTATGTCGGCGATGTGCTGCAGGGCGACCTCGGCACCTCGGTGCTGACCTCCCGCCCGGTGCTGGAGGATGTGCTGCGCGTCTTCCCGGCGACGCTGGAACTGGCGACGGTCGCCGTCGTGCTCGGCGCCCTGCTGGGCGTGCCGGCCGGGGTGTTCGCCGCCACCCACCGCGGGCGCTGGCCCGACCACGCCATCCGCCTGCTCGGTCTGATCGGCCATTCGGTGCCGATCTTCTGGCTGGGGCTGATGGCGCTGCTGCTGTTCTACGCCAAGCTGGACTGGGTGCCGGGACCGGGGCGGGTCGACGTCTTCTACGAGGGCATGGTCGATCCGGTGACCGGCATCGTCACCGTCGACGCCCTGCTGGCCGGCGAGACCGAGATGTTTTGGAACGCCGTTCATCATCTGGTTCTGCCGTCGGCCATCCTCGGGCTCTACAGCGTCGCCTACATCGCGCGGATGACGCGCGGCTTCATGCTGGACCAGCTGCGCCAGGAATACATCACCACCGCACGGGTGAAGGGACTGTCGGAGACCCGGGTGGTCTGGCGCCATGCGCTGGGCAACATCGCGGTGCCGTTGATCACCGTCATCGCCCTGTCCTATGCCAGCCTGCTGGAAGGGTCGGTACTGACAGAGACGGTGTTCGCCTGGCCCGGCCTGGGGCTCTACATCACCAATTCGCTGCTCAGCGCCGACATGAACGCGGTGCTGGGCGGGACGCTGGTGGTCGGCGCGGTCTTCATCGCGCTGAACCTGCTGTCCGACCTGCTCTATCGCCTACTGGATCCCCGGGCCCGATGACCGCGCGCACCGAAACCCAATCCGCCGGCTGGCGGGAATGGCTGACCACCGACACGCCGCAGTCCCGCGCGCAGGCCCGGCTGGGCCGCGCCTGGGCCGGCTGGACCGCCTTCCGCCGCAACCGGCTGGCCGTCGCCGGGCTGCTGATCGTGCTGGCCCTGGTCGTCGTCGCGGCGCTGGCCCCGGTGCTGGCGCCCTACCATCCCTATGCCCAGAATCTGGACAACCGGCTGATGCCGCCAAGCGCGGCCCATTGGCTGGGCACCGACGCCTTCGGGCGCGACATCCTGTCCCGACTGATCCATGGCGCGCGGCTGACGCTGATGATCGTGACGCTGGTGGCGGCGACGGCGCCGCTGGCCGGGCTGGTGATCGGCACGGTCGCCGGCTATTTCGGCGGCTGGGTCGACACCGTGCTGATGCGCATCACCGACATCGCGCTGGCCTTTCCCAAGCTGATCCTGGCGCTGGCCTTCGTCGCCGCGCTCGGCCCCGGCATCGAGAATGCGGTGATCGCCATCGCCATCACCTCCTGGCCGCCCTATGCCCGCATCGCGCGGGCGGAGACGCTGACCGTCCGCCGCGCCGACTTCATCAGCGCCGCCCGGCTGCAGGGCGCGTCCAGCCTGCGCATCATCCTCGGCCACATCATGCCGCTGTGCGTCGCCTCGCTGATCGTGCGGACGACGCTGGACATGGCCGGGGTGATCCTGACCGCCGCCGGGCTGGGCTTCCTCGGCCTCGGCGCCCAGCCTCCGCTGCCGGAATGGGGGGCGATGATCGCCAGCGGCCGGCAATATGTGCTGGAGCAATGGTGGGTCGCCGCCATGCCCGGCCTTGCCATTTTCATCGTCAGCCTGGGCTTCAACCTGCTGGGCGATGGCTTGCGCGACGTGCTGGACCCGAAGGGGGATTGAGCCATGGCCAATCAAAAGATGGCGGACAACACTCCCCTGCTTGAAGTCTCCAACCTCCGCGTCGCCTTCCCCACCCGCACCGGCATGGCCGAGGCGGTGCGCGGCGTCTCCTTCACCTTGGGCCGGGAGAAACTGGGCATCGTCGGCGAGTCGGGCTCCGGCAAGTCGATGACCGGCCGCTCCATCCTGCGCCTCGTGCCGCCGCCGGGCCGGGTCACCGCCGACCGGCTTGCCTTCAACGGCGAGGATCTGCTGACGGCCTCGGCCAAGCGCATGCGCGACATCCGCGGCCGGCGCATCGCCATGGTGATGCAGGATCCGAAATACTCGCTGAACCCGGTGATGACCGTCGGCCGCCAGATAGCCGAGGCCTATCGCGTCCACAGCAAGGCCGGCGCCGCCGAGGCCAAGCGCCGCGCGCTGGAGATGCTGGCCGCCGTGCGCATCCGCGATCCGGAGCGGGTCTATGACCGCTACCCGCACGAGGTGTCGGGCGGCATGGGCCAGCGCATCATGATCGCGATGATGCTGATCCCCGACCCCGACCTGCTGATCGCCGACGAACCGACCTCCGCCCTGGACGTCACCGTGCAGATGCAGGTGCTGGCGATCCTCGACGACCTCTGTTCCCAGCGCGGCATGGGCATGATCTTCGTCAGCCACGACCTGAACCTCGTCGCCTCCTTCTGCGACCGCATCCTCATCATGTATGCCGGCCGGGTGGTGGAGAGCTGCCGCGCGTCGGATCTGCACGCGGCGCGGCACCCCTACACCCGTGGCCTGCTGGCCAGCCTGCCGAAGATCGACGAGCCGCCGGGCGACCTGCCGGTGCTGAGCCGCGATCCCGCATGGCTGGCCGATGGGCTGGCCGATGGGCTGGAGGGCTGACGATGATGATCGACATCCAGGACCTGCGGGTCAGTTTCGGCGACGGCGCCGACGCCGTCACCGCGGTGGACGGCGTCACCCTGTCGGTGCGGGAGGGGGAAAGCTTCGGCCTCGTCGGCGAGTCCGGCTCCGGCAAGTCCACCGTCCTGCGCGCGGTCAGCGGCCTGAACGACGACTGGACCGGCCGCATCGCCGTCGCCGGCGCGGATCAGGGACCGAAGCGGCAAAAGGCCTTCTACAAGCTCTGCCAGATGGTGTTCCAGGACCCCTACGGCTCGCTGCACCCGCGCCACACGGTGGACCGCATCCTGGCCGAGCCCATCGCCATCCACGGGCTGAACGACGCCGATGCGCGCATCGACCGGGTGCTGCGCGATGTCGGTCTTGGCCCCGCCTTCCGCTTCCGCTACCCGCACCAGCTGTCGGGCGGCCAGCGCCAGCGCGTCGCCATCGCCCGCGCCCTGGTGCTGGAGCCTCGCGTCCTGCTGCTGGACGAGCCGACCTCGGCGCTCGACGTGTCGGTCCAGGCGGAAATCCTGAACCTGCTCCGCCGGCTGCGGGCGGAGCATGGCCTGACCCTGGTGCTGGTCACCCACAACCTTGCCGTCGTCGCCAACCTGTGCGACCGGCTGGCGGTGATGAACCGCGGCCGTCTGGTGGAGGAGATGACGGTGGAGGAACTGCGCCGGGGTGCCGCGCGCGAGCCCTACACCCTGCAACTCCTGCGCGCCAGCCTGGGTTATGACCGCGCGACAGCGGAGAGCTTCCGGGATTATGCGTGAGGGGCAAAGTGCTGTTGCCCCCTCCCCAACCCTCCCCCGCTACGCGGGAGAGGGTGCCTTATGCGAAGCGGCGGCAGTTCCCTCTCCCACCGAAGGTGGGGGAGGGTTAGGGCATAGGCGCTAACATACCGGCTTCCTTATGAAGGGAGCCGGTATGTTTTCGGTCTGGCGTTTTCGTCGTCGGG